>CAIQOJ010000093.1 GCA_903873395.1 uncultured Acidimicrobiaceae bacterium
GACGATGTCATCGGTCCGCTCCGGACTCGGCTTCTTCTTCAGTTCTCTCTCTGGCATGCCGCTCTCTCTCCTGGCCGTTCAGTTCGCTCGTCAGCCGCTCAGCCGCTCGACCAGCTCCGCCGGCGTCGCACACTGCTCCAACAATGCATCGACATGATCCGCCGTTCCCTTCAGCGGATCCATCATAGGGATGCGCCGCAGTGGGTCCGACCCCAGGTCGAACACGAGGGAGTCCCAGTTGGCCGACGTGACTGCCGCTGGCCACTTGGCCAGGCATCGGCCCCGGAACCACGCCCGGGTCCCTCGAGGTGGCTGGTCGACGGCAGCGTCGACCTCTGCTTGCGTCACCAGCCGCTCGGTGTCGAGCCGGGCGAACAGTGACCGAGCGGGGCGCAGGTCGTGGTACTGCAGGTCGACAGCGGCCAGGCGAGGGTCGTCCCACGAGCATCCGTGGCGATCTCGGTAGGCCTCAAGCAGTTGCAGTTTGGCCACCCAGTCGAGCTGACGGGCCAAGGTCATCGGGTCGTTCTCGAGACCCTCGAGGACCTTCTCCCACCGGGACAGGATCATCTCCCCCACATCAGGCGTTCCCAAACAGGCCAGACCGTGCTCCTCGGAGTACTTCCTGGCCGCGGCGAACAATGTCCACTGGATGGCAAGCGCGGTTGCCGTCGATCCGTCATCGAGCAGCAACGGTCGAGTCAGGCTGCGGTCACACGCCACCTCGTGCATCGCTCGCACGGGGTCAGCGAGGGTCAGGGGCCGACCCACGGGCGCATCGTCTTCGATCATGGCCAACACCACGGCTGTGGTGCCGACCTTCAAGAAGGTGGCTACCTCGGCCATGTTGGCATCGCCCACGATCACGTGCAGGCGTCGGTAGCGGTGAGGATCAGCGTGCGGCTCATCACGAGTGTTGATGATGGGCCGCTTGATCGTGGTCTCCAAGCCGACCTGCTCCTCGAAGAACTCGGCCCGTTGACACAGCTGAAACTCGACCGAGCCACGCTTGTGAACGTCGGTCTCGGAGCCGACCTTGCCTGCTCCGGTGATGATCTGGCGGGTCACGAAGTGTGGGGTGACTCCGCTGATGACTCGAGCGAAAGGCGTAGCCCTGTCCATGAGGTAGTTCTCGTGGCATCCATACGAGTTGCCCTTGCCGTCGGAGTTGTTCTTGTAGACGACGAGTTCAGCCCCGTCGCGGAGCACGGCGGCTGCAGCTTCCATGGACCGGATGACGATCTGCTCGCCGGCCCTGTCGTAGCGCAGGCACTCGAGGGCATCGAGGCACTCGGGCGAGGAGTACTCGGGGTGGGCATGGTCGACGTAGTAGCGGGCTCCATTGGTCAGCACCGTGTTGACCAGATGGGTCTCCACCAGCGGTGGCATGGACCCCTCTACGGAGAATCCGCGAGCGTCGTTGCCCGGAGCTTCGTCTTCGAAATCCCATCCGATCTGCTGACGTGCGACATGGTGCGCATAGGCGTTGATCAACGCCGACGATGCAGCAATGGGGTTGGGGTCACCCCCCACCACATGGATGCCGTACTCCGTCTCGATCCCACAGACCTTCGGAATGGCCACGAAGCGACCCTACCTGGCACCCGGCTCAGAGATACTGACCGGTCCCCACGCGCTCGATTGCCCGACCACCGGTCGTCTCCTCGCGATCGCTGATGAGTGTGCGGATATAGACGATCCGTTCACCCTTCTTTCCAGAGATCTTTGCCCAGTCGTCGGGATTGGTGGTGTTGGGGAGGTCCTCGTTCTCCTTGTACTCCTGACGGATGGACTCCAGGAGGTCCGCTGTGCAGATGCCCCTACTCTGCCCGGCGATCGCTCGCTTGATGGCCAGCTTCTTGGCCCGTCGCACGATGTTCTCGATCATCGCCCCCGAGGAGAAATCTCGGTAATAGAGGATCTCCTTGTCACCGTTTTGGTACGTGACCTCAAGGAAGCGGTTCTCCTCGTCGTCTCGGTACATCTCCGCCACGGTGGCCTCGATCATCGCTTGGACGGCTTTACCCGGGTCACCCCCTCCAAGGTCGGCGACTTCACCGGCATCAAGAGGTAGGTCGGGTGTGAGATACCGGCCAAAGATCTGCGCTGCGGCCATCTCGTTGGGACGATCGATGCGGATCTTCACGTCGAGACGTCCAGGACGCAGGATGGCCGGGTCGATGAGGTCCTCGCGATTGGAGGCTCCGATGACGATCACGTCCTTGAGCGTCTCGACGCCGTCGATCTCGGCCAGCAACTGGGGCACGATCGTCGACTCCATGTCCGAACTGATGCCCGTCCCACGGGTCCGGAACAGCGAGTCCATCTCATCAAAGAAGACGATGACAGGAACGCCTTCTTCGGACTTCTCTCGCGCTCGCTGGAAAACCAGGCGGATCTGACGTTCGGTCTCGCCGACGTACTTGTTGAGCAGTTCGGGACCCTTGATGTTCAAGAAATAGCTACGGGTGTCGGTATTCCCGGTGACCTCGGCAACCTTCTTGGCCAACGAGTTGGCCACGGCCTTGGCGATCAAGGTCTTGCCGCATCCCGGAGGCCCATAGAGGAGGATGCCCTTGGGCGCAGGCAACTTGTGTTCGGCATAGAGGTCTCGGTGGAGGTAAGGCAGTTCCACGGCATCGGTGATCGCCTCGATCTGACCATCGAGTCCGCCCACGTCGGCATAGGTGACGTCGGGCACTTCTTCGAGAACCAGTTCTTCCACCTCGGGTCGCTCGAGCTTCTCGATGAGCAGACCGGTGCGGGTCTCCATCAGCACGGTGTCACCCGAACGCAACTTCATGCCGAGCAGATCGTCGGACAGTTCGGCCACCCGCTCCTCGTCGGCTCGCCCATAGACGATGGCCCGCGTCCCGTCGTCGAGAACCTCCTTCAAGACCACCACCTCGCCAGCCAGTTCACCGGGTCGGGCCAGGATGACGTTGAGCGAATCGTTCAACACCACTTCAGTCCCCCGTCGGAGAACGTCGGGCTCGATATCGGGGCTCAGGGTCACTCGCATCTTTCGGCCACCCGAGAAGACGTCCACTGTGCCGTCATCGTTGGTGCCTAGATAGGTGCCGTAGGCCGAGGGAGGTTGCGTCAGCTTCTCGACTTCGTCGCGCAGGGCGGCGACGTGCTCCTTGGCCGTCTGCAAGGTGAACGTCAACTTCTCGTTCTGCGAGACGGCCTGGGCCAACTGACCCTTGGCCTCCAAGAGCTTCTCTTCCAGCGTCTGGACTCGACGCGGACTCTCCTGGAGGCGACGACGGAGGACCTGAACCTCTTCTTCGGCAGTGGCGGCGCGTCCACGGAGCGTCTCGAGGTCCTCCTCGTCGCTTCCCGTCTGCCCGCCGTCGATCTCGTCGAATTCAGCCGTCGCACTCACCCCTTCGGTGCCCGTAGTCCCTCGGAATCGACCCTACACCGGGCATGCCTGCAGTCCACCACCATCGGGGTTTGGAGTGCCGCAACCGTGTCGCACCTTCGGCTAGTGCAGACCACTCCCGATACTTCACCTGCATGGCGGGCAACCTTGAGCCGAGCCGGTGTCGGCGGAGGGTGGGTCCACAAGCAGTAACATGACCATCCGACCGGTCCCGACGAGTGGTTACCACTCGCATGGGGCACGGCCCGGGGGATCCAGATGGTTGGACGCCCTGGGCAAGTACGAGCAGTTCAGATACGACCGAGCGACAGGTAGGAGAGGCACAGCTGATGAAGGTCTGGATCGACCAAGATCTCTGCACGGGAGACGGACTCTGCGAGGAGATCGCACCTGCGGTCTTCACTCTCCTCGATGACGGCCTCGCCTACGTCAAGGACGGTGCCGACGTGAAGAGCGATCCAGGCGGCTCCGCTGGATTGGCTGCCGTGCCTGGCGACCTCGAAGATGCCGTTGTCGAGGCCTCCGAGGAGTGCCCAGGCGAGTGCATCTTCATCGAACAGAGCTGATCGAGGTCGCTAGCGGACCGAACCGGTCCGCTTCTCTGTTCGTGGGGTGCTCCTAGGAGTTTCCGTCCTCCGTCACCAACGGCATGAGCAGACGGGCCGTCGTGATGAATCCGGTGTGACCGACCATGCGATGGTCCGGCCTCACCGAGCGGTCCTCGATGTGCCACGTCCGGTGCAGGACCTCGAGCGTCCGGGCCATGCCGAACGCGCTGGCCTCGAGGGCTTGGCGTAACTGGTGCGTCTGGTTGATCGTCGGCAGATAAGCGCAGATGATGCCCCCGGAGCGCAGTGCCACTGCGGCATGGGGAACGACCCGCCATGGCTCAGGCAGGTCGAGCACCACTCGATCGAGTCCCCGCTCGTCGATGCCCTCATAGATGTCTCGGATCTCGATCCGATAGGACGACCCCTCCCCCACCAGGTCGCTGACATTCTTGGAGGCCCGGTCAGCGAAATCTTCCCGGAGTTCGTAACCCACCACATCAGCCCCGGCTCGCAGCAATGCCATCGACAGCGCTCCTGAACCCACCCCGGCTTCGAGCACGCGCACGCCAGGGAAGATGTCGGCCTCCATCAGGATGGCCGCTAGATCTTTGGGATAGATGACCTGAGCACCGCGAGGCATCTTGAGAACGGCATCGGCCAAGGTGGGCCGCACGACGACGAAACGCCGCCCCGTGCTCCCCAGGACCGTCGATCCCTCGGGCGTCCCGATCAGATCGTTGTGCTCAAGAATGCCCGCATGGGTATGGAAACTGGCATCGATTCGCAGCGTGAGCAGGTAGCGGCGCTCTTTAGCGTCGAGCAGCAGCACGCGCTCGCCAGCGCACAGCAGGCTGCGATCAGACGCGGGCTCTCGAGCCTCGGAGGCATCCCCCATGGGGGTCTCGTCGCTCAGCGTGCCGGAGTGCTGGGCGTGGAAGACGAGATGGTGAACCGGTCACCAGGTTGGATCTTTGTCCGATAGACGAGGCGGTCGTTCCGGCGCGCCCGGTTGATCATCCACACAGCCGCGCCGAGGACCAGCCAGGTGGAACGGCCGCGCAGGCCATGACCGAACGCCTTGCGCTCGAAGTATCGGAATACTGGGTCCATTGGTTCAGATCCGACGAATCTCGAGGACGGCAGAGCGCTTGCGACCAGCTCGCCGGCCGATGAGGAAGGCGACGGCAACCACAACGACGACAACAGCCAAGCCCACCGTCACCGCCTGCGATTGAGCCGACTCGACCTCACCGGTGACATCTCCGGTGATCCCTCGCAGTTTCGACTCGATCTCATCCCGGGTGATCTTCTCTCCGGCGGGGCTCATGACTTCTCCTTGTCGGTTCCAGCGGCCGGACTGGGCGTCTGCCCGCGGCTGATGGCCCAAACAGCCACAGCAGCAACAGCAACGACGACCACGGCACAGATCAGGTAGGGGATCCACGAAAGGTTCCCGGTGAAGGTGCTGCCCGTCTCCACCTGGAGCAGCCGAAGGAACCCCACGGCGACAATGGCCAAGCCGATGGAGAGTGCAATCGATCCGGCCACACCGAACAGCACGTAGCGCCCAAGTCCCTTGACGGGATCCAGCGTCTCCTGCTTGATGTAGTCGATGACGAGGCGCACCACTTCGGTTCCCTCGTCGCGTAGGCCTCCTAGGCCCTTCCCTTTGCCGATCCGACCTGGCGCCACGTTCCTCCTCGACTCATGATCTCGGTGGCGTCCGCCGACCGTCTCTCCCACCTGCGCCGCTCCGAAGTCGGTCACCTAGCGGGTACTCCCCTAACTCTAGCCAGCGAAGCAACGCCCGAGGGCCGACATCGGAGACTCGGCGGGCAAGACGTCACGAAAGCGCCAGAGCGCCCAGGGAGGACCTCAGGTGCGATCGGTCAACAGGTACGTAGAACTGGCGCGCGCCACGATCCTCCCGTCGCCGTCAACGACCTCCGCCTCAGCGAAGGCCACCCGCGACCCACCCTGGACGATGTGCGCAGTGCAGTCCAGTGTCGAACCGACCTTGGCCGCCCCCATGAAACTCGTCTTCATCTCCACGTTGGCCGCCACAACTCGGCGCCCCTGACCCCTGGCCCACGTGATGACCGCTGACCCCATGGCGGAGTCCGCCATGGCTGACAGAAAGCCACCTTGGACGATGCCTGCCGGATTGGCGAACCGCTCATCGGCCCGCATACGCCAGGTCGTAGATCCCGGGGTCGTCTTGTCGATGCAGGTCATACCGAGCGTCAACTCGCAGTTCGGCGGTACCTGAATACGAGGTTCGGCCATGTCCTCACGCTATCGGCTGGACGTCGCCGCCAACGCTCCAAGCCCGTCGACTCGTCTGGAAGCGGTGACCCGAGACATGGTGCGTGGCACCCTGCAGACGAGTTCTCGCCGCACCACCGCTCCTCATGCACAAGGCGCCGGTAGGGTTCCAACGTGCCGTCCAACCCACCGCCGCTCACTCCCGCGCCTCCGGTGGCCATGGTCGTGTTCGGAGCATCGGGAGATCTCACTCGACGCAAGATCCTTCCCGCCATGGCTGCACTGGCCGACCAAGGAGTACTGAAGGAGGGATTCCGACTCATCGGCGTGGCTCGCACGCCGTGGTCGGACGCTGACTTCCAGGACGTGGTGACCGCAGCGACGCCCGATGCCGGCCCTCGCTGGAGGGAGCTCACCCGCACGTTCACCTACGTCTCTGGGGGCTACGACCAATCCGACACGTTCACCCGGTTGCGCGCGGCCCTGGCCGAGGCCGACGAGACGAGCGGCACTGCCGGCAACCGACTCTTCTATCTGGCCACCGTTCCCGCCGTCTTCGGCCACGTCTGCCAGGCGCTCGCCGACCACGGCTGCTCGAAGCCAGCATCCGACGGCGCCTTCTCCCGCGTCGTGGTGGAGAAGCCCTTCGGGCGCGATCTGGCCAGCGCTCTCGACCTCGATGCGCAGATGCATGCCGCCTTCGACGAGGACCAGATCTATCGGATCGACCACTACATGGGGAAAGAGACCGTCCAGAACGTCTTGGCCCTGCGGTTCGCCAACGCCATTTTCGAACCCGTCTGGAACCACCGCTACGTCGACCACGTCCAGGTGACGGTGGCCGAGAGTCTCGGCGTGGAACACCGGGGTGGCTTCTACGAGACAGCGGGCGCACTGCGCGACATCGTCCAGAACCACGTCATGCAGGTCCTAGCCCTGACACTCATGGAGCCCCCCACGGGTATCGGCGCGGATCGCATCCGTGATGAGAAGGTGAAGCTGCTCCAATCGATCCACATTCCGTCACCTGACGAGGCGGTCGACAAAGCGGTGCGCGGTCAGTACACGGACGGCACCTTGGATGGCCAGCCCGTGGCCTCCTACCGCGACGAGCCGGGCGTTGATCCAGACAGCCAGACCGAGACCTTCTTGGCCCTGCAGCTCAAGGTGGAGAACTGGCGCTGGTCCGGGGTTCCCATCTTCGTGAGAACGGGCAAGCGTCTTCCGGCTCGGGTCACCGAAGTGGCCTTGGTGTTCCGGCCCGTTCCCTATCTGCTCTTCGATCGCCAAACCAGTCGGGACCTGCGACCGAATGCCCTGGTGGTGCGTATCCAGCCCGATGAGGGCATCAGCCTCGAGTTCGGGGCCAAGGTCCCCGGCGAGCGATTTCACCTTCGGTCGGTAGCCATGGACTTCTCCTACGACGAGTCATTCGCTGGAGCCCGGGTTGCCGATGGGTACGAGCGACTCATCCATGACGCCATGGTCGGTGATGCCACCCTCTTCATTCGTTCCGACGAGGTCGAACAGGCCTGGCGCATTGTCGACCCCTATCTGCAAGCCTGGTCCGAGCCTGGAGCAGGGCTCACCTTCTACCCTGCAGGAACCTGGGGGCCACGATTGGCCGACCTGTTGGTCGAGCGTTCTGGAGACACGTGGCGGAACCCGGTTCTGCCTGAGAGGGCCCAACCCGATGGCACCTGACTCTCCGGCCTTGCCCCAGGAGGACCGCTCAGAAGGCTCGGATAGTGTGCAGCCGATGGCGGTCCACCCTGAAACCCCACTCGTGGCATCTTCCCCGTCACCCGAGCACGCACCGCTGCTCGATGCCGATCTCGGGGAGTTGACCCAACGAGCCGCGGCAACACGGACGGCCGCCTTCGGGAATCGCATGACCTTCTCGCCCAAGGTCTTCATTCCCCTGACCATGTTGTGCCGGGACCGCTGTGGCTACTGCACCTTCGCCAAGGCTCCCGCCCATCTGACCTCGCCCTATCTTTCGATCGACGAAGTACTGGCCATCGCTCGGGCTGGCCGAGCGGCCGGGTGCCACGAGGCGCTGCTTACCCTGGGTGAAGCACCCGAGGAGCGCTACCCGGTGGCACGAGCGTGGCTAGACGAACACGGCTACGACTCGACCGTTGCCTACCTGGCTGCTGCATGTGCTGCCGTTCTCGAGGAAACGGGACTGCTGCCCCATGCCAATGCCGGGGCGCTGTCGGTCGACGAGTTGGCTCTCCTGCGAACGGTGACCGCGAGCCAGGGAATGATGCTGGAGTCGTTGCGAGACGACTTGGATGCCCATCGGGGCGCACCCGACAAGGTGCCAGCTCGGCGCTTGGCGACGTTGGAGGCAGCAGGCCGCCTGGCCATTCCGTTCACCACCGGCCTCCTCGTCAGCATCGGCGAGTCACGGGCTGATCGCCTGATTGCCTTGGAGGCGATCGCCGCCAGCCACGCCCAACACGGCCATATCCAAGAAGTCATCATCCAGAACTTCCTGCCCAAGCCAGGCACGGCCATGCATCGCCACGAACCTTGTCCAACCGACGAGTTTCTCTGGACGGTGGCTGCCGCCCGGCTGGTGCTTCCAGCGGCTATCCACCTGCAAGCCCCACCTAACCTCTCTGACGACCTCGGGCCTCTCGTGGCTGCCGGCATCGACGATTGGGGTGGCGTTTCTCCGATCACCGCCGACCACGTCAATCCCGAACGAGCCTGGCCCGCTCTCGAAGCGCTCGTGGCTGCCACCGAGGCAGCCGGGGCAACGCTTGCTCCACGCCTCACCATCTATCCCGAGTGGGCTCTTGATCCACAACGCTGGCTCGACGAGCGTCTGCGGTTCCCAGTCCTCGATGCCTCTGATGCCCAGGGGCTTGGACGCGATCATCCTTGGGTATCTGGGGGTGACGTCGCTCCCCCAGTCCTCCTCACCACCCCGGACGGATCTACGTCCTCCCTCCAGCCACCCGTGGCCACCGCTCCGACCTCGACAAGCGCCGTCGCCGAAGTTCTCGCCGCCGTAGCCGACGGGCTCGTGCCCGACGAAGACGAGATCGTCACCCTCTTCAGCGCACGAGGCTCTGAGGTGCTCGCCGTTGCCGCCATGGCCGACGCCTTGCGGCGTGATCTGGTGGGTGACGACGTCACCTACGTCGTGAATCGGAATATCAACTACACCAACGTCTGCACCTTCAAGTGCAAGTTCTGCGCCTTCTCCAAGGGACCGCTCTCGCTCAATCTCCGCGGAGCCCCCTACCTGCTCGACCTCGACGATGTGACGGCCCGCGTGGTGGAGGCCGAAGCACTCGGTGCCACCGAGGTCTGCCTGCAAGGCGGCATCCATCCCAACTTCGACGGCGACTATTACCTCGACGTCATCGGGGCCGTGCGCCGTGGATCCGAGAAGATCCACATCCATGGATTCACGGCCCTCGAGGTCTCCGAGGGCGCTCGACGCTCAGAGGTCTCCTTGGCCGAGTACCTCGTCACGTTGCGCGATGCAGGGCTGCGCACGCTGCCTGGCACGGCGGCCGAGATCTTGGACGACGAGGTGCGGGCCATCTTGTGTCCCGACAAGATCGACACAGAGCAGTGGCTCGAGGTGCACCGCCAAGCTCACGGCGTGGGCCTGCGGTCCAACGTGACCATCATGTTCGGTTCCATTGAGCAGCCACGTTCATGGGCTCGCCACATCGTGCGCACGCGAGCACTGCAAAAAGAGACGGGCGGCTTCACCGAGTTCGTTCCACTCCCTTTCGTCCATATGGCTACGCCCATCTACCTCCAGCGCAAGGCACGTCGAGGGCCTACGTTCCGCGAGACCCTGCTCATGCATTCGGTGGGCCGGATCGCCTACCGGGGAACCATCGACAACATCCAACTCAGCTGGGTCAAGCTCGGTGGAGCCGGGATCACGCAGCTGCTGGCCGCAGGATGCAACGACCTGGGCGGCACGCTCATGGACGAAAACATCTCTCGGGCCGCAGGCGCCTCACACGGCCAGATGATGGACGTCGACGGATTCCGGGCCATCGTCGAGCCGTTGGGGCGCAACCTTGTCCAGCGCACCACGCTGTATGGACGCGTGCAACCTGAGGACGAACGAGACGTAGCGCTGTCCGAGTCACGATGACCGACACCAGCGGCCGGGCCGAGAAGGGGCCAGCATCGGCCTCTCCACCGCCTGCCACCAGTGGCCTCCACGAGTCAGCGATGGCGGAACTCGACCGCTCGATCGACGCTCTTCCATCAGCGAGCCAACGACGCCTCTATCGCTCCATGCTGGACACGGTGGCTCATCTCGTGGCGGAGGAGACCGAGGTGATCGACCTCAAGGTGGCCGATACCGCCTTGGCCGAGATGGCCGATGCCTTCCGCGTCTTCCAGCCGCTGCGCAAGCGCCTCAAGGTGACGATCTTCGGCTCGGCTCGCACGCAACCTGACAATCCTGCCTACCGCCAAGCTCGAGCCCTTGCTGCCGCCATGGCCGGTGCGGGTTGGATGGTGGTGACGGGCGCCGGCCCAGGCATCATGGCTGCAGGCATGGAGGGGGCAGGGCGGGATCTCTCGGTTGGGGTGAACATCCGGCTCCCTCACGAGCAGGGCGCAAACCGATTCATCGACCAGGACCCCAAGCTGGTCGAGATGCGCTACTTCTTCACCCGAAAGTTGATGCTGCTCAAAGAGTCCGACGGATTCGTCGTCCTGCCCGGCGGATTCGGCACACTGGATGAAGGGTTCGAGCTGCTCACCCTGCTGCAGACTGGCAAGGCCACTCCCGCGCCGATGGTGATGCTCGATGTGCCCGGTGGCACCTACTGGGAGGGCTGGAGTGAGTTCTTGGCCCAAGAGGTGGAGCCCGCCGGTCTGGTATCGCCCGACGATCGAGCCTTCTTCATCATCACCGACGAGGTGGCGGATGCCACGTCAGAACTTCTCGGCTTCTACCGCAACTACCGATCGTGTCGATGGGTGGGTGACCTGTTGGTCCTGCGTATGGCCGTCGCCCCCGACGAGAGTCAACTGGCCGACCTCAACCAGAGGTTCGCCGATATCGTCGAAACCGGCTCCATACGTCGCATCGAAGCCCTTGCGCCGGAACGTTCAGACAATGACGTTGTCGACCTGCCCCGCCTGGGCCTGCGCTTCAACAAGCGGGACTATGGGCGGCTGCGCCTGCTGATCGATGCCGTCAATGGGTTGGTCGACGGCTAAAGACGAGCCTCCGGCTCACGGGCCTTCTTCACTGCCCATGCCTCCTCCGAGCAGTGCCGAGGCCTTCTCCACCGCCCGCCGCGCCCGGGTGATCCGACGCTCCTCGGCCGCCAGCCCAGGGTCAGGCTCCTCGCCAGCGCCCACGGACTCGGCGATCTGACGCAGACGATCGAGTGCGGCATCGGCTAACTCCTCGGCCAAGCCGTCCAGGCGACCGGCCAGTTCGTCCAGGTCCGCCACAGGTCAGCTGCCGCCGACGACGGACACCTCGAGCACCTCGAGGTCGCCATCGGCATGCTGGGCGCGTAACACCTTCTTGTCGAACTTCCCCACGCTGGTCTTGGGGACCTCGGCGATGAACGACCACCGTTCAGGCAGCCACCACTTGGACACCCGCCCCGTCAAGAACCCGACCAGATCGTCGGCCGTGGTCGAGGATCCCGGCTCGAGCACCACAGCCACCAGAGGACGCTCGCTCCACCGCTCGTCCGGCACGGCGATCACTGCGGCTTCGATGACGTCAGGGTGAGCCATCACCTCGTTCTCGAGTTCCACCGAAGAGATCCACTCGCCGCCCGATTTGATGACGTCTTTCGAGCGGTCACTGATCTGCATGTAACCCCAGTTGTCGAGCGAGCCGATGTCCCCGGTGCGCAGCCAGCCGTCGTGGAACCGGTCGGATGCGGGATCGCCGTAGTAGGAGCCGGTGATCCATGGACCACGGACTTCGAACTCCCCCACCGATTCGCCGTCGTTGGGCAGCACCGTTCCATCGTCGGCACAGATGCGAACCTCGACGCCCGGGACCACACGGCCGGTCTTGACCCGCCAGTCGATCTCCTCGTCGGGTGCTGCTTGGCGAGGTGGCGTGGCCAAGGCGCACAACGGGCTGGTCTCGGTCATCCCCCACCCCTGCACCATCTCCACGCCCAACTCGTCCCGGTAGCGCTCGATCAGCTGACGCGGGACGGCAGCCCCACCGGCGGTGACCAGCCGCAGGCTCGACATGTCCACCGGGTTCGTCTGCGTAAAGCGGAGCAGGTCGCTCCAGATGGTGGGCACGCCGGCCGAGATGGTGGGACGGAGGCCTTCGATCATGGCGGCCAAGGGTGCGGCCTGGAGGAACTGCTGGGGCATGATCAGATCGGCCCCGGTCATGAAGGCTCCATATGGCGTTCCCCAGGCGTTGGCGTGGAACATGGGAACGATCGAGAGCACACTGTCTCGCTCGCTGATGCCCATCGACGAGCCCGAAGTGATGGCCATGGCGTGCAAGTAGGTCGAGCGGTGGCTGTAGACCACGCCTTTGGGATTCCCGGTTGTGCCCGAGGTGTAACACATGGCGGCAGCCTGGCGTTCGTCGAATTCCGGCCAGTCATATCCGGGCTCTTCGGCAGCCAGAAGATCTTCGTAGGCCAACGTCTCGCCGAGCATCTCGGTGTCACCCTCGCCGACCACGACGATATGGCGGACGGTGGGGATTTCGTCGCGCACCCTGCCCAGTAGTCCAGCGATTGACGCATCGCAGATGATGACCTGATCCTGAGCATGGTTGATGATGTACGCCAGTTGTTCGGGAAAGAGCCGGATGTTGAGCGTGTGCAGCACGGCCCCCATGGCCGGGATGGCCAGATAGGCCTCCACGTGAGCTTGGTTGTTCCACAGGAAGGTCCCCACCCGGTCGGAGTCCCCGATCCCCAGGCGCTTCAGTGCCTTGGCCAGCTTCTCGGCACGCGCCGCCACCTCGGCGAAGGAGGCTTCGATGGTCGTCCCCTCGGCATCGGTGACCGTCAGGACTCGGCTGTCGCCATAGACCCGCTGGCCGTGGCCAAGGATTCCGCTGACCAGAAGCTGTGCGTCCTGCATCGTGCTGAGCATTGCTAGTTCCTCCCCGAGATGCGCTCCATGCGCCAGACGAGCATAGCGATGCAGGCCAACGCATCCCGATTCTGTCTGCTCAGTGGCGCGTGGCGTAGATCATGAGCGCAGCGAGCTGATCGGCCGTTCCCACACCGATCAGCACATCACCTGCTCGCACCTGGTCCTCGGGCGAAGGATTGGGGGTGAAGGACCCATCAGGCCTTCGGATGGCCAGCACCAGGCAACCGGTGCGCTCATGGACCTTCGTCGACCGCAAGGTCTCACCAGCCAGAGGCGAGTCAGCGCCTACTTCGACCTCTTCCAGGCGGAACTCGAGCGAACCGTCGTGCATGACGACGTCGAGGAAGTCGACCACGTGAGGCTGGGTGACAAAGGCGGCCATGCGGTCGCCACCCAACCGCTGCGGGTTCACCACCCGGTCCGCACCGACCCGGAGCAACTTGGCCTCGGAGTCTTCGCTTCGAGCTCGCGCAATCACATGGATATCGGGTCGGAACGACCGGCTAGCCACGGTGACAAAGAGGTTGTCCGAGTCGGTGTCGAGAGCAGCGATGAGGGTGCCCGCACGCTCGATGCCCGCTTGGATCAGAGTCTCGTCATCGGTCACATCACCGGCCACCGTCGGGTGGGACACGTCAGCCAAGCGCGTGGCGTCCCGGTCGACCACCACGATCTGCTCACCCGCATTCACCAGATACCGGGCTACTTCACGACCCACCCGGCCCCAGCCGCAGACCACTACATGGCCCGTCATCCGAGCGATCTCGCGTTCCATGGTGCGCCTCCTGAGGATGTCTCGTAGATGCCCCTCGATGAGGAGTTCGAGTGTGACGGTGAAGGTGTAGGCCAAGCTGCCGGCGCCGAGCAGCACCAAGGCAATGGTGAGCACCTTGACGCCGGTGTTGATGGCATGAGGGAAGCTGTAGCCCACGGTGGAGACGGTGACCACCGTCTGGAAGAGTGCGTCGATCCAGGTGAAACCCAGAGCCTCGTAGCCCAAGGTGCCAGCCACCAGCACGAACGCCACCAGAGCGATGCCAATCTGGACCTGTCGGAACGGATGGAGATCCGAACCGCCCGGCAGCCGGGACCGACCCGGTCGACCTCGGCGGACATGATCACTCATGTCGTGAATCGTAGGCTCTGGCGCTAACCCCGCCTGCCTTCCCACACAACGCAGCCAAGGAATCCGACATCGCTGCGGACCCGACTCGAGGCATTGCTATTGCTTGGCCGTGATGATCTACTGACTCGTGGAGTCGTAGCCTCTGTGGGCGGCGACCACGCACCTCTGAGCATCTGGCTCACCTCGTCCCTCCTGTCCAGGAGTCCCCGTGGGTCGGATCATCGCCATCTCCGCCGCAATCGTCTTTGTCGCGGTGATGAGCATCGCCATTGTCATTGCCACCATCGTCGGCTCGCCCGCGCCAAACAGCTCGGCTTCCGTCTCCCCACCGGGTGGATCGAGCAGCGGCAACGAGACATCTCTGCCTCCAGGGTGGCTGGGGCTCGAACAAGCTGCTGCTGCTCGCTGCCCCGGCCTCCCATGGAACGTGTTGGCTGCCATCGGGTCGGTCGAATCCGATAGCGGTCGGTCCCAACTGCCCGGCGTCGCCTCCGGCTCGAATGGCGCAGGAGCCCAAGGTCCCTTCCAGTTCGAGCCCCGGACATTTGCCTTCTATGCCCTAGTGGGTCCAGGAGGTGCGGATCCCGCCTCGCCCTACGACCCCGTCGATGCGGCGTTCACGGCATCAGCATTCCTGTGCGCCAACGGCGGTGGACATCCTCAGGGACTAGCCCGTGCGGTCTTCACCTACAACCACGACGCCTCCTATGTTCGGACCGTTCTGGCATTGGCTGTGGCCTTCGGTGATGACCCAACGGCCTCCCGGGCCTCCATCGGGGCGCTCCGGTTCGCCTCGGCCCACCTAGGCATCCCCTATCTGTGGGGAGGCAACGGCCCAGGAGGCTTCGACTGCTCAGGGTTGACCCGGGCCGCATACGCAGCTGTCGGCATCACCCTTCCCCGCGTTGCTCAAGACCAGATGAACGCGGGACCCCTCGTGGGCGACATCCCCGTGCGCCCTGGCGATCTGGTCTTCTTCGGCACGGGGGCCCTCGGCGTCGACCATGTCGGCCTCTACCTGGGATCAGGGATGATGATCGATGCCCCTCACACGGGAGCTGTAGTCCGGATCGATGCCGCCGGATGGTCGGACGCCGTCGGCATCACCCGACCGGGATGAACAAAGGTTTCCGATGGCCGAACCACGTCACCCGACTCGTTGCTCACCTCTGGCGACAGGCAAACGGCCTAGCGCAGTGCGAGTTGGCCGGGGACGATCGGTGCCGGCAGTTCTGTTGTTCCCATCAGGTAGCGATCGACGGAAGCAGCAGCCGATCGGCCTTCGGCGATGGCCCAGACGATCAGACTCTGCCCGCGGGTCATGTCCCCGCACACAAAGACCTTCTCGACGTTGGTCGCCCAGCCGCGATCAGCGGCCACGTTGCCCCGTGCATCGAGGTCGAGGCCGAGTTCAGCCACCACCCCGGGACGCTCAGTGCCAAGGAAGCCCATGGCCAACAGCACCAACTGACAGGGCAGCTCGAACTCGCTTCCCTGGACAGCAGTGAACGACGGTCGACCATCAGCCCCGGTCACCATCTCCACTTCATGCCCACGCAGGGCCTGGATGTGACCTTCGTCATCGCCCACGAACTCGTCGGTCGTGACCGAGAAGATGCGCTCTCCGCCTTCTTCGAGGGCCGAAGGAATGCGCATGATCAACGGCCACGTCGGCCATGGATTGTCACCAGAGCGGCCCTGGGGTGGCTCAGGCATGATCTCCAACTGGTTCACACTGAGCGCACCTTGGCGGTGTGCAGTGCCCAGGCAGTCCGCACCCGTGTCGCCGCCACCGATGATCACCACGTGCTTGCCCTCGGCCGTCACCGGCGGTGCGGCGAGCGTTCCCTCTTGGACCATGTTCGAGGGCTTGAGGTAGTCCATGGCTCGATGGATCCCACCGAGCGAGCGGCCGGGAGCATCGAGATCACGAGGCAAGGTCGCCCCACCGGCCAGAACCACGGCATCGAATTCAGCAACCAGATCGGATGCAGCCACAACGGTGGCTCCGGGTGCGGTTGCCACCGGTACCTCGTCGGCCGCACTCCCCACGGTCGTCGAGCAGCGGAACTCGACACCTTCGGCTTCCATCTGGCCAATTCGGCGGTCGAGGACCGCCTTTTCCATCTTGAACTCGGGGATGCCATACCGGAGCAGGCCACCGGCCTTTTCGGCCCGCTCGAACACCACCACCGAGTGGCCAGCACGAGCCAACTGCTGGGCCGCGGCCAGGCCTGACGGGCCAGAACCAACAACGGCGACCCGCTTGCCGGTCTCGACCGACGGGCGCACGGGCTGGACCCAACCCTCGCCCCATGCTCGTTCGGCGATCTCATACTCGATCCGCTCGATGGCCACTGGCTCTTGGTTGATGCCGAGCACGCATGAGCCTTCACATGGGGCAGGACACAGGCGACCGGTGAACTCGGGGAAGTTATTGGTGGCATGCAGGCGCTCGGATGCTTCGGCCCAATCGTCTCGATAGACCAGGTCGTTCCATTCAGGGATCAGGTTGCCCAACGGGCAGCCTTCATGGCAGAACGGAATTCCGCAGTCCATGCATCGGGCGCCCTGCTGACGGGCCGCCTCGGCCGGAAAGGGCTCATAGACCTCTTTCCAGTCGCGCAAGCGCACCGGCACTGGACGACGGGCAGGAAGTTCACGCTGATGCTTCAAGAATCCGGTGATCTCACCCATGGGACACCTCCATGACTGCTTCTTCGACGGATCGACCTTCGGCGACCGCCCGTTCTGTGGCTTCAAGGACCCTGCGATAGTCACGGGGCATCACCTTGACGAACTGCTCCGATGATGCGACCCAATCAACCAAGAGGTGGGCTGCCACCGCCGAGTCGGTCTCGTGATGGTGGAGTGAGATCCGATCCCGCAGCCACATCCGATCCTCCGAACTCAACGGCTCGAGGTCGACCATCTCGGGGTTGTAGACCCGAGAGAGATTGCCCTTGGGGTCGTAGACGAAGGCCACGCCACCAGACATGCCGGCACCGAAGTTGCGGCCGGTGGGTCCGAGGACCACTACCCGTCCCCCCGTCATGTACTCACAGGCATGGTCACCCACGCCCTCGACGACGGCAATGGCACCCGAGTTGCGTACGCAGAACCGCTCACCCACCTGGCCCCGGAGGAAGACGTCTCCGGCCGTGGCCCCGTACAGGATCACGTTGCCGGCGATGATGTTCTCCTCGGCGGCGAACGTTGCCGACTCGTCGGGCCGCACGATGATGCGCCCGCCCGACAGGCCTTTGCCGAGATAGTCGTTGGTGTCGCCCCAGAGACGCATGGTGACACCACGGGGCACAAAGGCACCGAAGCTCTGGCCTGCCGAACCACGGAAGGTGAGATCGATGGTGCCTTCGGCCAGGCCTGCACCACCGTGACGCTTGGTGATCTCGTAGCCCAGGAGGGTCCCGACGGTGCGGTCGACGTTGGTCACGGCAACTTCGGCGGCCACCTTGGTGCCGTCTTCGATGGCTGGCCGACAGGCGTCCAAGAATTCATGATCAAGCGCACGGTCGAGCCCGTGGTCTTGGGTGGTCACGCAGCGCCGCACGGCACCTTCGGGGGCCTCGGGAGGCATGAGGATCGGTGCCAAGTCCAATCCGGCGGCCTTCCAATGATCGACGGCCGCCTCAGCATCGAGGAGGTCGACCCTGCCGATCGCCTCGTCGAGCGTGCGCAAGCCGAGTTCAGCTAGATATGAGCGCACTTCTTCAGCGATGAACTCGAAGAAGGTCTCGACGAACTCGGGTGAGCCGGCAAAGCGCTCACGGAGCACCGGGTTCTGGGTGGCGATGCCCACCGGACATGTGTCGAGGTGACAGACGCGCATCATGATGCATCCCGACACCACCAGCGGTGCCGTGGCGAAGCCGAACTCTTCGGCTCCGAGCAGCGCTCCGATGACCACGTCGCGCCCGGTCTTCATCTGGCCATCGACCTGGACGACGATCCGATCTCGCAGATCGTTGGCCATCAACGTCTGTTGGGTCTCGGCCAATCCAAGTTCCCAGGGGATGCCGGCGTGCTTCTGCGAGGTCAACGGTGTTGCCCCAGTGCCGCCGTCATGACCCGAGATGAGCACCACGTCTGAGTGAGCCTTGGCCACACCGGCGGCTACCGTCCCCACTCCGACCTCGGCTACGAGCTTGACGTGCACCCGAGCTTCCGGGTTTGCCGACTTGAGGTCGTGGATCAGCTGGGCGATGTCTTCGATCGAGTAGATGTCGTGGTGCGGCGGAGGTGAGATCAAGCCCACCCCCGGGGTGGAGAAGCGCGTTTTGGCAATCCAGGGATAGACCTTGTGGCCAGGGAGTTGGCCGCCTTCACCCGGCTTGGCCCCCTGGGCGATCTTGATCTGGATGTCATCGGCATTGACTAGATACTCCGAGGTGACACCGAATCGACCCGAGGCCACCTGCTTGATGGCACTTCGCCGCAGGGTGCCATCAGCATCAGGGGTAAAGCGATCAGGGTCTTCGCCGCCTTCACCGGTGTTGGACTTGCCGCCCAGCCGATTCATGGCGATGGCCAAGGTCTCGTGGGCCTCGGCCGAGATTGAGCCGTACGACATGGCACCGGTCGAGAACCGGGCCAGGATGGCCGAGGCCGGTTCGACCTCTTCCAGCGGGATGGGGTCCAAGACGCCCGTGCGCAGGTTCATCAGACCGCGGAGGGTGGCCAGGGCATGAGACTGATCGTCGACGGCTCGGGTGTACTCCTGGAAGATGTCGAACCGCTTCGATCGAGTGGCGTGCTGCAGCTTGAACACGGTCTTGGGGTTGAAGAGGTGAATCTCCCCCTCCCGACGCCACTGATACTCCCCACCGATCTCTCGTTCGCGATGAGCACGCTCGCTCGGACGCTCCACGTGGGCCAGGTGGTGGCGCCGTGCTACTTCCTCAGCCAGGACGTCGAGGTCGATCCCGCCGATGCGAGACACCGTTCCCGTGAAGTACTCGTCGACCACGTCGGATGCCAGCCCAACCGCCTCGAAGACTTGAGCGCCCGTGTAGGAAGCGACCGTCGAGATGCCCATCTTGGACATCACCTTCACGATCCCCTTCGACGCCGCCTTGATGTAGTTCTTCTGGGCCTGACGTGGAGTAACGCCGGTGAGCAGACCCGAAGCGATCATGTCGTCGATGGTCTCGAAGGCCAAGTACGGATTGACGGCTGCGGCACCGAATCCCTTGAGGAGCGCCATGTGATGCACCTCGCGTGCATCCCCGGACTCGACTACCAAGCCGACCCGAGTCCTGGTCTTGACCCGCACCAGGTGGTGATGGACGGCGGAGACCAGGAGCAACGAAGGGATCGGCGCCAGGGTGTCCGATGAGTTCCGGTCCGAGAGCACGATGATGTCAGCGCCATCCTCGATGGCCGCAGTCACCTTGGCTCGCACGTCCTCGATGCCGGCGGCCAATGCTGCTCCCCCTCCGGACACCTCGAAGAGTCCGTCCACTGCGAAGGCTCGAAATCCGGGGTTGGCCCCGTCTTCGTTCACATAGAGGAGCTTGGCCAGATCATCGTTGTCGATGACCGGCATGGGCAGGATGATCTGGTGGCACGAGTCGGGTCCTGGCTCGAGGAGATTCCCCTCTGGGCCAAGGGTAGACAGCAACGAGGTGACCAACTCCTCACGGATGGCATCCAGTGGCGGGTTGGTGACTTGGGCGAACAGTTGGGTGAAGTAGTCGTAGACCAGCCGAGGTCGCTCGGACAGCACGGCGATGGCTGCGTCGTTGCCCATGGACCCGATCGGCTCAAGTCCGGTCTTGGCCATGGGGGCCAGGATCAAGCGGAGCTCTTCGTTGGTGTAGCCGAAGAGCTGCTGGCGTCCGACCACAGAGGCATGCTGCGGGGTGAGCATGGACCGGGGTGGCAGGTCGTCGAGTTCGATCTGGGCGGCATCGAGCCACTCGGCATAGGGCTGCTCGGATGCCAGGGCGGACTTCACCTCGTCGTCTTCGATGATCCGACCCTCAGATGTGTCGACCAGGAACATCCGGCCGGGCTGGAGTCGACCCTTGCGGACCACCTTGGCTTGATCGATCTCAAGCACGCCGACTTCGCTTCCCAGCACGACCATGCCATCGTCGGTGACCCAGTAGCGACCGGGGCGCAGGCCGTTGCGGTCGAGCACCGCGCCGATGACCGTTCCATCGGTGAAGGCCACGGCCGCCGGACCGTCCCAGGGCTCCATGAGAGACGCGTGATACCGGTAGAAGGCCCGCCGAGCCGGATCCATGGTGCGATGGTTCTCCCACGCCTCGGGGATCATCATCAGCACGGCGTGGTGAATGGGGCGGCCGCCCAGATGCAAGAGCTCGAGCACCTCGTCGAACGATGCCGAGTCACTCGCCCCTGGCGTGACCACCGGGAAGGCTCGCTCGAGTCCGGGCATGAGTTCCGTGGAGCACAGCGCCTCACGTGCCCGCATCCAGTTGCGGTTACCGGCCACCGTGTTGATCTCGCCGTTGTGAGCCATGTAGCGATACGGGTGCGCCAGCGGCCACGACGGGAAGGTGTTGGTGGAGAACCTGGAGTGCACGAGAGCCAGCCCACTCATCAGCCGGGGGTCGGCCAGGTCCGGGTAGAACTCGGAGAGCTGGTGGGAGGTGAGCATCCCCTTGTAGGTGACGGTGCGAGCTGACAGTGAGGCCAGGTAGCAGTCGGCAACCTCGTGTTCGGCACGCTTGCGGACCACGAAGGCCAACCGATCCACGGCGAGGGACGGCTCACCCGGGCTCAGCGCAGTTCCCGAGGCGGGCGCCACGAAGAGTTGGCGCATCAAGGGGCGCGCTGACTCGGCCATCGAGCCGAGCATCGTGGCGTCAACGGGGAGGTCACGCCAGCCCAGGACCGTCATGCCTTCCTCTTCGGCGATGGCACCGATCGCCGCCTGGGCCCTATCGGCCTCAGTGGAATCCTTGGGCAAGAACGCGATCCCCGTGGCGTAGTGGCCAGGCTCGGGAAGCGTGAAGTCGACCATCTGGCGGTAGAACTCATCGGGAACCTGGATCAGGATTCCCGCCCCGTCACCGGAGTCCTCTTCGCTGCCCGTTGCCCCTCGGTGGGCAAGGTGTTCCAAGGCAGACAAGGCCCGGCGGACCAGATCATGACTGGGACGACCTTGCAGGTCGGCGACCAAGGCGACGCCACAGGCATCGTGCTCGAACTGTGGGTCGTAGAGGCCGCTGGTCGGGGCCTGAGTCACTCGCCGGGTGACGGTCACGGGAACGGGGACAGCCGACACTGCGTCGGTTTCGGGCAACGTGAAATCAGTCGTCATCGGGTGGCTCCAGCGAAGAAAGTAGGTCGGTGCGCCCGGGACGACGTTGGCCCTTGCGAGGAACGAGCATCTTACACTCACCCCGTCAGTGCCAGACAAGGTCCTAGCGGTACACGTCCGCTCTGGAACGTATCGGCATTCGGCTCCGCCCTCACCGGCGGTAGGAGCCGGTGCAACGCCTAGATTGGCATCGTGTCGCCATCCGACAGGCCAGTGCTGCGTGGCGAACGCGACCAGGCACGCCACGTTGTACCGGCTGGCACGGTCTCGGACCGAGATCGCTACGACGTCATCGTGGTCGGAGCCGGGATCATCGGCTTGTCCATTGCCTGGAGAGCAGCACAAACGGGATGCCAGGTCCTTGTCTGTGATCCGGATCCGGGCCGCGGTGCTTCGTGGGCGGCTGGAGGCATGCTGGCACCGGTCGCTGAAGCTGGTTTCGGCGAGGCAGCGCTCACCATGCTTGCCCTGCAAGCCGCCAGGGCATGGCCTCAATTCGCCGCTGACCTCGAAGGTGCCACAGGACGCCCTCTTCACTACACAACAGCGGGCACGCTGCTGGTGGCTGGCGATCCCTCGGACCGCGAGGCCCTCGACCGCACCCTCGCCTATCACGTGTCGTTGGAACTGGCCGCCGAGCGCCTGACCACCAGGCAGGCTCGCCTGATGGAACCGCTGGTGTCTCCGAGCATCAGTGGCGGAATCATGGTGCCCGGTGATCACCATGTGGACAACCGTCGAGTGGTGGAGTCGCTCATCCACGCTGCATCTGATGCCGGTGTGATCTTCCTGGCCGAAGAGGTGGCTGCCGTCACTCATGACGCTGGCCCTACCTCAGGGGTCCGCCTGGCCGATGGACGCCAGTTTGGGTCGGACGCCGTGGTGGTAGCCGCCGGCAGTCGTTCGGGTCAGATCGACGGCGTAGCCGAGGCTGACCAACCTCCGGTTCGGCCGGTGCGAGGTGTGACTCTCCGACTCCAGGCGGATGGAGCCCCACAATTGACCCGCACCGTGCGAGCACTGGTCCATGGTCGGAGCTGCTACTTCGTGCCACGGCCTGACGGTGGACTGGTGGTGGGTGCGACGGTCGAAGAACGGGGCTTCGACCTGGCCGTCCCGTTGGGCGGACTGGGTGACCTCATCGCCGACGCCCGTCGGGTGATTCCCGCCATCGACGAGTACGCGCTGGTGGAGGTGGCTCCGGGGCTCCGGCCGGGCACACCGGACAATGGACCGATCGTGGGACCGACCCATACGCCCGGGTTACTCCTGGCCACGGGCCATTATCGCAACGGCGTGCTCATGGCTCCTTTGACTGCTGACGACGTGGTCACCACGTTGGTCGGTGGGATCGCCGCCGACGGACCCTTCGCCAACTTTCGGCCGGGCCGCTTCCAGTCGGGCGACCCAGGCGAGTCGAAACCGCACAAGGCAGTCGGGTGACCGAAGCCTCCGACGACAGCGTGCTGGTGACGATCAACGGCAACGTGGAGCAGTTGACGACGGCAACGACGGTCGACGCCCTGGTCGCGTTGTGGTGCCCCTCACCCCGTGGCGTGGCCGTAGCGGTCGATGGCGAGGTGATCCCTCGATCCCTGTGGCCCTCGACCCAGATCGTTCCTGGTGCCGTCATTGAGATCGTGACCGCGGCCGCCGGAGGCTGAGCATTCCAACGACAGCTAGCGGTCACCGGACGGCGCGCCTGTCTGAGGCTGGAGGGCGATACCGTGGATCCATGTCCGCACCGTCCACAGCTGGCGACCCGTTTGTCATCGGTGGCGTCACCTTGGACTCCCGCCTGATCATGGGGACCGGTGGCATGACCAGTCACGATGCACTGCGCGATGCCCTGGTTGCGTCAGAGACGGCCATGGCCACCGTGGCCGTTCGCCGGGTCGACCCCTCTACCCGCCATTCGCTCGTTGACCTCCTTGACGGACTGGGGGTGCGAATCCTGCCCAATACGGCAGGTTGTTTCACCGCAGCCGATGCCGTGCTGACCGCTCGCCTTGCGCGTGAGGCCTTCGCCACCGACTGGGTGAAGCTCGAGGTCATCGGCGATGACCGCACGTTGCTCCCCGACCCCGTCGAACTGATCGATGCAGCCGACCAGTTGGTGGCTGACGGATTCACCGTGCTCCCCTACTGCGGTGACGACCCGATCGTGGCCAAGCGACTCGAACAGGTGGGCTGTGCCGCAGTCATGCCCCTCGGCTCCCCCATCGGATCTGGTCTGGGGATCCGCAATCCCCACAACATCGAACTCATCGTCGAACAAGCTGGCGTTCCCGTGGTGCTCGACGCCGGCATCGGCACAGCGTCTGATGCATGTCTCGCACTCGAGCTCGGATGTGATGCTGTCCTGGTCGCCTCTGCGGTCACACGTGCTGTCGATCCCGAGCTGATGGCAACGGCAATGCGTCATGCCGTGGTTGCGGGCCGTTCGGCTCGCCGAGCCGGAAGGATCACCCGCAGGTTCCACGCCGAGGCATCGTCGTCCTTTGAGGGGTTGGCGACCGGTCCGGGAGTGAGCACAGCTCAGCGTGCCGAGACCGCAGGGGAACCTGTCGACCCGAGCTCGCGGTAGCGATGACGACGGGACGCCAAGCGGCAACCGACTCGGACCGTCGCTCGGGACCTCCCGTGGCCATGACCATCGCGGGATCCGACTCCGGCGCAGGGGCTGGCCTCCAAGCCGACCTCAAGGCCATGAGTGCATTGGGCGTCTTTGCCACCACCGTGGTGACCGCCGTGACTGCTCAGAACACGTCGACGGTGAGTGCTGTCCACCCCGTGCCCCCCGAGATCGTCGATGCTCAGATCACTGCCGTCCTGGACGACTTCGCCGTCGGGGCCGTCAAGACGGGCATGTTGGCCACCGAGGCCATCGTCGAGGTCGTGGCTGCCCATGCGGCGGCTGGCAACCTGATCAACCTCGTCGTCGACCCGGTGCTGGTGGCCTCTACTGGTCGACTCCTGCTCGAATCCAGGGCCATCGACGCCTATCGCTCACGCCTCTTGCCTCACGCTCTGATCGTCACCCCCAATCTCTACGAAGCGCACATCCTGGCTGGGGCAGCACTCGACGACGCCACTCCCGGTGACATCGCACTGATGGGTGCGCTGGCGGAGCGGATCGGAGAGCACGGACCGACCTGGGTCCTCGTCAAGGGCGGCCATCTTCCTGGCGTCCACGAGCAAGACGGCAGTACTGCACCCGACCAAGTAGCCGACGTGCTGTGGGGGCCCGACGGACTGACCATTCTCGAAGGCTCCAGGGTGGAGACGGCCAACAATCACGGCACCGGATGCAGCCTTGCGTCCGCCACCGCCGCACTCTTGGCTTGGGGCCTCGCAGTGCCCGAGGCGGTGGCTGGAGCCAAGAAGTTCGTCAACCGGGCATTGGTCGGCGCCGCCGGCTGGCACCTGGGTGCCGGGCACGGCCCACTTGACCCGTTCGGATGGTCAACCCATCCGGCCCCACCCCGCACGGATTGACCGACGGCTCGATGCTTCCTCGAACTGAGGCTGCCTCAATCTGAAACTGCCTCGATCTGAAACTGGCTCGATCTGAAACTTGCTCGATCTAACGGGGCCTCGCTCTAACGGGGCTCCGACTTGCCGCACCTCATCAACGAGGCGCCGTTGCTCAGAGTCCCCCGGCCGCAAGGCTTGTCCAAACCATCGCTTGACACACTTGCGAGTCAGAGGCGGTTCGCACCAGAGGCCGTACGCGTCAGAGACCGGACCTTACGGCCCGGCCCCTGCGTCTCCCCCGGAATCCCCCGATACCTGGAGGCAGAACCTCACGTGGAGGTCCATTCTCCTGACCACGCCGGAACGCGGCCATCTGGGGTCGCATTGTGAATGAACGTCCTCGGAAAGTAAACACCTGATGAACTTCTTTCACCCTATGTGAATTCATGTTCACTATCAGTGATATTTCACGGGCAACCAGGAGGAATCGGCCCAACTGGCCATCCGGCCCAACGGAGCAACTTCGCTTCCTCACGCTACCGTGGAGTCCATGCTCTCAACCTTTCCCCTTCGCCTAGGTCAGGCGGTAGCCATCGGACGTGTCGCCCTCGGTATCTCGGCGATCGCTGCGCCCACGGCATTGGCCCGACCATGGATCGGCCAAGCGGCCAGCGACGACGGTGCTCGCCTGCTGGCCCGAGCCATGGGCGGCCGAGATCTGGCCTTGGGACTAGGTGCCATGCGGTCACTGTCGAACGGACCCATGTCCGAAGCACGAACCTGGATGGGCATGGGCGGCTTGGCCGACTGCATCGACGCAGCGGTCACCGTGCTGGCGTTCCGACGTCTCCCTCGGCTGTCCCGATGGGGCATTTTGGCATCGACAGCAGGTGCAGCTGTGGTCTCGATGCGCGTAGCCCAAGCGCTCGCCCAGGATCCCGGCCGCGATGTTCCCTGGCCACCGGCACCGATGGCTGTCACGACCGTCGGAACGAAGGACACTTCCGTGATCACCTTGGCGCCCCGTGGTGCTGAATCCACCGCCTCGAGCACGGACCAGTAGGCGTCGTCGAAGGTGACGGCACCCTCCGCTGGGACCGACGCAAGCAGTACCGGGGCACCGGCCCCCGACAATTCCCGAGATGATGCTGCCCTCGGTCAAGAGGGAGAGTTCATCGATGACGTGATGAAGGCGCCGTCGACCAAGTTGCCCGCGCTCATCGTGCTTGGCTTGGCGGTTGTCCTGGCCCTTGTCGGGATCATTGGCTCGCTGGTGTCCAGCGGCTCGACACCGACCTACCAACAGCGGACGGTGACGCTGCCCGATGGCAGCAAGGTCGCCATGACAGGGGCGGCCATTCCTCTGCAAGGACTGATCGGCAACGGCGAGCCGCCCGGTGACATCATCGGCAACCTTGGGCTACCCAAGGAGAGCACCGTCTACGGCACGATCAGCGGCGATCAGGGCGCTGCCCAGTTCGACCGGACAGCTCGGCTGACGAGTCCGCTGGCCGCCCAGCAGATCCTCGATGCATTTCGCACGGCCCTCCCCCAGACCGGGTGGCAGGTGATCTACGTCGGCGGTGCCCCCCAAGGCACGCCGGGATCCAAGGAAGTGCTGGCCAAGCGGGGCAGCGGAGACGGCTTCTACTGGGAAGTCGGCGTTGTCGTCGCACCCACGGCAGCCGACGGCACCACGTCGTTCACCATCGAACTACTGCAGCTACCCGATGGCGGCTGACGGCGTTCTTCGCCACCATCGTTGCCTTTCAGGCTCTGGATCATCCGCCCACCGCAACATCCAGGCCCACACGAAGAGATTGATCGGATACAAGAGGTAGCCCACCCGTGTCGCTGGGGCCAACAGCAGGGCGATGAGCATGACCCAGCCGGTCAACGAGGCCACCTGAGCCGTAGTGCGGGGTGGACGCCGCACGAGATGCCGGATCAACACGGCCATGCCCACGGTGACGGCAAGCACGACATAGGCGCTGTGGAGACTCGGGAAGGCATCGACGAGCAGGTGGCCAGGCAGCGCACTGGCTGCTGGTGATGCCACGCCAGCGAGACCCAGAGGGAACCGGACGACGTTGTCGATGAACGCGGATGGGTTCCGCAGGGCCACCGGCACGACGATCGGAATGACGACGGCAACGACGCCGAGGACATACGAGGCCGCTGGTCGCCAGCCCCGCCGGCCCGCACGATCCACCACAGCAAAGAGGGCCAGTGCCACGAGAGGCCACGCCGTGAACTTCAACGATGCTGCGGCTCCGAAGGCCAGGCCGGCAATGAGCGGATGACGACGCTGCAGAGCCACGAGGCCAGCCAGCATCATGGCCACCACGGGCATGTCGTCCCCTCCTGTGGCCAGCGGCAGCGCGGCAGTGGGAAACACGGTCAGCACCTGAAGTGCCCTGGTGCGGGCATCGGTCGATGGTCGCAGTCGACTCAACGCCACTACGGCGACAACTGCGGTGAAGATCAGGAACTGGATACGTGCGTCAGTCAGGCGAGCTTCCACCTTGCTGCCGCTGGAGAACCCGAAGACGACCATTCCCGGCAGATAGGGGTAGTAGAGCTCGTAGACAGGGATGGCACGTTGGCGGATCAGGATGTGACCGCTGCGATCGATTACTTGATACGGGTCCTTGCCGTGCGCAGCGCGAATTCCTGCTCGTTCGACCACGAGCACCTCGGGCTGCACGTGGAGGGCTGCGTCACCATGAGACGCCCACACCACCTCGAAGGCCAGCGGTGCCACCGTGGCCCCTCCGAGGACGATGACGAAGGCGACGATCCGGACAGCCCGAAAGCGTCGGCGACGGGTCGTTGGGGCTCCCGGGCCGGGTGGCCCCGTCGCGTCACGGGTCACGCGCATCCTGGCCACCACCAGCATCACGATGGCAGCGACCGCATAGGGCCCGACAGCCATCTTCCCCCACTCCCGATAGAGGGGGATGCCAGCCAGCACCGCCGTGGCCCCGGCAAAGAGGGCGGATAGTCCATACAGCAAGGCGTCACGACCATCTCCGGACAGTGACTGGAGCCATGCCGGTATGCGGCCGGTTGAACCAGGCCACCGGGACCATCGCCCATTGGTCGGTGATGTAGCACCCGATGCGCCGCTCGCTACAGAGAACTTCACGAGGCGTCCTCGCCAACCCCGTCGGAGGCAAAGACCCGCTCGTAGAAGGCCAGTTCGGCCTCTAGTGCAGTAGCAATTGTGTCGGCCCGGCGGAACCCGTGGGATTCTCCGGGAAACACGATGAGCTGGCAGTCCACGCCGGCAGCCTCCAACTCGATGGCGAACTCCTGAGACTGGGTGGCAGGCACCACGGGATCCTCTGCGCCCTGGAGCAGCAAGACGCTTCCCGACATGCGACCAGCAGCATGGATCGGCGAGCGCTTGCGGTAGAGGGTGGCGGCAGCCGGCCAAGGTCCGACCAGGCCGTCGAGATAGCGAGACTCAAAATCGTGAGTGTCTCGGGCCAGGGCCTCGAGGTCGGTCACCCCGTACCACGAGACCGCTCCAAGGAAGGCGTCGGACGCCGCCAAGGCCGCCAAGGCCGTCAACCCGCCGGCGCTCGAACCACGGATCGCCATGCGGGTGCCGTCAACGATGCCGTCGGCGGCGAGGGCCTCGGCGTAGGCGGTGCAGTCTTCGACGTCAGCCACACCCCACTGCCCGGCCAGGGCCGAGCGGAACGCCCGGCCGTAGCCCGAACTTCCCCGGTAGTCGACGGAAGCCACAGCGATGCCCCGAGAGGTAAGACATTGGACGAGCGGGTCATATCCGATACTTGCTGCCCCTGTGGGCCCACCATGACACAGCACCACGAGTGGCGGCTGCCGGAGGTTGGCTGTCTCGCCGTCTAACCCTGGTTTGGCTGATGCGAAGGGAAGAAAGAGCAGCCCAGGGACCCGTCGCCCGGCTCCAGCGCTGGAGGTCTGAGCGTGTGAAGCTGCCGGTCCCTGCTCATCGGTTATCGCTGGATGAGACACTGCATCTTCAGGCACTGCAGCTTCAGGCACTGCAGCTTCAGGCACTACAGCTTCAGTTGTCCACGGCACCCCGACCGACACGTCGCCAGTCGGAGGCATGGCGAGTGTCATCGAACAGCGCCGCCACGCTGCGCCCGTCTGCTCGGTGACCAGGACCACATGCGCCTCGTGCGTGGTGGAGCCACTGACGGCGATGGCTCGACCATTGGGAGTCACCACGCCGGTGAGCATCACGCATGGCTGATCGATGACGTCGAGACGCCACGGTCGCCCTGTTGGGCCGTCGGCCGGCGGGTGCAGTCGCGCCAGGTGATCCCGTCCATCGACGTGCATGCGGGCCACCAGGCTGCCGTCTGCCATCTCCGCAAGTGTGGTCTGACCGAGAGACCAGTCGGGGTCGTGCCACTCCGCTTCGAGTGACACCAACGGAACTCCCGAGTTCGTTCCGGCAGTGAGGTCGACAGTGTCTGCCTCGAGGCCTGAGTCGAGGTCAGATCTGAGTTCGGACGCATCGATCCGGTAGGGCAACCACCAACCGGAACGGTCGTCCATCACCACCAGACTGCCATCGCGACACCAGGTGGGCTGTCCGACGGAACGCCCCGGGCCGCCTGCAACCACCCGGGATGGCCCGAGTATCGGTCGGCGGGACCCGTCAGTCTCGACTTCGTCGAGCAGCGGGGCCACCCGAACGACCGAGGAGTCCCAGGGCATGTTGGGGTGGTCCCAGGCCACCCAGGCCAGATGGGAGCCGTCGGGCGATGGACGAGGCGCGGCCACGAAGTCTGAGGTGTCGTCCAACACGAATTCGGGGCCAGGCCCACCCGTGGCCAGAGCAACCAGCTGATGGCTGGTCATCGAGGAGTCGATCACTTCGCGGACGCAGACCAACCACCCACCGTCAGCCACCAGTCGGCCGTCGCCGTGGCGAACCGAGGTGCTCGCTGGCCACTCCCCTTCTCCTAGCCCGAGGCGCACCACCTGCGTGGTCCCAGAGAACGATCGCCGTGCGATCCGATACCACGCTTGATCTCCTTGGTCGACGAAGAACACCTCGCCGTCACCGGCAAACGCTGCACCGCCGCCATATTCGTGCACACGGCTGCGCACACTCATGCCAGCGGGCGTCACGTCGGCCGGTTCGGCCCATGTGCCGTCGCCACGTTCGACACTGACCACGACCTGGCGTCCTCCATCGGACGGACGACTCTCGATCCACAGCACCGCACCCTGATCGCACTGCAGACCGCTCCGGCTGACCTTGGCCGCAGCCACCACAGACACCGGCACAGGGTCCGGATACGGATCACGCCATGCGGCTCGCCGCGAAGACGACTCGCCACTTCCAAGATCACGCCCGGTGGGCGCCAGTGCTTCCTCCGGGGTCATCGCCTCTGTACGGTACCCGTTGTGACACCTCAACCCCCGACCACACCGCCGCCAGCAGGGCAATCGCCCAGGCCTGCCCACGATGGTGGCCCAGTTCCGATTTCATTCAGGGCGTTCGTGGTCGAACGTCGAGGTGACGAACTGTCGAGTGGCCCCACAACTCTGACCATCGAGGATCTCCCCGAGGGTGAGGTCGTTATCGAGGTGGCGTGGTCGGCGGTCAACTACAAGGACGGCATGGTCACCCGCCCGGGCAACCGCGTTGCCCGGACGTCACCTCTCGTGCCAGGCGTGGACCTTGTAGGCACGGTGGCCGCGTCGGACTCCCCCTCGGTGGCCGTCGGCTCCGAGGTCATCGTCCACGGCTACGACCTCGGCGTGGCCCGACACGGAGGTTTCGCCGGTTTCGCTCGGGTGCCCGCCGCCTGGGTGGTCCCCCTTCCCCAAGGTCTGACCCCCCGTCGAGCTGCCGCTCTGGGAACCGCCGGGTTCACCGCCGCCCTGTCCCTTCATCGCCTCGAGGCCAACGGCCTACGGCCCAGCCACGGACCGGTACTGGTGACCGGGGCTTCTGGGGGCGTCGGGGGCATGGCCGTCGCCCTGTGTGCTGCCAAGGGCTATGACGTCGTGGCCAGCACGGGGCGCACCAGCGAGCGCCCCTACCTCGAAGGCCTCGGAGCCAGCGACGTGATCGGCCGTGATGATCTCGTCGTCGATCCGGAGCGCACCCTCGGACCCGAGCGATGGGCCGGTGCTGTGGACTGCGTCGGGGGATCCACGCTGGCCGCCGTGCTGCGCACCCTGCGCTACGGCGCCGCCGTCGCCGCCAGTGGGCTCACCGGAGGCAGTGCGCTCGAGACCACCGTCTATCCCTTCATCGTGCGAAACGTAGCGCTGCTGGGCATCGACACGGTTTCCACACCGCTGGCCGAGCGCATCGACGTCTGGGCCGAGTTGGCCATGGGATTCCCGATGGACGTCCTCGACTCGATGGTTGAAGGTGAAGTCACCCTCGATGGGCTTGGCCCCGTACTCGAGAACATCCTGGCCGGGCGTGTACGCGGCCGCATGCTGGTTCGTCCCGATGGCCGCACCACGGAGACATCCCGCCCCTGAACGGCCCCAACGGGCCTCAGGAACTCGACGTGCCCCCACTCGACGTGCCTCCGCTCAACGTGCCTCAGATCTCGTTTCCGGCGACCTAGGTGCCACCAACGCCGGGGAGGACCGGGGATGTCACGATGGTTCCGCCGTCACACGGAGACAGGTTCATCATCACCGTCAGGTGATCGGTGGCGTTGGGCGGGATGACCTGAAGTGCACTGGCCGTCGGACAGGTGGTTTCGTTGCCGTGGGGAACGTCCGAATAGCCGATGTTGATGTGTCCGGACTGCCCAGCAGCCAGGGTGACCAAGACCGGATCTTGGCCGGTGAATGAGTAGCTCCCTTTGCGCACCACTGTGGTGGGAAGAGCCACGCCACCTGCACCGATGAGCAGCAATCCCGGATAACCACCCAGGACACACGTAACCGACGATGTGTTTCGCAGCGTCACCGACGCCTCGATGGTGCCAGCAGCTCCCGAGCCTCCGGTGTCGGAGCCGACGAGGTCGGCTGCCTTGCAGCTCGCCGTCCTGGTCGCCGAAGTGGTTGACGTCGAGGACGGCGTCAACGTCGTTGTCGAACCTGCCGGTGAACTCGTCGTCGACGTTCGTGGCACCATCGTCGTGGTGGTGGTGCGCAGTGGCCTTGACGTCGTTGACGATGTCGAACTCGACGACGAGCAGCCTCCTGCGGCGATGCCCGCCAAGATCACCGCCGATGCCAGCGGAACCACCCTGGACCTTGCGACAGCCCTCGACCTCGGTTGAGCGAACCTGCTCATCGCACCAACCCGCTCAGGGGGAGAAATCTTCTGGGCGGATGCTGTCGAGAAAGTCCCGGAACTCGCCGACCAGTTCGTCGGGATTCCCCTGCGGTTCGTCCTCGTCGCCTTCGTCGTCGTCCTCCTCGTCGACGGCCAACATGATGCCCTCGGCGTCCATGAGATCGTCAGCCACGAACAACGGCGCACCAGTGCGCACCGCCACGGCCACAGCATCCGAAGGGCGTGACGAGACCGGCACCTCGCGGCCAGCGAGATTCAAGACGATGTCGGCGTAGTAGGTGGCGGCCCGCAGTTCGGTAACCACTACCCGGACCACATCGGCATCGAGCGCATCCAAGAGGTCTCGGATGAGATCGTGGGTCATCGGACGAGGAGTGTCCATGCCCTGCAGGGCAAAGGCGATAGCGGATGCCTCAGGAGCGCCGATGAAGATCGGCAATGTCCGGCCGAGCCCCTCGGATTCCTGGAGCAGCAATACGGGCGTGTTGGACTGCAGATCCACCCGCACGGCTCGGAGTCGCACTTCGACCATTGCTAGGACACTATCGCCCGCTGCTCGCCCTCGCACCGCCCCGAGGACGATAGGGACCACCGCCCCTGCGCTCTGGTGATCAGCCGTTGAGCAGATCGCGTAACGCAGAGCGAAGAAGCGACGCTCGAAGCTGATTCCCGATACGGGTCAGCTCGTCGGACGTCTGCGATGCGCGCGCCCTTGCGTCGGGATTGCGTAGCCGAACGATCGGCGTCACCACCTGCTCGATGAAGCCGGCTTCACGATCGGCTGCGTTCTTATAGAGGCGCAGATGCCGGGGTTCCACGCCGAACGAGGCAAAGCGGGCGGCCACTGTGGCGACGGTCAATGCTTCTTCGTCGAAGTACTCGGTGCCTGCTGCTGTCGTGGCCCGAAGCAAACCGTAGGAACGAAGCTCGGCGATGCCGTCGGCATCGATGCCACTGGCTGCCACCAACTCCTCCAGAGTCAGGCTCGCCCCGGCTCCCCCGGCCAGCACAGCGGCACCTTCCGCCAACGAAGCCGTCGTCGGGGTAACTGCCGACTGCACTGGTGGCGTAGCGGCCCCTGGAGCCGCACTGGGTGGAGGTGCGCCATCTGAGGACGCGCGTGGAGAAGGTGCGCCAACTGCAGACGGAGGGGCGTCGGAGATTTCCGAGTGGCGTTGCTCGGTTCCGGCTGGACTTGGGTCAGTTGGGTCGGTACCGACCCTGTCAGGGGCTGCCGCGGACGAACGTTGGGCCCGTGGCGTATCCACATGGGCTGACATGGAGCCGGGGAGTACTCCGTCCGCTGATGATGCCGCAGCGCCGGAGATGGGGTTCTCGCCAGCATCGTCGTTGCCTCGAACTGTGGAGCCGGACACGGCCGCCGATGCGGCACGAGGCTCGCGTCCGTCCGACGAGGGCCTCAGATTTCCGGTTGGCTGCGTACTCGCCGACCGTGCTCCATTGATTGACGCATGGGTGGCCGGCGTATGGGTGGCCGGCGCATGGGACATCGCTGCCTCAGGAGGTGGTGTGGACTCCTGGGGCTCCAGAACCATTCCATCACCAACGTCCGTCTCGCGGGATCCGCCCATTGATAGTGGGCCGTTGGAGGCCCCTAGAACACCTGGCGCTGCCCCTCGGGCTCCTTGACCCACCAACACAGGCGCATGGCGCTTGGCATCCGAGGACACGTCGTCCGGCACCAACTCTTCGGCGGATGCGGTGATCACATGGTCGCTCGCCACCTGAGGCGTTGGACCTGCATCGCCGACATCGTCAGCGCTACCAGCGGCACCAGCCCGTGATGCCTCTACGCCCACCTTCGGGTCGTCGAGGCGACCCTTGATGACCTTGAGGGGCAGGAAGTGCTCGCGCTGCTGGCGTAAGACCCAGCGAAGACGCTCCACATCGTGCTCGTAGAACTTGCGGTAGCCCGAAGGCGTGCGCTCGGGATTGACCAGACCCTGGCTCTCCAAGAACCGGATCTTCGAGATGGTCACATCGGGGAACTCCTGACGAAGCAGGGTCAAGACATCGCCGATGGACAGATACGACCGAGCGCTCACTCGGCGCCTCCTCGGAGGTAGATCAACTTGAACTTGCCGACCTGGATGACGTCGCCGCTGGCCAACTCGACTGCTTCGATCCGAGACCGGTTGACGAATGTCCCGTTGAGCGACCCAACGTCGCGCACCGATGTGACCACGCCGTCGCTGACGAACTCTGCATGTTGGCGTGACACGGTCACGTCATCGAGGAAGACGTCACAGTCCACGTTGCGACCCACCGTCACCACGTCGTGGTCCAGAGTCACCCGGACACCTTCGTCATTGCCCCGCTGGATGACCAGGAGCCCGACGCCTCGGGGCAGCTCGACCTGGCCCAGCGGTGATGTCGCCGGCGCCTCCCCGGCATCGACGGGAGCGACCGACACCGACGTGTCGGGCGCCACTGTTGTCAGTGACGTCCCACACGAGGAGCAGTAGTTCACACCCTCGGGATTCCGATGGCCGCAGTTGTGGCAGAACACACCACCAAAGGTAGCCGTTCCAGAGGAGTTTCTCCCGATCAGCACATCGACCACTCTTAGCCCTCGGTGAGTTGGCGATACCCGCCGCCGTCCAACAGCCCCTCCACTGCCGAAGCATCGGTGGGGACGATCTCACAGATCCATCCAGAACCGTAGGGGTCGGCATTGACCTGCTCGGGGGCGTCCATCAAGGAGACGTTGACGGCAACCACCTCGCCAGCCACCGGGGCGTAGATCTCTGAGACCGATTTAGTCGACTCGACTTCGCCGAGGAGACCGCCAGCCTCCACGGACATCCCCGGTCCTGGCAGATCAATGAACACCACGTCGCCCAAGGCGTCTTGGGCGTAGTCGGTGATCCCGATCCGAAGTCGGTCACCGTCGGTCCGGACCCACTCGTGGTCGGTCGAGTAGCGCAGATCGTCAGGCACGTTCATAGAGGGCGACCCTATCCGAACCGGTCGGAACCTGCCGTCGAGAACTCCGCCACGGACACCGCTGCCCCGCTGACAACGGTCGGCCCAGTGGCGAGCCTCGACGCACCGGCCACGGTCAGCGCAGCAGTTGGCGCAGACGCGTGGCGAACTCTTGCGCACGGGCTTCGGCCTGAGCACTGCTCGGGCCCTCGGCCCACACATGGGTCAGCGGCTCCTCGGGATCAGGGAGCACCAATGCCCAGCCGTCGGACTCGATGACCTTCACACCGTCCACCAGCACCAGTTCACGACCTTGGGGACGCTCCACCAGGGTCCGCATGAGCATTCCCTTCTGGTCCCACGGAGTGTGCACGGCCTGATGGGCGATGTGCACAGGAGGAAGCGACGCCACCAGCTCAGACAGTCGCCGACCGGCGGTAGTGAGCAGGGCGATGAGGTGGACCAAGGTGGCCGCTCCATCGAAGGCAGGGAGGAAGTGAGGGAAGATGAACCCGCCCGATTGGCTGGCCGCCAAGGTGATGTCCTCGGTGCTAGCCACCTCCATGAGATGTGACGCCGAGAGCTTGGTCCACACCACCTCAGCCCCCGCGGAAGCACAGATACGCACGGCGGCATCGCTGGCCGCCACTGGCAAGGCAATCCGGGCCTCAGGTGTGACTTCGGTCACCAGAGTCACCATGGCCAGGAGGGCCTCGTCATGGCTCAACATGTGACCTTCGTCGTCGACGATGTCGACGAACTCGCCCCCAGGGTCAATGACCGCCCCGAGGTGAGCGCCCGAGGCTCGCACGAGCTCGGAGACCCGCGCCGCTGCCGCTGTCCGGTCGAAGTCCAAGACACTGGCGGTGTTGGCATACGGGTTGACGACCAGCACCTCGGCTTCAAGCTTGGCCAACAAGTTCGGCATCACGAAACTCGCCGTGCCGAAGGAGTAGTCGAGCACCAACTTCAACTGTGACGACCGGGCTGCCGTAAGGTCGACCGAATCGATCAACGCCGCCGTGTAGTGCTCGAGCGTCCGGGGCGGAAACCCGAGATCTCCGATCTCTCGAGCCAACACACGGCGCACGTCTTCTCGATGATAGAGACGTTCGATCTTGCGCTGCGTGGACTCGTCGACGTCGATGCCGTTCTTGTCGAAGAACCGGATGACCACCGACTGAGGGTCCACCGGGTCGAGGCGCACACTTGCCCCCGCCGTGCTGGCTGATGACGTCAGCTGGAACCGGGTCACCGGGACGGTGGCTGCTTCGAGGTCGTTGACATTCACCCCGGCGGCGTTGCAGCCGACCATGAGTGCCCGCTTCAGCACTCGGGCGGCCCGGCTGGTGTCACGGGAGATCGTGACCGTCGTGCCCTTTTCCAGGGTCGACGCCCAGGCCATGGAGAGGCGCACCACCAGCTCGGGGCTGATGTCGACGTTGGCTAATCCTCGAACACCGTCGCGGCCGAACAGCGACCGGGCTCCTCTCGACTCCCAGACGATCGAAGAGTTGACCACCGCACCGGCCTCGACGGTCTTGAAGGGGTAGATCTTCACCCCGGGTTTGATCTCGGCATCGGCACCGACGAAGCACTCGTCACCAAGGACGGCACCCTCCTCACAGCGCACCCCGGGCCGAAGATCAGTACCCCGTCCGAGCACACTCCCCTCCACGCGTACACCATGGCCGAGATAGGTGTTGTCGTGGACCACGGAGCGCTCGACGGTGGCATTGTCACCGATGCGGACGTTGCGACCGAGCGTGCAGTACGAGTCGAGAACAGCTCCGGCTCCGACCACGCAGTTGTCGCCGATGACCGCTGGGCCCCGCAACTGCACACTGGGATCGATCTCGGCACCCTTACCCACCCAGACCCCTGGGCGAAGCTGAAAGCCCTCGATGCCCACATCGACCTTCTGGTCGAGAATGTCCTGGTGGGAGCTGAGATACGCCTCGAGCGTGCCGACGTCTTCCCAGTAGCCCTCGGCCACGAATCCGAACAGGCCCCGACCGGCGGCCAGGGCATCGGGGAACGACTCGCCAGAGAAGTCCACGGAGACTCCTTCGGGGATGAAGTCGAAGATCTCGGGCTCGAGTACGTAGATCCCGGTGTTGATGGTGTCGCTGAACACCTGACCCCAGGTCGGCTTCTCCAGGAACCGTTCGATGGACCCGTCTTCACGGGTGATCACGATGCCGAACTCGAGCGGGTTCTCCACCGCCTTGAGGGCCAGCGTGCCGATACCCCCGCTGCGGTCATGAAAGTCCACCAGTTCGGTGAGGTCGATGTCCGTCAAGACGTCACCAGAGATGACCAGAAACCGCTCGTCGAGCTCGTCTTTGGCATTGCGCACTGAGCCAGCCGTGCCCAGCGGGGTCGACTCGGTGGCGTAGACCATCCGCACCCCGAACTCCGAGCCATCACCGAAGTAGGTCCGGATGGCGTTGGCCATGAACGCCACCGTCACCACAATGTCCTCGAACCCGTGACGCCGCAGGAGGTTGACGACGTGTTCCATCATCGGGATGTTGGCCATGGGAAGCATGGGCTTGGGCTGATTGGAGGTGAGTGGCCGCAACCTCGTCCCCTCGCCACCAGCCATGATCACTGCCTTCATCGGGTCATCCCCTCGTCGTCTCGGATGCAACAGGTGTCTCGGCGCGTCGACCGGCGGTCAGTGCGGCATGCGCCACCGGCACATAGGAGGCGGCAGCCACCCAAGCCAGCGCCAGCCCCACGAGGCCGCACCCCCAAGCGCCGAGCCGCACGGCCCGCTGCCACTCCGCAGGGCCATCACCGAGCAAGAACAGAGGGTAGGCGCACATGAGCGCGAACGTCCCGGCCTTGCCGACCCACAAGACGTCGATCCGAGCCGCCCCGAGCGACGCCAGCACGATGACGGCCACCGACACCACCACCTCGCGCAGCAGCGTTGCCGCACCGAACCACACCGGCACCGCACCGTGCACCGTGATGGTGATCACCGCCGTGACCACAAGCACGCGATCCGCCACCGGATCCAGCACCTTGCCGAAGGTCGAGACCTGATGGAACCGGCGGGCCACGTAGCCATCGACCCAGTCGGTAGCTCCGAGCACGCCGAGCATGACAGCCGCGAGCGTCTGGAGGTGAGCCCCGAACAGCAGCCACACGTAGAGAGGCACACAGGCCAGTCGCACCATGGTGATGAGATTGGGGGCGGTAAAGATGCGGTCCAAGCCCTCATCGACCGCTTTCGGGGGCTCGACCACGCCTGGGTCAGGCGTGGCATCGGGCACCAATGGAGTGCCGTTGGGCGTTGTCGTCGCCCCGATGCTGGTGTCTGCGGCCTCCACGTCGCCGAGTCTACGAGGCGGACCCCTGGGTAGGTGGCCATGCATGGGTCGGTGGCCATGCATGGCTACTGCCCGTGTTTGCCTTGACGCGCTCGCACTGGGTCGCCGAGCGACAAGACTGGGGTTATGTCCGACATCGGGTGGACCGACCGCGTCATCGGAGTGGTGGTGGTACTCGTCTTGGCGCTGTTGGCGACCCTTGGAATTGCCCAACACCGGGCTGAGCCTGCTGCGGCTAGTTCTTCGGACCTGAGGGCCCCTGGTGCAAGCCCAGCCGCCGCCTCCGCCGCGGTCGCAACAACCGGCCCCAACGTCACACCAACTGTCCCGACGACGGCAACTCCAACGACAATTCCTACCGGTGCCACCACCACCACAACAACCTCCACGACCGTCCCGCCGGCCCCCGCTGGACCGGTATCGGCAGTCGGAGATTCGATCATGCTCGACATCCAGCCGTCTCTCGCACCGCTGCTTCCTGGCATCCGCATCGACGGCCTCGTCAGTCGCCAGTTCGAGGCAGGCATCGGCATTGTCCAAGCCGAGAAGCTGGCCGGAACGTTAGGAACCGTCCTCGTCGTCGAACTGGGGACCAACGGCACAGTCACGTCGTCTCAGTTCGATGCCATGGTTGCTGCGGCCACAGGTGTCCAGCGCATCGTGTTCGTCAATGTGTGCGTTCCGCGATCCTGGGCAGCAGCGGACAACCAGGTGCTTGCCGAGGGTGTGGCCCGCTATCCCGGACTGACCGTGTTGGCCGACTGGAACGCACTCGCCACGCCTCACCCGGAGTGGTTCGCCGCTGACCAGGTTCATCTCAACCCCGTGGGGTCCCAAGCCTTGGCCGCACTCATCGCCCACAACGCGTGAGTAGTTCACCGATGCGTAACGGCCCACCTGCCAGACGAAGGTTGCTTGGCACGTCAGTCGCCGCGGTCATGGCGACTCTGCTGGCGTCCTGCGGCTCGGGCCAGGCTGCACCTACCCGCCACCACCGGAGCGCGACCACGACGACCACCGTGGCACCCACGACGTCAACCACCACCACCACGACCGTCCCGTCTGCCGTGCCCACCACCGTTCCTGCCCCCGTCGTCCCGACCCCGGGTTGGTCATCGCCGGCCACGGTCTTGGCGCCGGCTGGAGGGATCACGGGCCTCTCGTGCTTATCCGATGTGCTCTGCGTCGCCGTGGGTGGTGGCGTGAACCACGCAGACGCCGCCGACAACTCAGGTGCTGGCGTTGCCCTGTCATGGGACGGTGCCATCTGGTCGCCACCATCAGTGTGGTACCCAGCCCCGCCGACCGGGACCGTCACCGCCCCCTTCCGGCCTGCCGTGGCCTGCGCCTCAGGCCCGCTCTGTCTCATTGTCGACGGCTCCGGCCACACCAGCTACGGCGATGGCACCGCCTGGAGCACGCCAGCCCCCCTGGCCCAGCCAGAGCCGGCGCCGACGTCGGGCCAGCCAGATCCAGGCCAGCCCGGCGGGCGGACTGCTGCGGTGTCCTGCACCCCCGGTCGATTCTGTGCTCTGGCCGACAATCTCGGGCACGTCGCCGTCCTCCGCGGCGGCCGATGGTCACAGCCTCGGACCTTGACCACACCGTTCGGCGGAATCGGCACATCGGGGACATCTCTCGTGCAGACCGGTCGTGTCGGTGTCGCCTGTTCGGGACCATCGACCTGCACGGCCTTCATCGGCACGGGAGTGGCCACCTGGGACGGCGGACATTGGTCGACGACACCGTCACCGTTCGGGGCCTCGGGCATCAAGGGCGATACGGCCGTGGCCTGCCCGACGACGAACCTCTGCGTTGCCGTGCATGGGACCTCGGTCACCATCGGCCACGGTGCCACCTGGTCGCCACCGCGCTACATCGACGGCATCGGGTCCCTGGACACGATCTCTTGCCCCACGGCGACGTTCTGCCTGGCGGCTGATGGCTCCGGCGACGTCGTCACCTGGGATGGCGCGACGTGGTCCAGTCCACGCCGAGTGGTTCCCTACCCGACCAACTACACCGTCAACGGCACGTCGGCCTCGTGTCCAACAGCCCAGTTCTGCCTGGTGATCAATGGCGACGGCGACTACGCCACCTTCCAGGGCGAAGGACCGCTCACCACGCCGACGACATCGCCTCCGGCCGTGGGCCTTCCCGCCTTAGGCGGCTGACCGACTCCATGCGGCTGACCGACTCCATGCGGCTGACCGACTCCAGGCGAACACTCGCTCGCCTGGATTTCTGCCTGCTACTCGACGTTCCAGGAGGAACCCGAGCGCAGCAGTGCGGCGAAGTCACCTTGGCCACGGCGCTCAGTGGCCGTGTCGATCTGCTCGGCCATCTGCTGGCCATACTCGGGACGTTCCACGTCCCGGAAGACACCGATGGGTGTCGGTTCGTAAGGCCCGCGTGACAGCCGGCTGAGTTGGAAGGCCAGCCCAGGATTGTCCTTGCGCTCGTCATGGATGAGCAAGGCGTCTTCACCCACGGCAGCAACCTCGGCCACCTCGACCGATCCGTCGCGCTGCATGACAACTCCGAACTGACTCTCGGAACCGAACCGGATGGGCTCCCCGTGGACCAACGAGATCAGCATGTCGGCCCGATGGTCCTTACCGGTGATCCCCTCGAACGCACCGTCGTTGAAGACGTTGCAGTTCTGATAGATCTCGACGAACGAAGCACCCTTGTGCTCGTGAGCTCGACGGAAGGTCTCCATCATGTGCTTGCGGTCCATGTCGTGGGTGCGAGCCACGAACGTCGCCTCGGCCCCAAGGGCCACGCTCAAGGGATTGAACGGCTGCTCAAGCGAGCCGAACGGCGTCGACTTGGTGACCTTGGCCATCTCCGACGTGGGTGAGTACTGCCCCTTGGTGAGACCGTAGATCTGGTTGTTGAACATCAAGATGGTGATGTTCACGTTGCGCCGCAGCGCATGGATCAGATGGTTGCCGCCGATGGACAGGGCGTCGCCATCACCGGTGACGACCCACACATCGAGATCAGGTCGAGTGGTGGCCAGACCCGTGGCGATGGCAGGGGCGCGGCCGTGAATCGAGTGCATCCCATACGTACTCATGTAGTACGGGAATCGAGCAGCACAACCGATGCCCGATAGGAACACCGTGTTCTCACGGCGAACGCCGAGATCCGGCATCAGCATCTGGACGGCAGCCAGGATGGAATAGTCACCACATCCGGGACACCAGCGCACTTCTTGGTCCGACGACCAGTCCTTGCGTGTCGTCAGGGGCACGGGCACAGCATTGGAAACATCAGTCATCGGGAGCCCTCTCCATCGGCCTCGGCGGCCAGCTCGTCGATCAGGGACAAAATTGCTTGCTCCATGGCAGCCGCACGGAACGGGATGCCGGACACCTGCGTCAGGGACACGGCATCGACCAGGAACTCGGCCCGCAACAAGCGGCTGAGCTGGCCAAGGTTCACTTCAGGAACCAACACACGGCGGTAACGCTTGAGGACATCACCCAGGTCGGCCGGGAACGGATTGAGGTGAGTCAGGTGAACCTGGTCCACCTTGTGGCCTCGAGCCCGCGTGCGCTGCACGCCGGCGGCGATGGCTCCGTAGGTGGATCCCCACCCGATGACCAGGACCTCAGCTCCATCCTCATGATCAACGTCGGTGGGTGGAATGTCCGAGGCGATGCCGGCGATCTTGGCAGCGCGCAACCGGGTCATGCGTTCGTGATTGGCCCCGTCGTAGGAGACGTTGCCGGATCCGTCGGCCTTCTCCAAGCCTCCGATGCGGTGCTCGAGTCCGGCCAGCCCGGGTGGTGCCCAGGGTCGGGCCAAGGTCGTCTCGTCTCGAAGGAATGGCCAGAACGATTCCGTGCCGTCATCTTCGGTGTGATTGGGTCCGGTGGCGAACGCCGGGTCGATCGATGGCAGGTCCTCGATGGCCGGAAGCTTCCACGGCTCAGTACCGTTGGCCAGGTAGCCATCGGTCAACAAGATCACCGGGGTGCGGTACTTGATGGCGATGCGCGCTGCCTCGATGGTGGCGTCGAAACACTGCGATGGCGTGCCTGCGGCGATGATGGGCAGCGGCGACTCACCGTGGCGCCCATACATGGCGTGGAGAAGGTCAGCCTGTTCGGTCTTGGTGGGAAGTCCGGTCGAGGGGCCACCACGTTGGACGTCGATGATGAGCAGAGGAAGTTCCAGGCTCACGGCCAGGCCCATCATCTCGGACTTGAGGTCGACACCCGGCCCGGAGGTCGTTGTCACGCCGAGAGCGCCACCGAAGGCCGCACCGAGTGCAGCGCCGATGCCTGAGATCTCATCCTCGGCTTGGAAGGTGCGGACGCCGAACTGCTTGTGCTTGGACAACTCGTGCAGGATGTCCGAGGCAGGGGTGATCGGGTACGTACCGAGGAAGAGGGGAAGCCCGCTCTGGATGGAGGCGGCGATCAACCCCCAGGCTGTTGCCGTGTTCCCGGTGATGTTGGTGTACTCGCCAGGCTCGAGGACGGCCGGCTTCACCTCGTAGTTCGACTCGAAGAGCTCGGCGGTCTCGCCGAAGTTGTACCCGGCCTTGAACGCCCGAAGGTTGGACTCGAGCACGAGTTCCTTGCCGGCATACTTCTCAGCGATCCAAGCCAACGTGGGCTCCACCGGACGGGTGTAGAGCCAGCTGATGAGTCCGAGGGCAAAGAAGTTCTTGGAGCGCTCGGCATCTCGGGGCTTGACGCCGAGGTCTTTCGAGGACTGGGTGGTGATCGACGTCATCGGCACTTCGTAAACCGTGAAGGCAGTCAGCGAATCGTCGGACAGTGGGTCGGCCTCGTAACCGGCCTTGGTCAAGCTGCGCTCGTCGAAGGCATCGGTGTTCACGATGATGGTTGCACCCTGGGGCAGCGAGGCCAGATTGGCACGCAGGGCAGCCGGATTCATGGCCACCAAGACGTTGGGGGCATCGCCGGGTGTCGAGATGGTGTGATCCGAGATATGGACCTGGAATGCCGACACGCCGGCCAAGGTCCCGGCCGGGGCACGGATCTCGGCGGGAAAGTCCGGGAAGGTGGCCAAGTCGTTGCCAAGAAGGGCCGACGACGTGGTGAAGCGGTCGCCCGCCAGCTGCATGCCGTCACCGGAGTCGCCAGCGAAGCGGATCACCACCCGATCGATCAGCTGGTGGTTCTTCGGGTTGGTCGTGGTGTCAGACACCCTGCTCCTCGAATCTGTAGATAGCTGCGAATCTGTAACGAACAAGTCGCGTCCGATGGCCTTGCGCGCTCAGACGGCCGTTCGCCTGTCCGGCATGCAACAACGGTTGCTGTCCCTCACCTTACCGCCGACCTCGGGTAGGCCCGGGCATGGCGGTCTAACGCCCTAGTCGATGAGCGCACGGCAAGGGTCTGGTTCAGCGGTCGGAATCAGGCGACGGTGACAGATCCATCCAGGTAGACGTCCTGAATTGCATGGATCAGCGCCGCACCCTCATCGGTCGGCCGCTGGAAGGCCTTGCGGCCAACGATCAGTCCGGCTCCACCCGCCCGCTTGTTGATCACTGCGGTCCGCACGGCTTGGGCCAGGTCGTCGGCACCCTTGGACTCGCCACCCGAGTTGATGAGCGGGATACGCCCGCCGTAGCAGTTGACGACCTGCCAGCGGGCAAGATCGATCGGATGGTCAGTGGTGAGTTCGCTATAGACCAGCGGATCGGTCTTGCCGAAACCAAGAGCTTTGTAGCCCCCGTTGTTCTCCGGCTGCTTCTGCTTGATGATGTCTGCCTCGATCGTCACGCCCAGATGATTGGCCTGACCGGTAAGGTCTGCCGACACGTGGTAATCGGTGCCATCGTGCTTGAACGCAGAGTTGCGCAGGTAGCACCACAGGACGGTGAACATCCCGAGACGGTGAGCCTCGGCAAAAGCCTGGGACACCTCGATGATCTGGCGATCTGCACCCTCGGAGCCGAAGTAGATCGTGGCCCCGACGCCCACCGCACCGAGATCGGCAGCTTGGCGCACCTCAGAGAACATCACCTGGTCATAGGTGTTGGGGTAGTTCAGGAAGTTGTTGTGGTTGAGCTTGACGATGAAGGGCATCCGGTGCACGTAGCGCCGTGACACGATGCCCAGGCCGCCCAGCGTCGTGGCGATGGCATTGCAGTCAGCGGCGATGGCCAGGTCGCACAGCTTGGCCGGGTCGAAGTAGGCAGGCACCTTGGCGAAGCTTGCCGCAGCCGAGTGCTCGATGCCCTGGTCGACGGGAAGGATGGAGACGAAGCCCGTTCCCGCCAGGCGTCCCGTGTTGTAGAGCAAGCCCAAGTTGCGCAGGACGGTTGGTGAACGGTCCGAGTCCCGGAACACGTCATCGATGACGTCAGGGCCGGGAAGGGTGAGCAGGTCGGACGGGAAAGCGGTGGCGGTGTGATTGAGCAGTGAATCGGCTTCGTCACCCAGCAACTGTTCGAGGTTCATGCCTCAAGACACTATCGGCCAGATCGGTGGCTCTTCGATGTTCGGCGGGGTGCAGTTCCGAGTGCATCTAGGCGCGCCTCGACGTCGTAGGCGTCGGGATCGACCGAAGCCACTCGCTCGAAGAGCTCTCGCGCCCGAGCCAGATCCCCGGAACGCTCCATGAGATCACCCAACACATACCACTGCCGCTGGTGTCGTTCGGAAGGATTGCGCACCAGGCGGCCCGCCCCCGCATCGACCAGGAGTCGCACGGCACCGTCGAGATCCCCGGAATCGGCTCGAGTTCCAGCCAGCACAAGGCGACCCTCAGACAGCACTTCGGGTTCAGGCGAACCTTTGCGGAGTTCGTCGAAGAGTGCTTCCACCTTGGCTGGCCGACCAAGCGCTCGCTGGCAGTCCATCCGGACGGGGTGCTGGTCGACCGAACCGGTCAACAGTGCAAAGGACTCAAGGTTTCCCAGGGCCGCCTTCCAGTAGCCCTGGTGATACTGGCTCAGCCCCAACAGCTCTCGAGCCGACGGGGCATTGGGCACGACTTCGACAACCGACCGAAGGATGCGAGCGGCGTCACGATACCGCTCACGCCCGAAGGCGCCGATGCCTGCAGCCATGCGTTCGGAGACCCGCTCACGAAGGTGATTCCAATCTGGACCCGCCGCCGTAGCCAACTCGTCGGCGATGTCCGCCGGCAACTCGTCTGGCTCAGCCGGCCCACGGGTGGCAGCCGGTCGCGGCGACCGCTTCGGGGTCCGCTGGCGATCGTCCACCCGCTCGAAGCGCTCGGGCACAAACTCGTCACTTCTGGTGCGCTTGCGCCTCTGCACGTCCGGTGAGTCCTCATCGGGACCATGCTCGGTACCATCGCGCACAGCCGCAGCCCCACGTCGGGCGACACTCCCCCATCCCTTACGGACCACGGGCCCGGAGCGGCCCCGTTGATCGGGCCCTGAGCGGCCCCGTTGATCGCCTGACCCACCTCGCCGGTCATCACGATCACCGGCACCGGTCCTACTTGCACCACCGCCGGTCCGGTTGCGCGATCCCGCCGAGTCATGACTCGATGATCGCGGTGGTCCCGACCGAGGGCGATCGGATCGCCCATCTGGCCGTTCTGATCGACCATCTCCGCCCGAACCTCCGCGGGAATCGCGCGCTGGAGGCCGACCGTCCCTGCTGGCCGATGGCCGTCCAGAACCACCGGTACGACCAGAGCCGCCTGCACGACCTGACCCTCCCGCGCTGCCCCCGGTACTCGCCCGACCAGAACCACCTGTTCGGCTGGAACCGCCTGTTCGCCCAGGGGTACTTCCCGACGTCGTGGATCGACTTCCCCCTGACGCTGGCCGGCTACCCGACGAGCCGCCTCCAGAGGGACGCGGGCGCGGAGAACCAGAGGAGTTGCGATCTGCCATGCGCTCACACTACCGCCCGAGCGGGCACATCTCCGATGTTCCGGCCCCAGAACTGGGTAATCCCGCAACTTCACTGATCGGCTAGCCCATCAGACGACACCCACCGGGTTGGCAACCGTGCCTGGTAATCGTCCAGGTCACGGACATAAACGCATGGTGGAACCCGAGAACGGCATGATCGACCCACCGAGGGTTCGCCGTGCCACACGGGCGCTTCATCCGCCACCCTCGGCCCATGGCCCCGCCGGCGGCGATGTGCTCAGCGAGCGGGTCGCCACATGGGTGTGACCACAGGACCACCGCCGGGATAGGTGAACTCGCTCAAGGCCTCAAATCCAACGGCGGCGTATCGCACGTTGTTCGCCGGATTCGACGATTCGAGATACGCCGGAAATCCCTCCTCGTCGATCAAGGAGAGATCGTGCCTCAGCTGTGCCATCCCGGCCCCCTTTCCCCGGTGCGCTGGATGCGTCCCCAAAAGACTCAAGTAGTAGTGGGGCTCGTCGCGAGGATGCACGGCATCGAACCGGTCCAGTAGCTCGAGGAAATGGGACGCCGTCGGCCCCAGGAGGTCCTTAGCGAGCGATGCGACACGCTGCTCTTGTTCATCGCTCATCTCCGTACCGCCCGGAGGTATCCACACTGAAGTTGCCTCGCCTGAGCCGGTAAGCCAGACCCACGGATACCGCAGAGCCCCTTCGACGAATACTTCCCAGAATTGAGCGTGATGCGCAGTGCTCCCGTCCGACCGGGCCAAGGCCAGACTCCACAGAGGATCGCTGCCAAACGCGAGCGTGATGATCGAGGTCACCGTATGGCAATCAACTGGCGACGCTCGCCGGGTAGCAAACCCGATATCAAACTGGCCCTTCATCGGCACCTCCGGTCGCACGCCATCATGTCAATACCAACTGCCCCCCAGGGGCCCCAACGCAGCCCCTCCCGCCGGCCAGGGATGCAGGCCACCAGTCGCACGCTCCGTCCGCACCTACCCCTGGCATCAAGACGCCCCGCACACAGCCATCATCACAGAAACCTGTCAACGGACCGCTGCAGGGTGGACGACCACCGCCGCCGTGCAGCGAGCTTGCCAACTCATGGCAAACGCAGTCGTTGCCCATCCGCCTCCTGCATTCCAACGCCACCACGACTGCGTACTGCCCTACATGGCTCCCAGATAGGTGCCAGCCCGACAGATCCTTCTCCTAGGCCTGAACCTCATCCTTCAGATTCTGTCGGACCCACGTCCGGACTTCGTCGGTGTCCTCGTGGCCATGGAGAGCCACTGCGTGTTGCGTCGCCGCTAGCACCACCTCGTCCTCTTCTCCAGAGATCGTGATCGAGCAGCCGCTCTCGCTTGGAAAATCACGACAATCAGCAGTTTTACGTCCCATATGAGTTACCTCCCGTTAGGCGAACAACTTCAACACGAACATCTCGCCTCTTCGCAGTTCCAGACCACGTTGAGGAATCAGCCGGACTGAGGGAATCAGAGGCGATAGAGAAATCAGAGCCGATTGAAGAATTAAAGACGGGCGAGGAACCAGACAGGACCGAAGGAGGATGGGCTGACTCTGCCCACCACGTACCATCCACAACCGAACGGTGATGAGAGCGGCCATGACCGAACTCGCCCATGAAGGCAGCGCCTAACTGCGCATACGAGACTGGCCGATCGCCACCCCACGCCGATTCATGTGGCCGATCTCTCCGGAGTGTCCCGCTAGGCAACTCAATCGCCCACAACGGCATGCAGTCGCACGAACCGACGGACCCACCGGGTCGTGATGCCTTGAGATCCTTGGTTCTTACGAACGCCATTTTTGGATCACCGCCTACAACCCCTCATAGGCAGGGTAAACCTGATGGCCAAGGGAAACAAGGCGCGGGTACCACCTCATCGCCAAGCCTCCCACCAGACCCACCAAACCACCCACCCAGAGCTACCAGGCCTCCCACCCGGACCTACCCTGCCGCCACCATCGGGGGCGAACATCCCGCGGGTACGCCGGCTTCTTGGACCGCAGCCCCACAATCGTCAACCCATCGGTCTAGCAACCAGCAACTACGTGCCAAAAAGCAAAGAAGCCCCTCGCAAAGCGAGGGGCTTCTTCAGAGAAATCCCGGCGGCGTCCTACTCTCCCAGGGGGCTACCCCCCAAGTACCATCGGCGCTGGCGGGCTTAACTGCCGTGTTCGGAATGGGAACGGGTGTCTCTCCGCCGCCATGGCCACCGGAAACTGTGCGCCCTCGAGCCCAGCGATGCACCAAAAAGGCGCAGCGGGCCCGGTGTGGCCCCAATTGGGCCACCCTGAGCGTTCCATAGCGAGCACGAACGAGTTCTTCAAGCCCTCGGCCGATTAGTACCGGTCAGCTGAATGCGTTACCGCACTTACACTTCCGGCCTATCAACGTGGTCGTCTGGCCACGGGCCTTACCAGGTTAACCCTGTGGGAGATCTAATCTTGGAACGAGCTTCGCGCTTAGATGCTTTCAGCGCTTATCCCACCCGAAGGTCGCTAACCAGCCATGCCCTTGGCAGGACAACTGGCACACGAGAGCTTCGTCCATCCCGGTCCTCTCGTACTAGGGATAGCCTTCCTCAAATCTCCTACGGCTGCATCGGATAGGGACCGAACTGTCTCACGACGTTCTAAACCCAGCTCGCGTACCGCTTTAATGGGCGAACAGCCCAACCCTTGGGACCGGCTTCAGCCCCAGGATGCGA
>CAIQOJ010000094.1 GCA_903873395.1 uncultured Acidimicrobiaceae bacterium
CTTGGCCACCCGGCCGTCGGGACGCGGGTTGCCGATGACCACCAGTTCGATGTCGCGCTTCGACGATTCGGACACGGTGATGATGGCCGGAAGCGAGCGAGCCACCTTGACCTGCATGCGCAGAAAGCCGAACCATCGGCGCTGGCTGAACTGCTGCCACACATTGGTGGCGTGGCTGAGAGCCAACTGGCGGTCGACGGTGATGGGGTGATGCAGCGTCTCGAGCACGGGCCAGCCGTCGTCCATCATCCCCTGGATGCCGTAGCCCAGGCACTGGTTGTCATGGATCAGGTCGAACTCGTGGCGTCGGGCGGCCAGCATCCGGCGGGCCCGCAGGCTGAACGTCCAGGGCTCGGGAAAGCCCGCCGTGCACATGACGGCGAACTCGAGAGCGGCCACCGAGGTGGGATAGGAGTTTGCGAACTCGGCCAGGTGAGGCACACGGAAAGGATCCGGGTCGCGATAGAGGTCGAGGCTGGGGACAGGAGTGAAGCCGACTCCCTCATCAACCTCGGGCCAGGGCTGGCCGGCGAAGACTTCGACGGAGTGGCCGAGCGCTACGAGTTCACGAGTGAGGTGGCGGGTGTACACCCCTTGACCACCGCAACGGGGGTTGCCTCGGTAGACCAAGAAGGCGATGCGAAGACCGCCTGGCTCGGCAGGCTTCGGCACGATCCGCTCGGGAACCGGCGGTGGTGTCTTCGGGCCCTTTTCTTGGTTGCGCCGGAACAGAAGGCTAGGCACGGAGGACCGACGAAGGAGAGCACATAGAAAGTAGATACTCTCGCGAGCAGGGATTCTGCGCAACCTGAGCGACGTGACACTCGGCCTACCCCCTCGGCCCACCCCTCGGTGCTGCCCACATGGTGGGCCGGCCGAAGTGGCTCAGAGCCCGAGCCAGCCCCCCACGGTGATGAGGGCGAGCACCGAAGCAAATGCTCCCACCACAAGGACGGTCACGAATCCCACCGTCCGGGCCAGGCGGCCATTGGCGGCCGACCCGAGCAGCGTCCTCCTGTTGGCCAGGATCAAGACGAATACCAGGGTGATGGGGGTGACAACACCCTCGAACACCTGGGTGTTCACGATCAGACGGAAGAGGTTCCCCGGGATCAATACCACCGAGGCTCCGATGAGCAGCTGTGCAGTGAACAGGCCGAGGAAGAGCGGCGCCTCCCGAAAACTCTTGGAGACCGAGCGCTCCACGCCCACTGCTTCCGCCACGGCATACGACGTGGAGAGCGGGACTACTGCGGCAGCCAACGCCGATGCACCGAGTAGCCCGATCCCAAAAAGCGTGGCGGCGAACTGGCCCGCTAGTGGTTCGAGAGCCTTGGCCGCTTGCGCTGCGGAATCCAAGGCGCCCGTGCCACCGAGGACGGCAGCGGTGGCGATGATGATGCACATCGACACCAGGTCCGACAGGATCGCTCCACTCACGGCATCGACCCGCTCGTACTTGTACTCCTCGGGACCGATCCCTCGGTCGACAACGGCGCCGGCCGTGTAGAGCTGGATGTAGGGGGTGATGGTGGTGCCGATCAGGGCGACGGCAACCAAGAGGTAGGCCTTGGACCAGATCACATGGGGAAACACGGTGTGCAAGGCCACCGCCTTCCAGTTCGGATGACCAAAGAACATGGCAATCGGATACGTCACGAAGGCCAGGGTGAGTAGCAGGAAGACCCGCTCGGCATAGCGGTAGGACCCGACGATGACGAGCAGCCAGATCGCTACAGCGGCGATTGGCACCGATAGATACCGGGACACACCCCACAACTCGAAGGCACTGCCGATACCGGCGAACTCGGTAACCACCAGGCCGAGATTGGCCACAGCGAATGCCAAGACAGCGAATGCTGACAAGCGTAGTGAGAACTGCTCGCGGATGAGAGCAGCCAGTCCCTTCCCGGTGTGGGCCGCGAGGCGGGCCACCATCTCTTGGATGCATACGTAGCCGATTGTCACGACCACCATAAAAAAGAGTGGGGAGTAGCCGAACTCAGCCCCGGCCGATGCATACGTAGCCACCCCGCCGGCATCGTTCCCGGCGTTTGCAGCAATCATCCCCGGACCAGCGGCGGCCAAGTAGATGAAGAACCCACGCCACCGGCTCCGGGGCGGGGATGAACTCACCAACGGACGAACGTCCTGGCTCACTGCAGCAGCCTGGGAAAGTGAAGTCGGCCGCGCTCGGGCAGTAGAGCATCGATGACGTCGTCGGCAAGGATCCGACCCACCGGCCGATCGTCATCGTCGACCACGATGACTGACAGGCGTCGGGCCTCGATGAGGCGCTCAGCCACCACGGCCACGGGATCGTGGATGCCCACTGTCACGGGGTCCGACTCCCCCACCAGATCACCGAGTGAGTCCTCGGCCGGATTGATGAGGAGTTGGAGCAGTGGGAGGTCCCACAGGAGTACACCGTCCCCATCGACGAGGATGACGGCATCAAGTTCGTCAGGGCAATCCTCCTGGTTGGCCAGTCGAGCAACCAGATCTCCGACGGTTCCTTCGATCCCTGCGGTCACGATTGCCGTGGTCATGAATCCGCCAGCTTCGTCCTCGTCGTAGCCAAGCAAGCGCTTGAGGTCGACCACCTTGGCCGTATCCATGGCGGCCAGGATCTCGTCCCGCTCGTCGGACGACAGGTCGCGAAGGGCATCGACCGCTTCGTCGGGCTCCATTGCACTCACCAACTCAGCGGCCCGAGCGGGCTCGGCTTCGCGCAGCAGTGATGCCAACTCTTCGGGATCCATCTCCTCCAAGGCGTCGGCCGCCTCTTCGGGTGGCAGTGCGTCGAGGAGCTTCTGGCGTTCGGGACGCATGAGATCCTCGAGAAGGTCGGCCAGCTCACCAGGACGCAGCCGTTCGAGGCCCTGATTGGAGGTGCGCAGGCGCACGTGCGGAGCACTCCCCTGCTCGGTGGTCCCGAACGGCTGGATGGCCCCCCAGTCGATGACTCGGTCAGGTGTCGGCCGATGCCGCCAGCGGGCCGGCCCGAGCCGACGCAGCAGGCTGTGCAGCGAAACGTCGACACCGACCAGGCGATACCGGCCCAGCACGGGAGCCAGATAGAGGTCGGCGGCCCGGATCACCTGAACCCCGTCGACGTCGACGAGTTGGTGATCGAGCACTTGGCCGACGAGAGTCACCTCTCCTTGTCGCGGTGTGAAGTCGCGCAGATCCATGCGAGCTGAGGTGAGCACGATGGTGTCGCTGCTCATGACGTCGATGGCTGCTGCGTCCACAAAGGCCAACCGGCGGCCGACGCGCACCACCAGACCTGTCACCGGTGGGTACTCCTCTTCTCCCGACCAACGACAGACGACATCGACAAGTCGACCCACCTCGTGCCCGCCTTGGTTGCGGACGGGGCGACCCACGATCCCTGCCAGCGACAGGATGGCATTTCGGGCCGTCAGGTTGTCGAGCAGGCGTCGCCGACTCTTGCGTCGCCGCGCCGCTTTCCGTGGCCCGCGACCGGCATGTGCACGGTCATCGGGCCTCGAACCCATTGATCTTGACGCCTCTGGCCCCACCTCTCCGACGGAACTGCCTCCAGTGGAGCTGCCCTCGGGCGCGGCGGCACCACCTTGGTCGGGCGTCTCGGGAGCCGACCGAAGGAACGGTCGGCCAGGAAGGGCGAATCGATGGGCCATGAGGGCACCTCGGCAGGTCTGACGCACCGGGCACGGCACGTGGCGAGCAGGCCACGTGCGGCAACGGCCAAGGAGGCGGTGCGCTGCGGACGGACAGGTGGAACGTTGGCACCATGTCCCACTGCACAACTCGTGGACTAGATCGACGTGACGCTCAGTGCGTCCTCATGACGTGACCCAGGTCAGGAAGTACAGATGGAAAGGTGCGGCGCTGACGAACTACTAGGGGGTTCTCCCTGTTGCATCGGCCACACCTCCCTTCATGCTCCGGTCGCCAGGCATCTGGCCACCGATCTCTTTTCGCACACGTTTGCCTCTTGGCGGACACGTCTGTGGCGCTCATCGCGTAGTCGATGATCGCCCCATCGTACCGCGCCTGGTCATCGAGCAGGCTTGCCTCAGGGGGCTTGATTGCCACGACCATGCAGACCACGACCATGCAGACCACGATCATGCAGACCGGCCGGGTCCATCGGCGCCTCCCACGTGATTGCGGGGAGGTAAACCCCGGCTCGACCTGTGCTCATGACCGGCATGTGGGGGCACTGGTGGTGGTCTGTTCACACAGCCAGGGAACCCAGTACCTCGCCCGGCTGCCGGTAGGCCTTGATCTCGATGAGATTGCCGCTCGGATCGACGATCATCAGCTTGCCTTGCTCGACTGGCTCTCCCTCGTAGGAGATTGTGGGGGACTCCACGATCAACGAGCTTCCGTCGAAGCGAGCCGCTAGC
>CAIQOJ010000095.1 GCA_903873395.1 uncultured Acidimicrobiaceae bacterium
CGGTGCTCACGTGCCCTACCTCCTGGCACTCGGGAGTGGTGGGACTCGGACCTACGAACGACTATCTGCGTTGAGTGCCTTCCGATTGATGGCAGCGGCTCGGCTGATGTTGATCCTCCCAACCAGGTCCACCATGTGGCGCCGACTCTTGCCCCTGCTGCTGCCACCGGAGTCGCCGGAGCATCGGCCCGCCAGATGTACGAGCAGAAGCACAGACGCCGGGAACAACAGATCGACCAGAAGTGGGGGCGGATAGCGAGCGTGGTGAAGTTCATGACCGACGATCCTCAGTCCACCAAGGCATGGGCGAAGGGATCGGAGGGCGAACGTCGTCTGGCAGCCGATCTGAGCAAGCGTGTGGGTGATCGGGCCGTGCTCCTCCACGATCGGAAGATCCCCGGCACCAGAGCCAACATCGACCATCTGGCCGTAGCGGCTTCGGGTATCTGGATCATCGACGCCAAGAACTACAAGGGCAAGGTTGAACAGAAAGATGTCGGTGGCTGGCTCAAGTCCGACCGCCGCCTCTACGTCAACGGGCGTGACCAGTCCAAGCTCATCGCAGGACTTGCTCGACAGATCAATGCAGTCCTCGAAGTCATCGAAGGTTCCGAGATCCCCGTTCATGCAGCGCTGTGCTTCGTGGACTCGGAGTGGGGACTCCTCGCCAAGCCCTTCCAGCACGCAGGGGTATGGGTGACATGGCCCAAGAAGCTGTCCGAGTTGATCGCTTCGCCAGGTGCGCTGACAACTCAGGATGTGGTGCACATTGCGGACAGACTGGCGTCGGGTCTTCCGCCAGCAGCCCGAGGGAAGTAGTCACGCTTCGGAAGCGGACTCCGCATTGGCTGCAAGCTCACCATGCCGAGTCCATCGCCACCCATCAATCGCAGTTGACGTAGCGGATCGGATTCTGAGCCGACACGGGCAGCTTCGCCAATACTTCTCTGCCTGCGTAGCGGGCAGTCATCTCGGAATCGAGCTTGCCCGTGAAGGCCCAGCGACCCTTGAGCCTGGGATTGGCGGCGACCTGACTCGCCGAGGGAGGCCTCCCACCGTTCGATCTTGTAGACGGCCCTCACGACGCCCTTGTAGACAGCCATGGCCCACTCAGGTGACCGAGGCGTACCGAGCTTCATCCGGTCTGCGCCGATCCGCCACCACTGCCTCGTTGCCACGTAGAGCGCTTCCTCATCCATCTCGACTCGGAACTGCCGAGCGGCTCGCACCAGCATGAGTCTGTGCTCAGGGTCGCAGTTGGCCGGGGTGGCTCCAAGGGTGATGTCAGCTTCTTCTGCCGAGATCCGGCCCATGCCACGTGCGTGCCCCGATGCCCGGATGTCCAGATCGAGTCGCAGCAGGTCGATGACCGCCCCTCGATGGCATGGGCAGTCTGTTCACCCTCTGGACCTTCAAGTCCCCAGCGCATCAGTCCCTTCTGAGGACTGTTTGGTGGCGGATCCGGGACCCCAGGGACGTACTGCACTAGGTGTGGCGTGGGGGTGGCCGCACGTGCGGGGCTGGACGTCCACGCCTTCACGCCACCGATGCGGAACGCCAGGCCGCCTACCGTGCCCGTCGTCGCTCAGTCGCCTCGAGCGTTGTTGGGTTTCAGGACGGCAAACCGCCGGTCGGCGGTGCGCCAGACAGCACGTGAACCTCCAACACCAGTGCCCGGCTGTTTCCTCGGTAGGCGGCGCTACGTGCCCACCGTCGCAGATTGATACACATCCAGAGGAGAGCATCCACTGGATGTGTATCACGCGTGATACATTCTCCTCATGCGCGAGATCTCGATTCGTGAACTGCGTAACCACGGCGGGGACATGGTGGACCGTGTCGCCCACGGCGAACGTATGACCGTGACCCGTGACGGTAGGCCGGTCGCACTCCTGGTGCCCCTCGAGCGTGAGCCGCTCTCCGTCGACGTGCTCATGGAACGGTGGTCGCGGCTGCCGGCGATGGACCCGGAGTCCCTCCGTCGAGACATCGACGCTGCGATCGACTCCTCGCTGTGAGCACCTCAGACCGAGGCATCCTCGACACCAGCACGGTGGTTCTGCTTGAGCGGATCGGAGATCCCCGATCCCTCCCACGTAAACCGCTCATCACGGCTGTGACTCTCGCGGAGCTCTCCGTTGGTCCCCTCGTGGCGACAGAGCCAGCCGAGCGAGCGACGCGCCAGCTTCGGCTCCAACAGGCGGAAGCCGACTTCGACCCCCTACCCTTCGATGCCGCAGCGGCCCGAGCGTTCGCTCGCGTCGCCGCGTCACTCCACCGTGCAGGGCGCAAGACCGGCGCTCGGTCCTACGACGCGATGATCGCTGCCGTGGCGCTCGCCAACGACCTTCCGCTGTTCACGTGTAACCCAGCCGATTTCGAACACATCGACGGCTTGGATCTGAGATCAATCCCGCATCCAGACCAGTTTTCGGGTACGTAGAGTCCGGCCCCATTGCCCTCCCGATGTTCATGCATGATCGGGTTCCCTCAGAGGCCCGACGACGCCGCAGCCTTCGACCACAGTCGGACCATCACCTGCCCGTAGAGCCAGGCCAGCCCGCACAGCACGACAGCACCGACCACGAGCAGGGGTGCCACGAGATCGAGCTGTGAGCGCACAACGATGAGCGGCACGATGCCCATGGCCAATGCCGGCGGATAAGGAGTGCGGAGGATCACCACGAGCCCCAGGGCCAACACGTAGCCCGCCATGCCGGCGATCAGAACCGAGTCCGTTGCGACAAGGGTGACCGTGGAAGTCGCTGCCGCCATCGCAAAGATGAGCCAACGAGTCCCCAAGGTTCGCCACGTCGTCGGATGGAAGATCAGGTCCATGGTGGACACGAACAGTGGCGGAGCCAAGGCCGGGGCTGGAACGTGCAGGACCGCACCGACGACCAGCCAGGTAACAGCCGCTAGCCAGAACGTGACTGTCAGCGATGGTTCAAGCGGATGTCTGTCAATCGTCCGTGCCGGTGCACTTCGTGCCGTGATGGCATCGAGGAGAAGCACCACGACCAGGATCGTCGTTACTGAGATCGGATAGACGATCGACTGCACATGGAAGACGATCGGCAATAGGGCCGCCGAGATCGAAGGGAACATCTCCGATCGGAGAAAGGTGAGCACGAACAACACCGCGGTGAGTGCCACCAGTTCGGCGCCCAGTACCGGGAGGTGCAGGGCCTGCAGGGCAAACCCGAGAAACGCCGAAGTACTGATGCTCACCAGGTGCCGCCAACGACCACCCCGCCAGGTCGGCGTGGCCATGATCAAGATGCCAAACGACAGTGCTGCGGACTCCGGGAAGATGACGTTCGTCGTTCTCGCCACTTGTGCCACGACGAGCATGACGGGCACCACCAGAAGGAGGAGGACCAACCGCCAGGGGTGAGCATCTGCGGTGCCAGGTAGCCAGGACCCACGAGCCCTGTCTTGCGTCCCTCTCGACGTCACGGGGTCGACTCCATCGCACCAACCTACGGCGATCACGCTCGCCCCAGTGCCAAGCGACGATCGTCCGGCGCGCTACCGATGCCTCGGTACCTGCAAGTGAACAGAGTGGTTCGTGATGCTCATGAGGACGCGTGAACAGGCACCTCGTACTCAAGTCTGGGTAGATCTGGCCGATGAAGGTGCTAGCCCCCAACGGGGGTGCAGAGGGGATCCTGCCCGCCCTCCGAAGGAGTGCCTCCACGATGTTCCACACACGGCTTCATCCACGCACAGCGATTGCCGCCATCGCACTGTCCGCAGCAACGATCGCCCTGGCATCACCAGGTGACGTCGCCGGCGGGGCGGCGCGGACACCCGCCACGTCACCGGCAGTGTCGGCGACACCAGCGACCGCCCGAGCAACACATGGAAACACGATCCGCGTCCGCCACCGTGTCATCGTGCGGACGACCCGCCACCATCTCAACTCCTACGCCAGTACGACCAGAGCCGATCGCGTTCGTCTCAATGCCGCACGACTGGCCCATCAAACTGGCTTAGTGGGAACCCTCACCCATGTGGTGGCCCAACGCCACCTCTACGAGCAGACCCATCGAGCCGACCTGGCTGCACGGGCTGGCTCCTATCGGGTCCACACCGGTCGGGCTTCCCATCACGCCCTTGGGTGACCGCTATCGGCGTCTCGCTCTGGTCACACCCGGCCGATAGCCCGGTTCCACCAGGCCGGACGCTCAGCGGCTTCATCGTTGATCCACGTGAAGTGATGACGAGCCGAGACGTAGAGCACCGGTAGGGCTCCGACGCCGACTAGGGACCAGCGTCGCTTCCCGCGTCCGACCTCGAAGAGGATGGCCAGTGCGGAGGCGGCCGCCCACGACTGCAAGATCACGTTGTAGGCAGGCAATGCACTCTTGGGCAGTCCCTCGGCCTCGGTCAACGCAGGAAGTCCTATCCGATTGCGGTGCCACGGCCACAGCACGAAGTGCACCAGTGCACCGGCTAGGGAGACGCCAGACGATGCGGCTACGACGCCGTCCCACCGGGTGGACCCCCGGGCAGCAAGGACTCCCCAGGCGGGGAGCTGCACTCCCCACACGAGAGCCGAACCGGGAAGTCCGAGTTCGGGCTGCAGAACGAGTCCGATGCCCGACGCAAGTTCAAATCCATGATGCGCAGCAGTCAGACCGACTGCTGCCATGGCCCATGGCCTCCGAATCCGTCGCCCCTGCTTTGCCTGCATCATCCCCCCACTGTTGCAGACACAGCCTGTTGCCGACACAGCCTGTTGCCGGCACAGCCTGTTGCCGACACAGCTAGAGCCTCCGTCTGGCCCTTTGCGGTTGGAATGCCGGTTCTACTGGGTTTCCGAGGTGGTGCCATTTGCACCTATCGACAGCCTGACTTCTCCCGCTATGGCCGATCCGATGAACCACCAACTAGGGTCAATTCCTAAGGCATGAACCCAGCGGTTCAACGCCTGACGGAAGAGGTCATCGCTTTGCACGCATACCTGGTTACCGC
>CAIQOJ010000096.1 GCA_903873395.1 uncultured Acidimicrobiaceae bacterium
ACCTTGGTGAACGAGATCAGCCACACCACCTATGGCGGAGCGTCCTTCCTCGACCCACCTGAATTCGGCAAGGTATTCGGTCGGTTCTGGCGAGGCGATCGAACCATTCCCGAGGAGTTCTACGTCCCCGATCCGTGATGCGCGGGTGTGGACGGACATGAGCCTCTAAACAACAGGGCCTCTGGACGACAGGGCTCTGAATTGCGCTGGCTCGGATCACCGGACCGCCACCCTGCGTCATCCCCACTCCACGCCTCTAGCCCGTCGAGTGAGTCCACCTTCTGCTCCCGTGATTCGGCGACTCGGTGCCAGGCGATGCCGCGCTCGGAGCCACGTCGTCGATGACAAAAAGTGCGCCCTAACATGACTCGATCGACGAACAGGGGGGACGATCCGTGGGAATGCCGAAAGACGTAGGGGTCGTGGACACCATGATCGGTTTTCCACACGATGACATGAAGGCCGTGTACGCCTTCATCACCCGCCAGACCAAAGATGCCGAGTCCAAAGAAGATTTCGAATTCCCGGCTGAGTACATGTTCAAGGATGTGCCGGAAAAAGAGCTGCGAGGCCAGGTGGACCCCATTGCTGTCACCATCGGCGAGATGGATCGGTGGGGCGTCGAGCGGGGCCTGATCGGTGTCGATGATCCAGGCGGAGTCGGCGCCCAAGCCCTAGAGCGCTACCCGGACCGGTTCATCCCTTCGATGTCGGTCGATCCCAATGACGGCATGGATGGCATCCGGGCCATGGTTCGAGCGCACGAGACCTGGGGCATCCGGGCCGTGGGGTGCTTTCCGTCGGGGACCTATCCCCAGGTGGCCATCAACGACAAGCTGATGTACCCGATCTACGCGAAATGCGTGGAGTTAGGCATCCCCATCTTCTGCTGTGCGGGCGTCCCTGGACCTCGGCTCAAGTTCGCTCCCCAGGATGTGGCCTTGATCGACGAGGTCATGTACGACTTCCCAGAACTCGTCTTTGTGACGCGCCACGGCTGCGAGCCCTGGACGGAGTTGGCCATAAAGTTGATGCTCAAGTGGCCCGGCCTCCACTACTCGACGAGTGCATTCGCCCCGAAGTACTACCCCAAGGACATCGTCGACTTCGCCAACACCCGAGGTGCCGACAAGATCATCTATGCCGGCTACTTCCCGATGGGCTTGTCGTTGGAACGGATCATGACGGAGATGGGGAACGTCGGGTTTCACGACGAGGTCTGGCCGAAATTCCTCCGCACCAATGCACTGCGCGTCCTCGGTATCGATCAGGCCTGACCGGCGACCTCGTTCCAGACCTTCCCGCTCGCGCTCTTCGTCTTACGCCCTTCCGCTCATTCACCACTGAGGAACCCTTATGACTGACGTCTCGACATCGACCGACAGCCCAACGCTCTTCGACGCCGACAACCACTACTACGAGGCCACCGACGCCTTCACTCGGCACCTCGATCCGAAGATGGCCCGACGCGCCATGCAGTGGGCCAACGTCGATGGGCGACAGCGCCTCTTGGTGGGCGGGAAGATCAACCGCTTCATCCCCAACCCCACCTTCGACCCCGTGGCCAAGCCGGGCAGTCTCGATGAGTACTTCCGCGGCCGCAATCCCGAGGCCAAGGGCATGGCCGAGCTCTTTGGCGAACTCGAGCCCATCCGGCCCGAGTATCGCGACCGTGATGCCCGCCTGGCCGTCATGGACGCTCAGGGCATTGACGGCTGTTTCATGTTTCCAACACTGGCAGTCGGCATGGAAGAGGCGCTGCGGCATGACCCAGAGGCGGCCGGTGCTGCCTTTGTTGCCTTCAACCAGTGGCTCGACGAGGACTGGGGCTACTCCTACAAGGACCGGATCTTCGCAGCCCCAATGATCCCGCTGATCGACATCACCACTGCGGTGTCCGAACTCGACAAGGTCTTGGCCAAGGGTGCCCGCATCGTCTGCATCAAGGGTGGTCCGGTCACCACGCCGACGGGCTACGCCTCGCCCGCCGACCCCCGCTTCGACCCCTTCTGGTCCCGGGTGAACGAAGCCGGAATCACCGTGGGCATCCACTCTGGTGATGCCGGCTACGGCCGGTTCGTCGAAGACTGGGAGCCCCACGGAGAGTTCCGCGCCTTCAGCCACACGCCTCTGCGCGTAGTACTCAGTGCCGACCGGCCCCCCTACGAGACCATGGCCGCACTGGTCTGCCAAGGCATCTTCGACCGCTTTCCCAACGTTCGGGTGGCCAGCATCGAAGCTGGCTCGGAGTGGATCGTCCCTCTCGTGAAGAAGCTCGCCAAGGTCCGCGGTCAGATGCCTACGGGATTTGCCTCTGACCCAGTGGAGGCACTGCGCAATCATGTGTGGGTGGCGCCGTATTACGAGGACGACCTCGTAGCCGTCAGAGAGGCTCTCGGCGTGGAACGCCTGCTCTTCGGCTCCGATTGGCCCCATGCCGAGGGATTGGCCGAGCCAGCCTCGTTCGCCGACGATCTAGCCGACCAGGGATTCACCGCCGAAGAGATCCGCTCCATCATGTGTGACAACGGTCGCACGCTGACCCAGCCTGCTTCCGCCTAGCGACCACCCGCCTGGCCCGCCACCCGCTTGGCCCGCCTCCCGCCTGGCCTGCCACCCATTAGTCACCAAGCGAAACGCCTCTCCTCATGCCCGAGGCACGGCGGGCCTTCACGCCGTGGGAAGATGGAGCATGACCACAGCCCCACTTGCGACCGACACCGATCGCCCGGCTGGCGGTCGACGGTCGCTCAAGCCGGTGATCGATGCTCTCCCCGAGGCGGTCTACGACAATCCGACCTCACGTGGTCTCTTCTACTTCGGGCGGGACGCCTGCATGTACGTCGGCCTACTCGTGGCCCTCACCGTGGTGAGTTCGTGGTGGGGAGTCCTCCTCTTGGAGATCCCGATGGCCCTTGTCGTCTCCGGCTTGTTCATCGTGGCCCACGACTCGGCTCACGGTGCTCTCTTCAAGACCAAGCGGCTGAACTCGATCATCGGCCACATCTCCATGCTCCCCTCGTGGCACGTCTACGAAGGCTGGGTGCTCGGTCACAACCGGGTGCATCACGCCTTCACCGTCCGCGAGGGCTACGACTTCGTATGGCAGCCCACCACGCCCGACCAGTGGCAGGCCATGTCGAAGGGGCGCCGTCTCCTCCACCGCATCGAGTGGTCCTGGGCCGGTGCTGGCCTCTACTACGCACATGAGGTCTGGCTGAACAAGATGATCGTCGCCAGCCCGCCAGCCCGGTGGGTCAAGGCCACCCGTCGCGACCGCTTCATCGTGCTCGGATTCGTCCTGGCCATGACCGTCCTCTTCACGTCCATCGGCCTGGCCATGGGTCATTCGGCGTGGGGGGTCGTGTGGCTCGACGTGCGCACCATCGTGCTGCCGTTCTTGTGCTTCAGCTACGTCATCGGCTCGTTCGTCCACGTGCACCACGTCGACCCGGACATCCGCTGGTGGAAGAGTGGCGAGTGGGACAAGTTCAAGGCCCAGATGGAAGGCACCACAGTCCTGCGAGCCCCCAAGGGCCTCAACTTCTTCATCCATTGGATCATGGTTCACGTCCCCCACCACGTGGACATGCGAGTGCCGATGTATCACCTCGAAGCGGCAGCAGATGCCATCGAAGATGCCTTCCCGGGAACCGTCATCGACAAGAAGTTGAAGTTCCGGGACTTCGTGTCGAACACCAAGGCCTGCAAGCTCTACGACTATGACGCAGCATGCTGGCGGACCTATCGCGAGGGTGAGTTGGTGAGCGCAGCGGCCACGGCGACGTCCCGTGTCACCGACTGACCAGCCGATTCACCTATTGACTGACCTATCGACTGACCGGGCGACTGACCAGGCGACTGACCAGGCAATGGAATCTTCATCGCTACCTGACGAAAGCACAGCGCCCGGAACTTCAGCGGCAGGACAGTCGCGCGCAGGCGAGCCCTGTGTCGCCTGTGGCGCTCCAGTGGCCACCCGTCATCAGTCCGGTGGCCACGCCGTCTGGCTCTGTCCTGCTTGTGCCGCGTTCGAGGGTCTCGGCTGCCCCTAGCCTCGCTACCATCCACACCGGTCGACCCCAACCGTCGACCCCGGCGGTTGACCCCGGCGGTTAACCCACCAGGCCGATCCCTTCCGCACAGCCATCCGGAGCAGCACTCATGACCTCTGATCCATTCATCGTCCACGGCATTCGCGTGTCCTATTTCACCCGCAAGGTCACCGGCTATCTCGACCACAAGGGGATCCCCTGGGATCTGGCCCCGAGCGTGGGGTTGAACTGGGCAGCCATGGAGGCGGGATGGAACGGCGGGATTCCCGTTGTGACCACACCTGACCAGGAAATGATCTGGGACTCCACGTCGATCATCTGCCACCTCGAGACCCGGCACCCGTCAGCCTCCGTCCATCCCGCGGATCCGACCCTGCGCTTCCTCGACTTCTTGCTCGACGATTTCAGCGATGAGTGGTTCTACCGACACGCAGTCGGGACACGCTGGCTCATGCCGGAGAACACCGCCTCGGGCTCTCTCGACATCGCCCGTGAGGCCATCTTTGAAATTCCTGCCCCATTCGATGACGTGCGCTCGATGGTTGCCGAATCAATGACGGGTTGTCTCCCCCGACTGGGTACGACGCCGGACAACATCGACGCCTGGGTGGGGGACTCGCTCGTTCCCTGGCTCACGGCCTTCGGCGCCCACCTGGACAACCATGACTACCTGCTTGGCGGCCGACCGAGCTTGGCCGATTTCGCCTTCTTCGGTGGCAACGCCGCCCACTTCATCAACGACCCCTGGTGTCTGCGACTGACGCAAGCCACCTCACCTGCCGTCCTTGATCACACCAACCGCATCGCGGCCCCACGTCACCGGGTCGCGGGTCAATGGTTCGATGCTGATGACGTGCCGGACTCATTGATCGCTGTGCTGGCCGAGGCAGGCCGGCACTACCTGCCATGGGTGGCCACAGCCACGGTGGAGGGATCGGCCACCGTCACCTTCCAAGGTGGCCAACAGGCGGATATCGCGGCCACCGACTTCCTCGTGGGAGCCCGAGGTGTCCTGCTGGCCCGCTACCTCGAGGCACGCTCGCCTCAGTTGGATGCCATCTTGGATCGGGCCGGCATCCTCGCCTACTTCGCCGGATACACCGAACAGGCCACTGCTGTGCCCGACCCCCGAGCACTCCCCCGGCCCTCGGAAAACCGCCCCTATCCCGCCGGGGCGTAGTTGCACGAACTCCCAGCCGTACTGCTGGCGTTCGCTCGCCCAGGACCCACCTCGGCGGTCTCTGCCCGATAGCGTGACAACGCGGCTGTCCAGGGGAGGAACCGTGACCACCGAGCACCACCGACGAGATTCTGACGGGAAAACGTTCCTGGGCAACGGGATGCGCTGAGATGCCCCGACTCCGTCAGGTGTCACGTGGTGAGGCCAGCGCCCCCATCGTCATCGGCATGTACGACTACCTCTTTGGCCAACGTGATCCAGTGACCGAGCCTGGCACCGAGGACGGCACCACAGGCGACTGGTGGACGGTGATGGCCAACTCGCCCGATGCCCTCGAGCACGCCGTCGGAGGGTTCCTCTACTACCAGAACCCCAACCGAGTACTCGACCCGGTACTCCGGGAACTGGCACAAGCCCGGGTGGGGTGGACGGCACAAAGCCAATTCGTCTTCGCCCAGCACTGCCGGGCCCTGCGGTCGCTCCAGGTGACCGAGGAGCGCATTGCTGCAGTGGCGACTTGGGCGACCGCACCCTGCTTCGACGCCACCGAACAAGCGGTCTTGGCCTACGCCGACTGCCTGGTGCTCGACCACGGCCGCGTGCCTGACGAACTCTTCGGTCGCTTGGTGACTGCTCTGGGCGACGAGGCGGTGCTCGAACTCACCTACATCGCCACCCTCTACCTGCACCATGCCGTCCTGTCCCGGGCGCTGCGCACCGAGTACGACGACACTGACGAACCCCACCTGGCGGTGCCAGCAGCCGAAAGCCAGCCATGAACCGGTTGCTCGTGCGTCAGCCTGGCGATCTCACCGCCGACTGGCTGACCGAGGTGCTGGCCACCTCCGAGACGTCGGACACCTCGCTGATCGGGCCCGGGGTTTCCGTCACCTCCTGCGAGGCCACGCCCGTGGGCACAGGGCAGATGGCCGACACGTTGCGGCTGGCCTTTACGACGTCTGAGGGATCGACCGGGAGCGTCGTGGTGAAGTTGGCTTCGGCCGATCCGACCAGCCGAGCCACGGGCGTTCTGGTGCGCGCCTACGACGTCGAGGTCGGCTTCTACGCACAGGTGGCTCCGTCACTGGGACCGCGTGTGCCCGCCTGCCACCTGGCCGTCATCGACGAGGGGGCCGAGTGGTTCACCTTGGTCCTGGAGGACGTGGTGGACGGCGTCCAGGGCGACCAGTTGGCTGGCTGCACCCCCGACGTCGCTTCCGCCGCACTGACCGAGATGGCGCTTCTCCACGGCACGGCCTGGAGTCGGGGTGACCTGGCCACCCTCCCCTTTCTCGACCGCC
>CAIQOJ010000097.1 GCA_903873395.1 uncultured Acidimicrobiaceae bacterium
GTTGGCGAGAGCCCATGGTCCGTCGTACACCTTCCACAAGGCGTTGTTGTTGTTCGATGCCGAACCAGCGGCGTTGGCGAAGTTCGACAGATAGGTAAACACGCGGTCACACGCGCTGGCACCAGAGATGAGTTTCCCCGAGTCGTTGTAGACAGCGAGGGGAACGGCCGTGAATGGCATTGCCGAGCACCCACCAGAGCCAGCAGCACCGGTTTTCGAGACAACATCCCACTTCGTCGGCATGGGGGTGACTGTGGCCAGAGCGTTGTAGAGGAACCAATTCGGGTTCTGTGGTGACTTCATGGTGATTTTGATCGACGTTGGGCTCAAGATCTGAGTGCTTGCCACGCGATCTGGAATACCGATGTCTGGGACATAGCCGCCGAAGTCGCCGGGATGCGATCGTGCAATGTTGAGCCAGAACTCAACATTTCGAGCGCTAATGGTCTCGCCATTTGACCATTTCCAGCCTTTCAAGTTGATGGTGAACGACTTCAAGTCCGCTGAAGCCTTCGGCAGTTTGGCCAAGGACAAGTCCGGCTGGACGCTGATGGAAGTGCCCTTACCAAACCAGTACAGGGGCCGGTACATTGGCTGCTGAAAGAGGGCTGTGTTGGTCGTCGAGAACCACTGCCCTGGCACGTACGGCCAAATCCACCGCATCTTGGTGGCCACGAGTGCACTGTTGAGGGTTCCTGAAACGTGCGGTTGGCGAGATGATGCCCCAGACGTGGTCAGCGTTGATCCAACGAGTCCCAGCGTGAGCGAGCCCGTAACAATGGCGGAAGCGACAATTCGACGCATGTTGTGCAAGAGCAAACCTTTCTTTTCAGCTGAAGCGAGACAACTGTGTTCTCGTGACTACCAAACAATCTAAAACGACCGTACAGCAAACAGCCGAGATTGTCGCTACCAGCGCGGACTCTTGCTCAGGTGTCGTTCTCGATAGGTGCTGTTCAGCGGCTGAGCATCGAAGCGAGAGCGACTTCGAGGCTCGGGTGAGCGAAGGTGAACGCGGCTGTGTCAATGAGTTTGGCCGGTACGACACGTTGGCTTGCTGCGAGCGCTTCGGCAGTGAGTTCTCGCCCCAAGGCGAGACCGAGGGCGATGGTTGGAACACTGAACAGGTGAGGCCGATTGAGCGCAGCAGCGAGCGCCACGGTAAACGCACCGTTGGTCACCGGTTTGGGTGCAGTCAGATTGACTGGTCCCTCAAGGTCTCGATGTTCAATGAGGTGGACCATGGCAGCAACTTGGTCGTGAAGTGAGATCCAACTGAGCCATTGTTTTCCGTTGCCGAGTTTTCCTCCGAGCCCAGCTCGAAAGTGCGGGAGTTGCTTCTTGAGTGCTCCGCCACTTGGATCGAGAACAACACCGGTCCGTAGGATCACGGTGCGAGCAATGTTGTTACTCGCTGCGTTCTCCCAGTCCACGCAGACCTGAGCCAAGAAGCCATGACCTTTTGCTGCAGCTTCAGTGAGCTCTGTCGCTCCTCGGTCGCCGTAGAAGCCAATCGCCGATGCCGACAGGAACGTAGCTGGAGGCTGGTCGAGAGCACCGAGGAGATCAACCAGCGTTGAGGTGGCATCAATGCGGCTCGACAAAATGTCGCGCTTTCGTTGCTCAGTCCAGCGTTTGTCGCCAATTCCCACTCCGCAGAGATTCACGATGGCGTCGAGGCTTTGGAGCTGCGGCGCGTGGCGATCAATCGTGCGAGCTTCAGGATTCCACGTCACCTCGCCGACAGACTTCGCTGGACGGCGAACAAGCGTGATGACCTCGTGGCCACGCGAAGTCAGCGTTTCGTTTAGGGCGCGTCCGATCATTCCGCTCGAACCTGCGATGGCAACTCTCATGGGGAAACTCCTCGTTGGCTGGCGGCTAAGACGAGCGAAATAAATCTGGCAAAGGCGTCTGGGTGAGAAAGGTGGGCGCCATGGCCAGCTTCGGTGATCTTGTCGACTTCGGCTCCAGGCACGTTCGCGCCGAGCCACTCAACTGATGCCAAGTGGTGCGGAGCGGTCTTTTCAACCCCGGTGCCGTAGATGACGGGAACCGTGAGCGATGAAGGGTCGAACTGCAACGTTCGAATGGCGGAGAGGTCTGCCATGAGGGCTGGACCGTCGGCTCGGCGGTCTTGTTGGACCCCTTCGGCCATCCGATCCCAGGCATGATCGCCCATCATGCGACGAAAGAATCGTTCTGCCTCATCGCCAGGGTCAAGGGCCAGGGCGGGCCATGGTCCACCTCGATGAAATCCAAGCCACGGCATCGGCGGTTCAAACGCGCCAATTGCTGAGAAGGAGTTGGGTTCAGCGAGTGCGGCTGCTTGAACGAGAACGCCACCAAAACTATGGCCAACGGCGATGACCCCTGCACCACGGTCAGATGCTTGAGCAAGTGTCAACAGGTCGCAAAGGTGGGCCTCGTAGCCGTCTGAGAGGTCCATTCCTCGTGAACCTTGGTAGCCACGACGGTCGTAGGTGAGTACGGCCCGGCCTTCGAGGCGCATGATTGATCGGCTGAAGGAGGCTCCTCGGTCGAGTGAACCATGAACGAGCAGCACTGTAGGGCCAGACTTCTCGTTCTCGGGGAACGTGAGGAACGTCTTCAGACCCAGAGGGGTAGCTGCGGTCAGTTGGTCACGCCA
>CAIQOJ010000098.1 GCA_903873395.1 uncultured Acidimicrobiaceae bacterium
CTGTCCCACCTGTGGTGAGCAAACCCACAGGTTCGCCATCGTCGACCGCATCAGCGTGGAAGAGGTCAAGCGCCATGGCCAAGATCTCGCCTTCAAACTTGGTAGCGCTCGGGCAGAGATCGCGCTGCAAGGTGTTCACGTGGCTGAACAGCCCGAATGCCTCGTTCAAGAAGTCGTAGTGGCTGTGGTCGCCGCAATACATCGTCCCTGAGCACTTGCCCGTCTCCCACGCAGCGTCTTCGCCCTTCGCCATCTGGGCGAGCTCGGCCAAGATCTCGTTTCGTGGACGGCCTTTGGCCGGCAGGGTTCGGTTGATGGTGAATTGTGTGGCGTAGGGGAAATCAGCCATGTCATCCTCTCTTGGAGCCAGCGAAGCTGGCTCATGTGTCTCTACTGTTGCAGAGCCATGCAGCCTTTGCGTCAGCGCTTCGTGATGGCGAGTGCCCGTGCGAACGCTGCATGCACCTCATCGCTCGACCATGGAACAGGCGCCATCGTGATGAAGTAGTCCTCAAGTGCGAGTTGCGTCAACCGGTCGAGATCGTTGCTCGTGATTCCAAGGTCGGCCAAGACGGGGAAGTCGAGATCACAAAGGAGTTGGCGGACAGCTGCAACAGCTCGTGAGCCATTGTTCGAGCCGTCGTCAGGAGCACCCATAGCTGTCGCAACCCGTTCGAGTTGGTTTGCAACGTGGGCTCGCTCGCGCTCTAAGGTCTCGGCCAACACGAGACCAATGGTGAGGCCATGCGGAGCGTGGGTTAACCCGCCAATAGCTTGGCCGAGCGAGTGCTCAGCTGAGCAATCCGACACGTTCATGGTGAGCCCTGCCATCATTGACCCACACGACATCTTCGATCTCGCCTCGGCATCGTTCGGATTCTTGTAGGCAGCGACGATCGCCCCAGTCATCATTGCAATGGCCTCGAGCGCGATGGCATCGCCAATGGGTGTTCGACAACTCGCCACCATGCCGGCAATGGCTTGGGCAATCGCGTCGATACCGGTATTGGCGGTCATCGTTGGCGGCATGGAGTAGGTGAGCAGTGGGTCGACGAGGGCATACTGCGCTCGCATCAACGCGTTGGCGATCCCGCTTTTGGTTCCGGCCTGTGGGTTGCTCACCACGGCTCCACCGGAGACTTCAGAACCAGTTCCAGCGCTCGTTGGAATGGCGATCAGCGCCACATCTGGGTCGGCAAAGGCGGGACGCGTCGCGAGAAACTCTTCAAACGTGCAGTCGAGTTGCGCGCAGAGGCGAGCGGCCTTCGCCGTGTCGATCACCGAACCACCACCGAGCGCCACCAACGCGGTCGCACCGCTGGCTTGAAGCGCTTGCGTTGCAGCATCGACCATCTCGAAGGTGGGCTCTCCAGCTGGCTTGTTGAATCGGACCACGGTGATGTCGCTTGGAGCAAGCGATTCGAGGACGGCAGATGCGGCAGCGTTGAAGGTCTCGATACCTTCATCGACCATCACGAACACATTGGACGCGTTGAGTTCAGCAACGACATCTCGAAGTGTCTGCGCCACGCCTTCACCGAAGCGAATCTTGACGGGGAGGTGGTTGGCAAACGAGGTGAGCTCTTCCATGCAGTCACCGTAGCGCCCAAGCCTCGCGAGAACCAGAACCGACAGAGCCCAATTGATGTTTCTCGACTGCAATAC
>CAIQOJ010000099.1 GCA_903873395.1 uncultured Acidimicrobiaceae bacterium
AGTCCTTTGTTGCATCCAGGGTGAGGTGCCGGAGTGGTGATCCATCGGGTCCCAGGATGCGGATGTCGAGCCCGTTTGAGCTGATCCCCCGGTAGTGGTCTAGTCATCGGGGCCCGCTCACCATCGCCGGAGCTCGGCTTCCCTTCCTTTCATGCGCATCGCTCGGCGTGTTCAAGGCCTTCTCCAACCGAGACAAGGATTGGGTCGACATCCGCGAGATGCTCCGAGCCCACCGCCTTGATGCCGATCAGCTTCTCGGCCGCTCCGTCCAGCTCTTCGGACCCGATGACTCCCGAGTCACCTCACTGCTCGAATCGATCGACGAGGTGACGGGCGAGTCAGAGGGGACCGGCGCAGGTCAAGGTAGGAACCAGTCCCGCGGCTGACCGGTGGATCTCACGCGAGAATGGCACCCAGTGCGCAAATTTCTGATCGTCGACCCCCACCGAAGCATGCCGAGATCCTTGCTCTGCCAGGAGTTCCTGCAGCGATGACGACGGTCAGTCAGAACGAGTCGTCACCTGCGACGATCGAGTTGAGCGTCTCGGTCAAGGTTCGACGTTGGCTGATGGTGATCTATCTCGGGTCAGCTGCCTTTCTGGCTCCCTGGATCGTCTTGTTGTTCCTCAGCCAGTCGGAGCATGCCGAGGCCCACCACCTTCGCTTTCTCTTGGCTGGAATCTCGGTGGTCTACTGCCTGGGCATCCTGGCCACCGCCGCCACCTACCACCGCCGCTCGTCGCTCGTGGTGCTCGTCGGGTCCGTTACCGCCGCACTGTCCCTGCTGCTCCCGTGGTTCATCATGTTGGGCGCCACTCGAGTCCCCGTGATCTCCCGGCTCGTGGAAATTGCCGTATTCCATGTTCCTGTTTTGGTCCTAGCTGGACTGGCCGTGCGCTCATGGTTCGTGCCTGACCAGCGGACTCGTCACCCGCTCGTCTTTCTGGCACCCGCACTCACGGTTTTGGGCCTCGTGGTGCTCCCCGCGGTGACGGTGATCACATTGGCGGTAGCGCCAGCACATGTAGAGGCTGGCCAACTCCGCGTGGTGTGGACGGGCCTCGATGTCTTCGAGCTGATCAGCTTGGTGACCACCGCCTACTTCCTCCGCCACAACCGAGCGGCCCTGGCCGTGGCCAGTTCGTTCGCTGCCGCACTGTTCTTCTGTGACGGATGGTTCAACATCATGGGAACCACGGGCCGAGTGGCGGCCGCAGCCATCGTGATGGCTCTGGCCGAATGGCCGTTGTCGGCACTCTCGTTGTGGATCGCCCATCGTCTCTTGACTCAGAAGCGAGATGGTGACCCTCGGAGTGACTGACGGGCTTGCGATCTAGTCGCTCAGCCCGACCGAGAACTTCCGACCGGGTCTCTCGTTCGATTCGGCAGGAGTGCATGCAACTGGCGTGCATGTGCCCTCCTGGTTCGCCACGTCCCTTCCCTGAAGTGTCGACTGGTCGTCAGATGGCTCCTGATGTCTCACGACGTCATGGGCAGCGGGACCCTCGTACCCATGCCCGCCTGCAGGCCTTGCGGTCCATCGTCACGTTGGCGGACGGACAAGCCGCAGTAGGCAGGTTCTGGCTGCTGTCTCAGCCGAAGAACGCAACGACCTGCGGATCTCCTTCTATTCGTTGATCCTCTGCCCTGCTCCGTCGTAGATGCAACACGAAGATGACTACTGTGTGTTCACTTGACAGTCCCTATCAGACGCCGCCCTGGCCTCGAGAGCATGCCGCCACCGGGACACCGTGCACCCGACTAGTGGCCTGGAGTGAACGTACTGTGAGCACACCCGACGACGTCCAGATTGTTGATCCCTTCCGACGTTCCCGCAGTACGTATCTCGTGGGGGTGTGGGCACACAGCTTTGGCTTCGGGTTGATGTCGTTGGCGAGCTATCTCGTGGTCTACGACCAGACGAAATCGGTTGCCGCCACTGGATTGATCGTCGTAGCGATGAGTGTCCCGCAGTTCTGCCTGCCGGTCGTGGCCACGCGTTGTACCGAACGATGGGGTGGCCTGGCTGTCTATTTCTGGAGCACCCTGCTCTCGGGGTTGATCACCCTGTTGCCCGTTGGCCTTGCTCTGACGGGTTCGCTGACGCCAGCGACGCTTCTGCTCTTCTACGTCGCCCTGGGGGTGACCTTCGGCATCGGAGCTTCGAGCGCCCTACTCGTACGGATCACGCTCGCTGCTCCGGGGAAGCTCCCTGAACTCAACGGGAATCGAAATGTTGCTTGGGCCATTGCGATGGCCATGGGATATCTCTTGGGATCCTTCGCCTACTCCCTGCTCGGAGTGACCTGGATCTTTATTTTTGCCGCCGTGTCCTACGTGCCGAGCGTGCTCGCTGTCCGACCGCTGTTGCGCCAGGTCCCTGTCACGGCTCCGACATCTCGGGAGAAGACCCGAGACGTGGTGAAGGTCTGGAAGGAGAACGGTCGCATCCGAGCCTCGATGGTGCTCACGTTGATGTGCTTCGCCGTGGGTGGTTACTCCGTCGTCCTACCTGCTCTGGCCAGAACCATCTCCTCGAACAACTTCGTCCTGTCGTCGCTCGAGGCAACCACTGTGCTCGGTGGTCTGGCTGTGACGGCCATGATCAAAAGAGTCAGCCCCGACAAGGGGTGGTTCCCGGCCATCCGTCGCCAGAACTTCCTTGTCATGTCCTCACTGTTCCTCCTGGCTCTCGTGGCCTTTGTCGAGACGTCTGCCGTGCACCACCACGTCGTTCTGCTGATCCTGAGTGTGGTCGCCGCGCATGCGGCCATCCTGGGAGCCGGAGTGGGATTGAACTTCAACGGCACCGTCCTGGCGACGATGGTCATGGCATCGACGGGAGACAAGGACCGCAACGGCGTGCTGGCTGCCTACAACTTGATCCCGCTCCTCGCCGTGCCCATCGGGCAAGAGGTGATCGGCCTGGTCGCCGATCAAGTCTCCTTGGCTGCCGGCATTGCGCTTCCTGCACTCGTCGTCCTGGTCTGGGTCCGAGTGTTCCCCCGCACCAACCTTCGTCGCGAGTTCGAATCGGTGCTGAGCAAGGAGCCCGAGGGTCAGGCTCAATCCCACCCTGTCGGTGTCGGAAGCCGCACCACTCGCTGAAGATCAACCCCAGCGGGCGGTGGTGGCCCTGGCATCGGGTGCAGCGTGCCCGCTGTGTTCCGCTGCGGCTCTCCTCGGTGCTCGATGGAAGTCTTCGCTCTCGTCCCGAATGCCGCCACGGTCGTGGTGGGCAGAGCAACGCGACCTGCCCACTGCCCTGGAACCAAAACACGCCCCGGACACGGCCCTGCTCAGTTGACTGTGTACCGTCAGCACCAGAAGTGGGACGATGCCTGCATCGTCTCGAAAATGGCTGCCTGGCCCGCCGGTAGGGTTGCTAGGAGATCAGAGCCGGTCTCCTCCGACGGTCCGTCGATGAACCTGCGTGGAAGCGAGAGAGCGTTGTCGAGCCCAACTGACTCCTCTGGGTCATCGGAGCAGAGCGCTGCCCCGGACACCCATCATCGCCTTCGTGCGTTCTACCTGGCCTCGGGGATCGGATGGGAGTTCGGCTACGGACTGATCAGTCTTGCCAGCTACGTGCTCGTCTACAACAAGACGAAGTCGGTAGCTGCGACGGGACTGATCATGGTGGCTCAGTGCCTGCCGCAGCTGTTGTTGCCGTCAGTAGCCACGCGACTCAGCCGAAGATGGGGTGCTCCGACGATGTATGTGGTGGCCAACACCTTTGCTGGGGTAGTCAGTTTCGTCCCTGTCCTGCTCTCGGTCTTCGGGCTCCTTTCTGCTCCGGCACTCATCGGTTGGTTCGTGCTGCTCGGGACGTCGTGGGGCATCGGGACCCCGACGGTAGGGATCGTCCGGATCCTCATGGCTCCACCCGGCCGACTGGCCGAGTTCAACGGGCAGATCACCATGGTGGAGTCGATCGCCGGGGTGGCCGGCTTCTTGGTGGGGGCTTTGGCCTACGACGTCTTGGGTGCCACGTGGGTGTTCCTCATCGGCGCTGTCGTCTACTTCCCGTGCGCACTTGCGGTGAACTTGCTGCGAAGGGAGCCTCGGTCGATCACGGACGGTGCGTCGGAGAGATTCCGGGATTTCTTGACGGTCTTGCGCACCAACGGTGGCATCCGAGCCGCGTGCTACCTCACCGTCTTTTGTTTCGTCATCTCGAGCTACGTCGTCGTCCTGCCGGCGCTCGGGAGCGCTATCGGATCGAGCAACCAGATTGTTTCGATTCTGGAAGCGGCATCGATGCTCGGAGGTCTGTTCGTGGGCATGGTGATCAAGCGCATTCGAGGCCGGATCGGCTGGGACCGGGCGCTGACCGTCAGCGACGTCGGCGTGGCGATCACTCTCGGCATCGTCGCTGTGGTGGCGTGGGCCTGCGATTCGAACTCGACACACCACGGGCACTTCTCGACGGTGGGCTTGATCGTCGCCACGCTGGCCATCACCGGTGCCAGCCTTGGACTCTTCTTTCAGTCGTCGATACTCGCAGCGGTGGTCGAGGGGGCGGCCCCGGCTGGCGAGCAGGCCGCAGTACTCACCGGGTATGCGCTTATCTCGCTCGTGGCTTTCCCGATCGGACAAGAGCTGATTGGGCTGGTCTGCGATGTGGCGTCTCTGGCCGTCGGGATCGGATGTTGTGCCCTGGGGATGCTCCTCTTGGTCCTCATCTCACCCAAGACTCACCTCCACCAGGAGTTCGACACCATGGAAGACGCAGTCATCGCTCGCCGCCCGAGCCCGGATGCACTGTCTCGGAGTGGCAAGCACGCGTCATCTCGCCAGAGTGGGTGACCACTGAGGACGAGTGATGTCCTGCGTCACCGTCAACTGTTCACCGTGGCATGCCGCCTCGTTGGGCACCGACCGTCATCGGCTGTGATGCTCGGCCGTCATCATGAACACCACAACCATGGACACCACAACCATGGACACCACAACCATGGAAACCGAGACCATGAACCTTCGGAACTCGACCATCGGATCTGCATCCGTACGAGACCCACGAAGGCGGTTCACTCACTACGACCAAGAGCACGTGATCACGGGGCAGGCGATCACGACCGCCGACCGCTGAGTAGTCACAGCAACCGTGGAATTGGAGTGTGAAAGGTCAACGATGGTTCCACAAGGCGGGAACCTGGGCCGTCGCCTTCGAGACGAGCTCGGGCGCCTGGTGCTTGTCGTCAAGCTGGTCGAGCAGTTTGGGCCGTCCGGTGGCTATGCCCGTGGCCCACATGACCAGGACTACCCCGGCGGTGACGATCAGGGCCAGCTCGGTGGAGGTGAGGTCGGCCAGGATGCCGATGAACTCCTGGCCGACCGGGATGCTGATCATGCTGACCAGCGTGAACGCCGTGAGACCAGCAGCTCGGTCAGCTTCGGGCACACCGATCTGCATGAGTGCCGACAGCACCGAGTTGGCGATCAGGAAGAAGTAGCCCAGGGCGAAGACCAGGATCAGCGCAATGGCGAAGATCAACCTGGGCGGAAGTGGTGTGAGCAAGATCAGACCGAGGCTGGTCAGGAAGACCACGAATAGTCCGTGACACCACGCCTCGACGCGACCCCAGGTGGCCCTCTTCCGGGCGAAGTGGATGCTGGCGACGACGAAGATTCCTCCGGCTGCGTACATGGCCTGCATGTAGGAGAGTGCGTCGGCTCGGCTCGAGAAGCCGTGGGCGATGGCGGGGAAGGTGACGACTGCACAGCTGGCCAGGGTTGCTCCCAGCAAGGAGATGAAGGCTCCCCGCACCGGTCGGTTATTGCGCAGCAGAGGGAAGACGTCCATGATCCGCCGCTCGGCTGGCTGACCAGTCGAGACCTTGATGTGGGGAGCCAGGACGAGGACAACGCCGAGGGTCGACAGGGCGTTGAACGCGAACAGCACGGTCGCTCCGATGTGGGTCAGGATCTGACCGCCGGCTAAGCAGCCGACGATGCCGGCAATGGCCCCGGCTCGGGACAGCCGCCCGTTGTACTCCTGGACTTGGCCTTCTGGTGCCAGCGTTCGGGTGATGAGGCTGACGGCGGGGCCGCGCACGCCGTAACAGATGCCGTTGATCAGCTGCCACACCAGCAGCACGGGCACCGTGAGGTGTCCGAGAATTGACATGATCACCGGAATCAGACTGGAGACCACAATGGCGGTGCTGGCGATGCAGTCGAGTTTGAGCCCTCCCCACCGGCTGGCCAGTCGAGTGGAGACACCGGCGAGGAAGATCGACGGCAGGTAGAAGAAGACGGCGATCAGACCGGTCGCTCCGACGGAGTGCGTCTGGTCGTAGATGATGAAGCTCATAGCCAGCATGGCCATGGACGTCCCAAGCGTACTGACGCCATTGGCCACGATGAAGGTGTTGCGGAGGCGCTGGAAGGGATCGTCGACGTTGGCGGTCATGGTGTGTCTCCGGCTGAGGGGTGGGTCCGACAACGTGGCAGGAGCCAGGCCTGCGGCCCTCGAAGGTTAGGACGTCTAGCGGGCCCTTTTTGCCGTGGGCATGTCGCCGGTGTCCTCGGTGCCTCGGACGTGGCCCAGCACAAGGATCATGGGGTTGGTCGAGTTGACTCCCTCATGCGAATACCTAGTGGTGAAGCGACCGGCGATCCCGGGGAGGATGCCCATGTCAGGGGAGGATGCCCGTGTCCGGAGAGGATGCTCGTGTCAGGCGAGGATGCTCATGTCTGAGGAGTGTGCATGGAACGAGTTGACCCTCCCTCTACGTGGTCGGGTACGTGGACCGGGTCGTCGTGGGGCGTCAACAGTGAGCACCATCCGAGGTCACATTCGCACGGCGAACTCGATCCCGACTGGCATCCGCGGGAAGCGCCCGGGTTCATGGCGGTGCTTCAGCAGATCGGTCGGAACCTCGAACTGCTGTGTACGACGGACATTCACGAGAGTCGGCCTGTGGCCACCTCCTCCAGGGACGGATCGAGAATGATCTTCACCGGTGGGGTGGCGATCTACTACTTCGACGTCGCGCCTGATCAGCGGTCGATGACAGACCTTGATTCCGTTTGTTCCTTGATGGCTATCCGGCGAACTGGAGATATCCGGCAGTGACCGCCCAGACCACAGCGATCAGGCCGATGCCGAGCGCATAGGCCGTCCAACGCCGTGCGTCCATCCAGTTCGAACGGCGAAGGGGGTTCTCGACGAGGTGGTAAGTGATGACGGCACAGACCGTTGCCCCGAGGATCTGGAGGACCTTCGAGGTCCAGGCCATAGGTGACGTCGCATACTGCAGGGGGATGTTGATCCAGGCGAAGTGCCAGAGGTAGAGCGAGTAGGAGATGGCCCCCACATAGACCAATGGCCTGCAGCTGAGGATGGCCGCCGGTCCGCCGGGTGATGGTGATCGGCCGACCCACAGCAGCAGGGCGGCACCAGCGCACGGCCACCAAGCCAGCCACCCGGGATAGGCGGTGGCATCGGTGAAGAGCACGGCAGATGCCACGATCGATGCCAGGCCAAGCCAACCCAGGACGCCAGTCACCCAGCGCTTGGTCGGCTGCCACGCAGCCGGCAGCACGGCGACGAGTCCACCGAGGCCGAGTTCCCAGAACCGAGTGAACGGCGAGAAGTAGGCGTTGACCGGAGCGTGTGACGTCTGGATGACACACCAGATCGACGAAGCCACCACGATGGACCCGAGTGACGCGAGCATCAGCGTCTGATGTCGCCGCACGGCAGCGACCGCCACGATGGAGAACAACAGGAGCGGGAGCACGAAATAGAACTGCTCCTCGACGGCCAACGACCAGTACTGCAGGATCAGCGATGGGGGCTGGCTCCGGGTGAAGTAACTGGTGCCGACATCGATGAAGTGGAAGTTGACGGCAAAGAGTGACGCCCACCGAACATCGGTGATCAGACCTCGGCCCACGTAGGAGCCGAGCCAGTAGTAGGTGGCGACGACGGTGGCGACAAGCACCAATGTCGAAGCCGGAAGGATGCGACGGAACCGGCGGGCATAAAAGGTGATGAGGTTCGAGCCGACAGATCCCTGCTTCGATCGGAGGAGTAGGCCGGTGATGACGAATCCGCTGATGACGTAGAAGACGTCCACCCCCACGTAGCCACCAGCCAGGTGCCGGGCACCCGCATGGGACAGGATCACCAGGACGACGGCGACGGCGCGCAGGCCCTGGATGTCGAGTCGGAATGTCGCTTTGGGTGGCGAAGGCTCCACGGAGTGTTCACTTCCGTCGGATGCCGGTTGCAAAGTTTGAACCTGAAGTTGCACTTTCATGTTTTCGGTCGTGCGCGACCACATCTGTAGGGAATCATCGGGAGGGAAGCCAAGAAGTGGTCGGGAGAGCTCCCAGTGGAAGCGAACCCAGTGGA
>CAIQOJ010000100.1 GCA_903873395.1 uncultured Acidimicrobiaceae bacterium
CGCCTAGGCTGTGGGGGTGGTCACGGTCAACCTCGCAGTAGCCCAGATGAATTCGGTCGTTGGGGACTTGGCCGGCAACGCCGATCGAGCCATTGCTGCCATTATCCGAGCAGAAGCTGAAGGTTGTGACCTGCTCATCTTCCCCGAACTCGCCATCACGGGATATCCACCCGAAGATTTACTGCATAAGCGAGCGTTTCTTCACGATGCAGGAGTAGCCCTCAAGCGAGTTGTGGCCGCGACTGGTCGTTGCCTTGTCGCCATTGGAACCGTTGAAGATGTTGCCGATCCAACCCTCGTTGGCGTCACTCGAGATAGCCGATCAAGTGCAGCTGGCAGCGCCCCGATGCTCGCCAACACTGCCGTGTTAGCCAGTGGTGGCAAGCACCACTTCAGTATCCGCAAGCAATTGCTCCCGACCTATGGCGTGTTCGATGAGCAGCGCTGGTTCCAACCAGGCCTTGCGGACCCAGTTGTGGTCGATGTTTGCGGTACTGGGATTGGTGTCGTGATCTGCGAAGACCTCTGGGCAGAGAACGGACCGGGCAAAGCATTGGCCGATGCCGGCGCTTCACTCATTGTTTCGCTCAATGCGTCACCGTTCGCACTTGGTCGACGTGAAGAGCGGGCAGCAATGGTCGAGCGCCGAGTCGCAGAGACGGGTTGCACCATTTGCTACGGCAATCTCGTCGGCGGCCAAGACGAACTCGTCTTTGATGGAGGATCGTTCGTCATGGACGCAAGCGGCATTCTCGCGAGTGCCGTGCAGTTCGACGAGGAGTTGTTCATGGTCTCGCTCGATCTGCCTGCAGCGCCAGTTGGCAAACGCTTGGTCGAACCAACAGCTGTGCACCAAGCTCATGAGCCCCGGGTCGCTGCGCCAATGGGCGGACATGAGCAGATCTGGGAAGCGCTCGTCCTTGGAGTCCGGGACTACTTCGAAAAAAACGGTTTCAACGATGCGGTGATCGCGCTCTCGGGAGGAGTGGACTCGTCCATCGTCGCCACCATTGCCGTCGATGCCCTCGGGCCAGACCGTGTCCACGGGGTGACGCTGCCTTCTCGATACTCAAGTGATGGCGCCACCGTTGATGCCCATGACCTTGCTAGCAGGCTCGGTATCTCCTGCCACGACATCGCAATTGAGCCGGCGCATCTTGCCTTTGCTCAGATGCTGAGCCCTCGCTTGGGCGCAGTACCGACCGGACTCACCGACGAGAACCTCCAATCCCGTATTCGCGGACTGACCATGATGGCCTGGTCAAACGCGCTTGGACACTTAGTGCTCACGACGGGAAACAAGTCCGAAACAGCCGTTGGCTACTCCACGCTCTACGGCGATACCGCCGGTGCATTCGCAGTGATCAAAGACGTGGCCAAGACCCTCGTCTATGAACTCTGCCAGTACCGCAACGACCGGGCGCAAGCTGCAGGCGAGACAGTTCCCATCCCTCAAACCGTCCTCACCAAGGCTCCATCGGCTGAATTGCGACCCGATCAGCGAGATGACCAGTCGTTACCGCCCTATGACGTGCTCGACCGAGTAATTGCCGCCTACGTCGAACAAGACCTGACCGCACCCGAAATCGTCCAACTCGGCTTCGATGCTGAGATGGTCAATCGCGTTGTCGCGCTCATCGATGCGTCCGAATACAAGCGTCGCCAGAGCCCCTTGGGACCGAGAATCACCACAAAGGCGTTCGGCCGAGATCGCCGAGTACCGATCACCAACGCCTACCAACCAAAGGCAATCCCATGACCGAGCCCTTCTTTGATCTTTTCGAAGCCGCCCATCGCATGGCCGAAGCTGTCGCAATTGAGCGCGCCCTGTTTCATCTGTTTGGGGAGAAGTCAATGAGCGCCGAAAGCGCTGGACTCGCTGTTGGCTTGTCCGTTGCCTCTCGGGTACACGGCGAACTTGCCATCTCGTTCGAACAGCGCCTTCCA
>CAIQOJ010000101.1 GCA_903873395.1 uncultured Acidimicrobiaceae bacterium
GTGCTGGACCGGCGGATCGGCCACCTACCTGACCGACGGCTGCGACCACTTCGGCTTGGGCCTCGGTGTCAACCCGACCAACGTCGTCTACAACTGGCTCGTCGCCAGCCCGACGCAGCCGGGCCAGCTGGAGCATTCGGCTGGCGGAAGTGTCACCGTCCCTGCCCCGACCTTCAACGTCACGCCCGCCCCGGCAGGTGCCGTCAACCAACAGCCGGTGGTCCAAGCTGTCGTCAATGCCTCCGACAACCCGGGAGACCCTCAGCTCGGTGATGCCATCTGGGCCAAGGTCTACATGTCCCAGTCGCCGTCGAAGGCCGACCTCGGACACCTGGTGACCGGCGACAGCCAGGTGCCAACACAGATCGAGACTGAGTGGGCCATCCTCCAGCCTGGCGCAGGAGGCTCGCTCGCCCAGCAGCTGTCCAACGAGTTCCAGATCAACCCGAATGACAACTCGGTCGTCCAGCGCTACGAGTACTACCAGTACACCGGGGCCTATGACCCAGAGAACCACGAGGCTCTCCCCGTCAACGACTCCGCACCCGTGGCCAGTGACGTCGGAAACCTGATCGGGAACCAGATGGTGGCCCTCAACCTTCCCGGCGGTCCCAATGCCGACACGTCGTCGCCAACGGTCACCATCAAGACCAAGGCCCCGAAGAAGCCAAAGAAGGCCACCTCGTTCAAGGTGAACTTCAAGGCCTCAGATCCCGACAGCAAGCACTTCACCTACTACTGCGCACTCGACAGTGCCGTTCCCTCGCCCTGCGTATCCGGTGTCACCTTCTCGGGATTGAGCGGCGGCCAGCACTCGGTGCAGGTCTACGCCGCCGACCAGGCCAACAATGCCTCAGCGCCGGGAACGCTCACCTGGTCCATGGCGGGCTAGCGACTCCCCCGGTGGAGAAGCTCGCGTTACTCAGCCAGGAGTGATCGGGCTCACGTGGTCGGAGTCCGACACTTCCCCAACCTGGGCAACGACTGAGTCGCCATCCACATCGGTCGGTTCGTCCTCGGTTCCCGTCGTTGCCGCGGTTCCCATAAGTGCTGCGGTTCCCGTAAGTGCTGCGCTCGATGGAGTTGAGCAGGACACGCAGACACGGATCACCGGGTTCTCCGCCAGCTCGTCATCCCCGATAACTGATCCGCACTCCTGGCAGCGCCCATAGGTGCCGTCGTCCAGGCGGGCCAAGGCCAGTTCCACCTCGTCGAGCAAGCCGTCCACAGCGTCCACCGCCGTCCGATGAGCATCATCTTCGACCGCTTCCGCCTGCGTGGCTTCAGGCTGTGCATCTTCGGACTGCACAGCTTCAGACTGTGCATCTTCAGACGAAACTGCGCCGGTGGGCACAGTCAGCTCCGGAGTCCCTGACGACGTCTCGAGGTCCGTCGAGCGAGTGAGGTCTGCCTCACCGGCCGCGCCAGGCGAGACGACCTCGTTGTCGGCTGCGAACGGGACCTCGGGTCCATCGGACACCCCCGTCGTCGTCTGTTCCCGTTGCGGCTCCCACTGGGTCTCCATGGTGCGGAGCGTACCCCTGTCAGCCCGCCCGAACGGCGTCGTCGAGATGTCCGCGCCGACGGGATGCGCCACCTACGATCGTCCGATGGCTCGTGCCTCCCACACCTGTGATGATCATGGCGACGCGGCCCCCGGAAGATCCGTGCGTCGTCGTGGGCGGTTGCTGGCTTCCTCCCTTGTCCTCGCGGTAGCCGCTGCTGGTTTGGCGGGCTGCTCACACGAATCGCTCGTGCCGTCGTCATCCCAGATCGTCTATGCCACCCTCGGTTCGATCGATGCCAATCCCTCGAACAAGGTGGCCGTGGTCAGTTCCGCGTCGGGAGCAACCGCCAAGCCGTTCACCGTCGGGACCCTCCCGTCGGGCCTGGTCCTCGAACCTGGAGCCGGGCATCTGCTGGTGACGGTCAAGGCAGAGAACTCGCTGGTCGAGGTGGACACCTCGACTGGGAAGATCAGCCGACACGTCACCGTCGGCCTCGAGCCCGATGCCGTCGCGCTCACCCCGGACGGGAGCCTGGCCCTTGTGGCCGACTTCGGTGATGCGACGCTCACGGTGGTGCGCATCTCGAACTTCTCGGTCGTCACCCGGGTGCCGGTGGGCCGTCAGCCCGTGTCCGTGGCCATCACACCCGACGCCAAGTCGGCGCTGGTCGCCTGCTACCAGGATGGGACGCTCAACCCGGTCGCCCTCCCCTCCTTCGTTCCTGGACCACCCGTGCCGGTGGGCCCCGCACCACTCGACGTGCACATCACCTCGGACGGACGCACCGCGTTGGTCGCTGGGTTCCAGACCAGCACCGTCATCCCGGTTGCCCTGCCGAGCCTGCGGCCCGAGGTTCCCCTCGCCATGGGATTCAATCCGACCGATATCGACAGCCTGGCCAACGCTCCCATTGCCTGGGTCAGTGGTGGGAACGCCATCGCTCCCATCACCGTGGCCACCCGGGCGGTGGGGCCGGCCATCGACATCGGTGGCCCCGCCGAGTGTGTGGCTGCCCTGCCGGGCGCCGAGTGGGTCTGTCGGGGGGACGGTTCACTGGTCGAGATCGATGCCACCTCGGGCAAGATCGTCAAGCGCGTGAACGTCGGGGGCATCCCGTCGCACGCCGTGATCAGCCCCGCCGTTCCCCTCTGAGTCCCGAGTTCGCAGCGCGCCGCTCGCGTTCCTCCAGTCGGAGGCCTTGGTCAACTCGGAGGTTCGGTGGCCAAGAAACGAACGCGGCGGCGATGGGAAAAGCCCATGTTCTCGTAGAGCCGGATCGCAGCCGTGTTGTCGATCGATGTGTGCAGGAAGGGCGTCTCGCCCCGAGCACGGATGCCCCGAATAACGGTGCGAACCAGCAGGCCGGCAAACCCTCGCCCACGATGTTCGGGGTGGGTGGCCACCGCACTGATCTCGCACCATCCCGGCGGTCGCATCCGCTGACCGGCCATCGCCACGAGTTTGCCGTCGTGGTGCACGCCGACATACCCACCGAGCTCGAAGGTGCGAGCCTCGAACGGCCCGGGCTGGGCCAGCGCCACCAGGGCCACCATCTCCTCCACGTCGTCATCGCCGAGGTCCACGAGTTCGTCGCCCGAATCGAGGACGTCCTCATGGGATTCGGTGTCCACCGCCTCACCCGTCATCTGGACCCCTACACCGTCGTAGACGACGGTCCACCCCGAAGGAGGATCATCGACGAGACCGGTGATCGACACCACGCCGGTTGGTCCGACGAGTGCAGACATGGCGATCCAGTGACCAGCGGTCGGCATCTCAGGAAACCCACCGAACCGCGAGACCTCAGGCTGGAATCGGGCGGCCAGGGGGCCAGTGAGCGCCAGGTCCTGTTGTGGCCCGGCCAACGCGGCCCACACCGGATTGTCGAGGACGTGCACCAACCCGACGCTACCGGCCGCAGACGGGGCGACCGGTCGCCCGATACGCTCACCGGCATGAGTGCGATGCACCAGTTCATCGTCATGTGGGGACGGATGGGCAGGTTCGATTTCGTCTCTGAGGTCGTCGACGCTTGGGACCCTGACGACGCCATGGTGATCGCCGCCGACCTCCATCCCGAGTTGCCACGCCCGCGGATCGCCATCCTCGCCTCACAGGCCGGCCCCCTCTACGCCGATCTGATCCCGCCGGACCTACCCGCTCAGCCGTAGGTCAGGTAGGCAGCGATCCAGTTGGTGGCGATGGCCACCTGGGCCGCGGCCAGCGTCATCTGACCCGAGCACACCATGGCGTTCAGCCGGTTCTCCAGAAGGTCCTTGGAATTGTTGAACGATGATGCTGCCGGGTTGTCGTTCGGCTCTGCCCACAGATTGGCCGGGTCGTTGGGATCACCACCGAGCTCGAGCGGGATGAGGTGGTCGTACTCCACCGTGGTGCTCGAACCCGAATAGGAGTAGGCGGCCTTGGATCCGACCTTCTCCACCCCGGTGATCGACGACGGCGGTCGGATGGACGAGGTGTAGCCACTTCGACAGATCGTCGATCCGATGGTCGCCTGGGTGACCTGCGGATTGGTCGACCCCGGGGTGCAGAGGGCATCGGGAAGCGGGAAGGTGCCAAAGAACCGATAGTGACAGGTACCTGGAGCCGGCTGGGGTTGGACCGAATACGTCGCCTGCGGACCCGGGCGCACCCGGTCGGCGATGCCCAGATGAGCCTCTGCCAGTACGCCGGCCACCAGCCGACACGTTGCCGCCTGGGCGGCGGCCGAGTCGAGCGGGTAGGTGCCGCCGTAGGCGAGGGGGGTCGAGGGGTCGCCATCGTCCATCTCGAGCACCCGGGCGGCCAGTCGGACCGCACCCCAACCGGTGAGCGACACCCGACGGGCCCGGATGCGCTTCGTCCCGGCCAATGCCACGGTCTTCGGATCGACGATGTCGTCGAGGTCACCTCTACGCACCTGGGCGATCTCACTGGTGATGGCACCGGCCTCGGCCAGCGCCCAAGCAGCAGTCCTCCGCAGGTCCCGGGTCCCGGGGCGCTCACAACAGGTACGACAGTGCTCGACCTCAGCGGTAGTGAGGGGCCTTGTCGCATCCGGACCTCGCTCGGGCAGATAGAGATCCATGGTCGGGTCGCCCACCGCATGGCCAACTGAGCGGACACTGCGGAAGATCGAGCGAATGACGGTCCGCCGGAACCGCATCGTGGCGATCGACGGCGCTGTGCCTGTTCGCCCCACGGCACCAATGAACGCCTCGCACGAAGCGGCAGTGACCGTGTCCAGTGTGCGCACCTCCTCGGCTTCAAGGCGACGCTCGAAGCGCCGAGCCACCTCCACCATTCGGGTGATGGTCTGGCCGGACCTCGCCTCCGTCCCCTCGGTCCAGCACATTGAGGCGAGTTCGACGGCTTCCGCTACGGATGGGGGCGGAAGATCCCCCGTGCTGAGGTTGCCGTGACGGTCGGGGCGGTTTCGGGTGCTCATGCCGTCAACCATGTCGTCCACGGTCTTCGGTGCACTCGCCGCAGGGGTCTCACCCAACAATGACCATCTAGGAGGTCACGTGCTGCCTTGCCGGTGATCGAAAGGAGGTGGAGCGATGGCGGATTCGCCCGTTCTCGTGCCCCCGGTCGGCACATCGAAGCACGCATGATCTACTCGAACAATCAAAAACGCAGACGGCCACAGCCTCCAGTCGACCCGGTGCGATTCAGTGAACTGAGCCGCTTGAACGGTGGAGACCAACCACCATCGGCCCAGCACCCGGGTGAGGCACCCTAGCCAGGAGTCGAAGCCGGTTCCCATCGGTAGCCAACGAATCCGTCATTTCGAGCAGCGACCCGGGGATGCCAAGCGCCCCATGCTCCCTAACCTCCGAGAGTCCGGCTCCATCGAGCAGGACAGCTCGCTGGTGATGTTCTTGTACCGCGAGTTCGTCTACAACACCCAGGCCGACCCGAGCCATGCCGAACTAATCTTGGCCTAGCAGCGCAACGGCCCGAGCGGGGTCAAGATCCCGCTCACCTGGGAAGGCCGCTGCGCCAAGTTCCTCCCCAGTGACCGAGTGCTGGGAGAGGGTTCGGGGTCGCCTGCGACTATGCACTCCAAGAACGGGTTCTGAGGACTACAGCCCGGTGACGCTCACGGGCACACTGGAGTCGGTGTTGGTCCCGTTGCCCAACTCGCCCCTGTAGTTGTACCCCCAACACTTCACCGTGCCGCCGGAGAGCAGCGCACAGGTGTGGTAGGCGCCAGCAGAGATAGCGGTCACCCCTCTGAGTCCCGTGACGTTCACGGGCACGGTGGAGCTGCCGCGGGTCCCGTCGCCCAACTCGCCGTCGGCGTTGCTCCCCCAACACTGGACCGTGCCGCCGGATAGCAGCGCACAGGTGTGGGACTCGCCAGCAGTGATGGCGGTCACCCCGGTGA
>CAIQOJ010000102.1 GCA_903873395.1 uncultured Acidimicrobiaceae bacterium
CGAGGGAACTCGGATCCGGCGTCGTTGATCGCCTGACCGGGTTGGAGCTGCGTCGTGGTGCACAGCGCTTCAGGTGTTGCGCCTCTCGTGTTGCGCCTCTCGTGTTGCGCCTCTCATGTTGCGCCTCTCATGTTGCGCCTCTCATGTGATGGAGGGGAGGTGGCCCGGTGACGGATGCGCACATCCGACTGCCACCGAACGGCACGCCGGGCACACACTCCGCCAGTGGCTGCTTGCTTTTGCGCCCTGGCGACGCTGCCGGTCCGGGCGTGTCGACAACGGTCTGTGGGGCTGCGACGACATCGTCGATGCCAGTTTCAGCCCAGACCGGCTGGATTCGAAATGCACCTCACCATGTGTGTAGCCACGTCGAAGGTCACAACGAGGTGCCCCCAGGTGCACCTCGGTTGCTGGCGATCTCCGTCGTTGCGTCTGCTCGGGTCCCCGGGTACGCTTCGCGTTGTTACCACTCGGTAACTACGTGAGGGCCCACCCGTGCGGGTGTGCGTGCGGCCACAGCGCCGACACCGGTCCAGTTTCGTGAGGGGCCCGAGGGCCAGATCAGGAGGACGCGTGTCCGATTTCTCGATGGAGCTCAATGAGGACCAACTGACGGTCCAGAAGTGGGTGCACGACTTCTCCGAGACGGTGATCCGTCCCGCCGCCCATGAGTGGGACGAGCGCGAGGAGACCCCGTGGCCCATCATCCAAGAGGCAGCCAAGATCGGCCTGTACTCGATGGACTTCATTGCCGACGCCTTCACCGACCCTCTGGGCCTCAAGATGGTCATCGCCCTCGAAGAGTTGGCCTGGGGCGACGCTGGCATCTGCTTGGCCCTCATGGGCACCTCGTTGGCCGTGGCCGGCATCATGGCCAATGGCACCCCCGAGCAGGCCATGGAGTGGATCCCTCAGTGCTACGGCACCGCCGATGACATCAAGCTCGCCGCATTCGGCGTGTCCGAGCCCGATGCTGGCTCCGATGTCTCCTCGCTCAAGACCCGTGCCGTCTACGACGAGGCCACCGATGAGTGGGTGCTGAATGGCACCAAGACCTGGATCACCAACGGTGGCATCGCCCACACCCATGTGATCGTGGCCTCCGTCGATCCCGAGCTGCGTGGCCGTGGCCAGGCCAGTTTCGTGATCCCCGAGGGCACCAAGGGCATCTCTATGGGCCAGAAGTTCGAGAAGATGGGCATCCGGGCCAGCCACACCGCCGAGGTGGTCCTCGATGACTGTCGCATCCCGGGCTCGATGCTGCTGGGCGGCAAGGAAAAGTTGGACGAGAAGCTCGCACGTGCCCGTGAGGGAAAGCGGAGCGGTGGCCAGGCGGCCATGAAGACCTTCGAGGCCACCCGTCCTTCGGTCGGCGCCCAGGCCCTCGGCATCGCTCGTGCCGCGTATGAGTACGCCCTCGACTACGCCAAGGAGCGTGAGCAGTTCGGTCGGCCCATCATCGAGAACCAGGCCATTGCCTTCAAGTTGGCCAACATGAAGACCCAGGTCGATGCTTCTCGACTGCTCGTGTGGCGGGCCGCCTGGATGGGCGCCACCGGTAAGCCGTTCGAGAATGGCGAAGGCTCCATGTCCAAGTGGTATGCCTCGGAGACCGCCGTCAGGGTGACCGAAGAGGCCATCCAGATCCTGGGTGGCTACGGCTACGTCCGTGAGTACCCGGTCGAGCGCTGGCACCGTGACTCGAAGATCTTCACGATCTTCGAGGGCACCAGTGAGATCCAGCAGCTGATCATCGCCCGGGCCATCTCCGGGGTTCACATCCAGTAGTAGCGCTCGGTTCCGAGTGTGCGCAGTGCCCCCGGCCTCTGGCCGGGGGCACTGCTGTGCCCGGGCGAGCGCCGGTGGAGCTCAGCCGGGTGATCCCCGATCCACCGGTGGCGTATCGACGAGGAGCGTGAGCTGACGACGCCAGGTGGCCAGTGCCTGTTCGAACCGTGCCGGCTCGTCGGCGCCCAGCAGGTGGCCGAAGGCCGATATACCCATGCCGATGGCCGACGCTTGGAGTGCCACGGCGTCGGCTGTGGCCGGGTCGAGGCCGTCCATGTCGACCAGTCGGATGGCGAAGGCGTGCATCAGCTGTTGCAGTTGGGGCTTCACCGGATCGATGACGACACCTTCCAGCTCGAGCCAGATGAGCAGTCGCACGGCGAACCGCACCTCGGCGTCGAGGGGATGAAGCGCGACGGTCCCTGCTGGTTGGGCCTGCATCCGGGTCAGCATCGACGAGAAGCACTCGACGACGACGCGGAGGTAGAGGCCGTTGCGGGAACCGAACCACGTGTGCACAAACCCCTGGTTCACATCAGCTCGAGCGGCGATGTCACGCACGCCGACTGATGAGAACGGCCCTTCGCTGAGCAGTGCCGTGGCGGCGGCGATCATCCGGCGTTCACCTTCTGCCCGGGTGATCGGACTCCGACGCCTTGCGTCCGCCGAGGTCGAGGCCGGAGATGTCGGAGACTTCGTGGCCATCGACCCATCTTAGGGATCGAGGCCACAACGAACATTGACACACACTGTGTGTTCGCCATACGTTGGGACGTATGGAAGGACTCAGCGAACGCGAAGTAGCGGCGACGTATACCGGCGACTTCGCTTGGCCCACCATCGTGCTCTTCGTCGCCCTTATGTCGGCGTACGTGTCGATCATCTTCCTCGGCGTGTCCCACACGGTGCCGCTCTGGGCGTGCATGTTGATCAACGGCGTCCTGGCCTACAGCTTCTACACGATTCATCACGAGGCCAACCACGGGAACATCAGCGGTCGGTACCGCAGGTTCCGCTGGATAGACGAGGTGCTGGGCAATGCTGCGGCCATCCCGCTGCAGCTCAACTTCGTCCCCTACGCCCGCTCCCACCTGCTCCACCATGCCCACACCAACGTTCCCGAGAGGGACCCGGACTTCTTCATGGCCGGACCAGGTCGGGCCATCGTCCCGCGGTGGGCGGTCAGCACGGTGCTCAAGACCCTGCTGTCGGTTCCCGGGCTGAACCGAGTCCTGCCTGCGGCCCTGCCCGAGCCGCTTGCTTCAGCCGCTCGGGACTTCACGGTCACCCGTCGGGGCATGATGCGCTACAACCAGGTGTGTCTGGTGGTACTGGTCGGCTCCTATGCCCTCGGTGTGGGCAACTACGTACTTTTCCTATGGTGGCTGCCAGCCCAGATCGGTGCCCTCCTCCTCCAGGTCTGGTTCGTGTGGCTCCCACACCGGGACTTCGACGAGACCGCCCGGTACCGCAACACTCGTATCCGCACGTGGTTCGGTAGCACCATCCTGCTCCTAGGCCAGGATTACCACCTCATCCACCACCTCTATCCCCGCGTGCCGTTCTACCGCTACCGGTCGCTCTTCGGGGAGATCAGGACATCGCTCGAGGTGCAGGGCGCCCGGATCGAGGTCGGGTTGCGGGCCGAGGCCTCCTCAGGCGCGTAACGAGCCAGAAGAGCGAGGACGCTGGACCTCAGCACCAGACAGCATCGGGGCATCCGTAGGGCTCAGATGTCAATGCCAGATGCTGGCGAAGAGCGCTCCGTGTACCGTCTCGTCCGTGGCAAGCCCTCCGAAGACCCTGGTCACCCTCTGTACGGGCAACGCCGCCCGCTCGGTCATGGCCGGGGCCATGCTGCAGGGCGCACCCATGGCCATCGTGACCGCTGGCACCCACGTGATCGAGGGCCAGCCCATGAGCCGCCGCACCCGGGCGGCAATGGAGTCAGTCGGCTACCACGCCGATGGGCACCGCAGCCACCAGATCACGCAGGCCGACATCGACACCTCGGTGCTGATCCTGGCCATGGCGGCTGAGCACGTGGCCTATATTCGCCGCCGTCACCCTGAAGCGGCCGGGCGCACCGCCTCGATCAAGCGGCTGGTGCGGGACCTGCCGGCCGGCCCTGAACCTCTCGCCGAACGGCTGGCCACCTTGGACCTGGCCCATGTCGAACTGGGCATCTGGGAGGACGTCGAAGACCCGGCCGGCGGGCATGACGAGGTCTATGTGTCGTGTGCCACCGAGATCCTGGGCCTCTGCGAGGTGCTCGTACCCCTGCTCGGCTGAGCGACCGGTGCACTGACGGCCGCCAGAACTGGTCGGCATCAGATCAGGCCGGCATGAGATCAGGCCGGCATGAGATCAGGCAGGTGCGCCGAAGATCTGGGCCTGGGCCTTGCGCATGCCCCGTAGCCACCGCTCTCGGTCTCCTGCTCGGCGCTGCTCGTACTCGGACACCACCTCATGGGGGAGGATGAGAAAGCGCTCGTCGGCGATGCCCTCCATGACGGCCTCGGCCACCTGGGAAGGGAGCAACATGCCGTCCCGGCCTGCCGTGGAGACGGCGAAGTCTCGTTCGAGGCCACCTTCGGCTGCGGGCTCTTCGAGATCGGGGGCACCGGTCATGGCCGTCCACACGCCCTGAGGGCAGAGGGCAGAGACCTTGAGACCAGCGTCGCCGTGGGTGATGGAAAGCCACTCGGCGAGTGCCACCACAGCATGTTTGGTGACGGCATAGGGGGCCGAGCCCAACTGGGTGAGCAAACCAGCGGCTGAGGCGGTGTGGACCAGATAGCCCTCGCCCCGGGCCAGCATGGAAGGCAGGACGGCTCGAGCGGCGTAGACGTGACTCTGGACGTTGACGGCCCAGATGCGCTGCCACTCGTCGTCGGGAACCTCGACACCGCCGGCGATAGCGATACCAGCGTTGGCACAGAAGATGTCCACTGGCCCGAAGGACGCCTCGGCGGCGTCCACCAGGGCGGCGGTGTCGGACTCCACCGCCACGTCGCAGCCCAGCCCGACCGCTCCGGTGCCGGCGGCGGCCAGCTCGGCGGCCACCGTCTCGGCCCCGGCCGCGTCAATGTCGGCCACCACCACGCCCTTGGCCCCAGAGGCTGCGAACGCTCTGCTCAACGCCCGACCGATACCGGCTGCTCCGCCGGTGACCACGACCACCCGATCCTGAATCTCCATCTCAGTGACCCCTCCCGATCCGCTTCTCCATGTAGTCGGCGTAGGTCACCAGGTCCGGATCGGCAGCGAAGGCGTCGGCGAACTTCTCCCGGGCCCGGGCCCGCATCTCGGGGTAGTAGTCGGTCGGCCAGAAGCCTTCGTGGGGTTCGTACCCCTTCAGGACGTTGCGAGCCACGGTGACCTTGTGGACCTCGTCGACGCCGTCCATGACGCTCATCGTGGGTGCCCCGGACCACATCGCTTGGAGGGGGGTCAGATCGGTGACACCGAGCGATCCGAAAATGTGGATGGCCCGGTAGGAGACCTCTCGAAGGACCTTGGCCGCTGTGTACTTGCAGGCGGCGATCTGCGTTCGCGCCTCGGCCGTCGACGAGTTGTCGATGGTCCACGCCGTCCACAGCACCAGCAGGCGCAGCATGTTGATCTCGGCGTAGGAATCGGCCACGGCTTCTTGGACCATCTGGTGATCGGCGATGACCTTGCCGTGCGACTGACGGGAGAGAGCACGTTCGCACATCATGTCGAAGGCCCTGCGGCACTGGGCGATGGCTCGCATGGCGTGGTGGATCCGGCCGCCACCAAGGCGGCGTTGGGCCAGCACCTTGGCGCTGTTCTCGGGTCCGAGCAGGTGGTCGAGAGGGACTCGGACCTCGTTGTAGATGATGTGGTTGTGGAGGCGGGGTTGGTCCATGATCTCGACGCCCGGGGTGTCCCGAGGGACGATGAAGATGCCGTTGGTGCACATTACGAAGATGATGTCGGCATGGCGTCCGGCGCTCGTGTACCACTTCTCGCCGTTGATGACCCACTCCTCACCGTCCCGCACGGCAGTAGTAGTGAAGAGGTCAGGGTCCGATCCTCCCGCTGGTTCAGTCATCGAGTAGGCGGACCAGATCTGCTGATTCATCAAGGGGACCAGCCAGCGATCCTTTTGCTCGTCGGTCCCGTATGCCGCCAAGAGCTCCATGTTCCCGGTGTCGGGTGCCTGACATCCGAACAGCGACGGAGCGCTCGAGTAGCGGCCCAAGATCTCGTTGAGGAGAGCCAGTTTGACCTGGCCGAACCCCGGTCCGCCGAGATGCTCATCCAAGAAGAGCGCCCACAGTCCTCGAGCCTTGATCTGGTCCTGGAGTGGATCCACGAGTGCAGCCATCTTGGGATCGCGGCTGCGTAGGCGCACGGCGTACGGGAAGACCAGCTCCAAAGGCTCGACTTCCTCGCGGCAGAACTGGGCCACCCAGTCGAGCTGTTCTTGGAACTCTGGTTCGGTCGAGAAATCCCACGCCATGCCTGCTCCCGTCTGTTGCGCTAGCCCCTGAGCGGCCGGCATTCCGGTGAGACGGAGGCCGATGCAGGGAGATGCCGGTCGGCAACCGTATCCATCACGGCAGCCAATGCTCGACTGCGGACATGTGACGGGTGAGGTGCCAGGCGTGAGGCTATCCGCACCAACGTCGGTGGACGTGACTCGGCCTCACCTCAGGGGCGTGACGAACTGGCCAACTCGGGGTGTCGGAGCGAGATATCGGAGCACTCCAGGCAGACGGACTCGGGGATGACCCCGAACTTCATCAGTAGGGCGAACGCCTTACATCCGAGGCAGAGGCCAAGGGCAGCCTCCAGGAATGCTGCGCATGCCAGCATGGCCACGACCACCCAGGTGGCCGTGTGCAGGCCGAATCCGAACCACAGCACCAGGGCGGTCGTGGAGAAGACCACGCCGATGCCCTGGGCGAAACGCTTGGGAGGGCCAGCGACCAGGCGGGGCTCTCCGAGGCGTGGAGCGATCACGCGGGTCGCCACCTGGCCGAGTGGGCTCAGGCGAGGTCCCGTCAGCACTCGAGCCCAGAATCCATAGGTCAAAGGGATCAAGATCCACGGCTGGCGGAGGGCGATGGCCGCCACGCACATGACAACGACGCCGGTGGCTACGGTCCGAGCTGCGAGGTCATTGACGGGATTGGGGAACGAGAACACCCCAATACCCTACCTGCTGGGTCAGGAATTGTCTCCCCGACATCGTGCTGGTGGCATCTTTTGTCATCCGGCCAGTCGGTCGGCTCCGAATAGGCTACGTGTTGATGGACATTGAGCAGGCCAGCGATGCCAATCTGGTAGTTGCCGTGGGGCGGTGGCACGAGCCGGCCTTGGCCGAGGTCTACCGCCGCCATGGCGGCGCCGTCCATGCCCTCGCTCGCCGCATCCTCCGCAGTGATTCCCCAGCCGAAGAGGTGACGCAAGAAGTCTTCCTCGACCTGTGGCGCCAACCGGAGAAGTTCGATGCTCAGCGAGGCACCTTGCGTTCATTCCTGTTGGCTCGCACTCATGGCAAATCGGTGGACGTTGTTCGAGCTGAAGAGGCGAGGCGCAAGCGCGAGGAGCGGACCGTCCGTGAGACGGCGACGGCTGGCTACGACATCGAGCACGAGGTCTGGGATATGGCCGTGGCTGCTCAAGTGAAGGATGCGCTGGCTTCCTTGCCCGATGACCAGCGCCAACCCATCGAGTTGGCCTACTTCGGTGGTCGCACCTATCGCGAAGTGGCGGTCTTGCTCGACGAGCCTGAAGGCACCATCAAGAGCAGGATCCGGGCAGGCCTTGGGCACCTGCGGCTTGACATGATCGAACGTGGCGTCGAGCCAGCGGGAGCAGGCCAATGACCACCGGTTCCGAACCCCAGGAGTTTGGTGGCGGCACGCCGGTGCCTCATGCGGAGATGCAAGAACTGCTTGGGGTCTATGCACTCGATGCCTGCGATCCCGACGTGGCCGCCATGGTGGAGGCGCACCTCGAAACGTGCCTCCGGTGTGCTGTCGAGGTGGGCCAGCATCATGAGGTTGCTGGTCTGCTGGCCAACTCGGGAGGCAGGTCACCGGCTCGGCTGTGGGACGGTATCGCCAAGCAGTTGGGCGGAACGTCCGAGCAGTCATGGGATCGTCTGGCTGCGCGGCTGGAAGCCTCAGAGCCATCTCCGGATCCACGACCGGCGGAGACCGAGGAAGCAGATGGCCCGGTAGGCCCATCTGCGCCGATCGTGCCCCTGCCGATGGACCGGCGTCGACGGTGGGCGACTGCTGGGGTGAGCATGGTGGCTGCAGCTGCTGTCGTCGTCGCCGTGAGTTTCGGTGTCGAGACACATGACCTGCAGGGCAAAGTCGCCGCCCTTGAGGCCTCGCCACCGATGTCGGCAGTTGCACAAGCGGCGGCAGCGCAAGCCGGAGCCGTTCGGTTCCCGTTGGCCACCACCACGGCGGCAGGGGATATCACGACTCCAGCGACGGTGACCTTGACCGCGGCGGGCACCGGTTTCGTGATGAACGACGCCGGAGACGGGCTGCCTGCACTGCCCAAAGACCGGACGTATCAGTTGTGGGGCGAGGTCGGGGGACGAACGGTCTCCCTGGGCCTCTTGGGCCCCGATCCGACGGTCGTGCCGTTCTCGGTGGCGGGATCCGCCACGCCGGTTGCCTACGCCATCACTGATGAGGTCAGCGGCGGGGTGATCCACTCGGATCATGCGCCGGTGGCCATGGCGGCGGTGCGCAAGATCTAAGGCAGGCACACCGCTGCGGCAGGCACTTCCGCTCCACTGCCTCGTTGCCGCGATTGCGAACGAGCGATTGCGAACGAGCGATTGCTCAGATGCGGTGGACCTGGCGGAGGCCGGCCCATGCCAGGTCTGCCACCTGGGTGGCCAGGCGTGATGCTTCGTCGGCTCTGGCCTCTTTGGTCGATGCCGAACGATCCCGCTGGGACTCGAGCCAATGGCGACTGACACCCTCGGCCATGCCGACGACGGCATGAGCCAGTAGGCGCCGGTGGTCGGGGTCGAGGTCGGCATCGATCAGTGGATCGATGGCCTCGGCAATGGTTGCTTCCACCCGGTGGAGTGCGGCACCCAACTCGAGGTCGTCAGGTGCATCCCGCCCGTAGAGGAGGCGGACGGCCGATTCGTGTTCGACCATGAGGGCGAAACAGCCGGCAAAGCCGAACTCCACCTGCTGACGCGGTCCGTTGGCTCGGGCTGTAGCCGTCACGATGTTCTCCGTCAGGTCGGTGGCCACGACGTCGAGCAGCTCTAGGTAGAGGGCTCGCTTGGACTCGAAGTGCTGGTAGACGAGGGGTTTGGTCACTCCTGCGGCCACGGCGATGTCGTCCATGGTCGTCGCCGAATACCCACGTTCGGCAAAGAGGTCGAGGGCGATGGCGAAGAGTTGACGACGCCGAGCGTCGGCGGTGAGTCGCCGATGACCATCGGCGGGGGCGTCAGCCTCGCTCGCTCGCTGATCAGTGCCTGACGGACGCGACGCCGTGACGGATGTGGCCATCGCTTCAGCGTAGCCCTGGGCTGGCACATCTTCATGGGGCCGACCGGGTGCATCCCGGTGCGGTGAGAAATCAGATGGGAGGCAGGATGGCCTGGATCCGAGCCGGTAGATCGGCCAGGGAGAACTGCTCGGTGGCTGCAGTCAGGTTCGCTTGGAGCAGTTCGGGTTCGGGATCGGTCAACCATGCATCGAGACGGTCGATGGCGTCGGGTTGATCGAGCATGAACCAGTCGAAGCCAAAGCGTTGGAGTTCCTTGGCGACGGGGTACGGACCGATGATCAGGGGTCGATGGTGGATGACGGACTCGAGGCTGGGGTTGCCGAACCCTTCCCAGGTTGAAGGGAGGGCAACGACGTCACAGGCGTCGTAGGCATCGTCGATGGTGGCTGGCCCGCCTCGTGAGGGGAGATTGGGCATGCCGCGCACGATGCGACACGGTGCTTCGGCCATGAGGTGCTCGAGTTCAGGGCCATAGCCATCCTCGGCGGGTCCGAGCAGCCAGAAGGTGGCACCGAGCCGGGCCGCAGCAGCCATGCCGACGGCCACGCCTTTGCGGGCCAGTGCCCGGGTCGGCTGGAGTACGAGTCGTTCGTCGTCAGGAACGCCCAGCGCCATCCGGACGGCACGCCCTTCGTCGGAGCGGACGGGAAGGTGGCCATCAAGGTCGATCGCGGGCATGGCAAAGGAGTTGTAGACGGTGGTGGCCGTGATGCCTCGGGCAGCCAGTTCTCGACGGCTGAGGTCGTTGATGGTCACATGACGCCAGGCGGCATCGTCAGGCGGGCCGTGATGCTCAAGGAACTGGGGGCGCTGCCAGGGAAGATCGTGGTGATGGAGGACGGCCGGCCGGCTGGCCAACACCTCGGCCGTCATGTCCCAAGCTGCCTGGTTGAGTGGAAGTGAGCAGAGGTTCTCCACCACCACGAGGTCAGCTTCGGCCAAGGCGCTCGACAGCGCGGCCCGGTCTGGCGGGGAAGGCGCATCGATCTCCAGGCCAGGCACGATCACGTCCACGGGGCCTTGGCCGGCAACGGTGATGGTGGTGAAGCCAAGGATCTCAAGCGCAGAGGCCCACTTGGCGGCCTCGATGGCTACGCCGTCGGAGCCGCCGAGGCGAAAGGAGAGCAGGGCAGCGGTCGGAATACGGCCACCGTAGCGCCGGGCCTGGTCTGGTCCGGGCGGGTCGGGTTGGGTTCGGCTCACCTTCCCTGGGACGGCTACCGTCAGAGCGTGCCGCACGACGCCCATCCCGCCACTGATGTCACTGCCGATGCCACAACTGGCCCGTTTCGAGATCCCGTCGATACGGACGTCTGGTTGCCAGAGGGAGACCTCTTGGCCCGTCGAGACGGACCGATCCTCACCTTGACCATCAATCGGCCGGAACGCCGGAACGCCATGACCTGGGAGGTCATTGCCGGTCTGCGGGCCACTATCGCCCGTGCCAAGGATGATCCAGCCGTGCGGGTCGTGGTTCTAGCTGGAGCCGGCGACAAAGCGTTCTGCGCCGGTGCCGACCTGTCGGGCATGGTGCCTCGCGACCCAGCTGCTCAGGCGGCTGGCCCGGTGGATGACTATGCCGAGCATCACTTGGCCCGAGGCTGGCTGGCCTCGCTCTTCGACGAACTGTGGCAGTTGGGCAAGCCCACGATCGCTCGGATCCAGGGATGGGCCATGGCAGGTGGGTTCGGCCTGGCTCTCTCCTGCGACATGGTCGTGGCCTCTGACGAGGCTCGCTTTGGCGCGCCAGAGCTCAACGTAGGACTCTGGCCCTACATGGTGACCGTTCCAATGTTGCGCTCCATGTCGCCCAAGAAAGCCCTCGAGCTCATGCTGACCAGTCGAGTGGTTCACGCCGACGAAGCTGACCGGATCGGCTTTGTCACCCGTGTCGTGCCCGCCGGTGACCTTGATGCCGCTGTCGCCGAGCTAGCCGCCGTCTTGGCCTCTAAGCCACCCGGGGTGACCAAGTTGGGTCGAGATTCGTTCTACGCTGTGATCGATTCGGCAGCCTCTGAGGCATTGCCGTACCTCCACGCCATGCTCACCGTCACCAGTCAGACGGCAGAGGCCAAGGAGGGGGTCGCGGCCTTCGCCGAGAAGCGACCTCCTGCCTGGCAGTTGCCAACGTCTGGTGCCAGTGGCTCGGCGTGAGTAACTCAGAACTCCAGTAACACACCACCGAACCCGAGGAGCCCCCGATCCCCATGGCGAAACGAGCACTGATCACCGGAGTGACCGGTCAGGACGGCTCCTACCTGGCCGAGTTCCTCCTCGACCAAGGCTACGAGGTGTGCGGCATGGTCCGCCGATCCAGCACCGTGAATTTCGAACGGATCGCCCACATCCAGGACCGGCTCACCCTTGTGGCCGGTGACCTCTTGGACGAAGTGTCGATGATTAATATCCTCCGTGAGCACCGCCCCGCCGAGGTCTACAACCTGGCTGCCCAGTCGTTCGTCCAGACCTCGTGGAACCAGCCAGTCCTCACTGGTGAGACCACCGCCTTGGGCGTCACCCGAGTGCTCGATGCCATTCGGACGGTCGATCCCGAGATCCGCTTCTACCAGGCGTCCTCATCAGAGATGTTCGGCAAGGTCCAGGCCGTGCCCCAGGTGGAGGAAACCCCCTTCTACCCCCGCAGCCCCTACGGCGTTGCCAAGGTCTACGGGCACTGGATCACCGTCAACTACCGGGAGAGCTACGACCTCCACGCCAGTTCGGGCATCCTCTTCAATCACGAATCGCCTCGCCGTGGCCTGGAGTTCGTGACACGAAAGGTGACCCACACGGTCGCCCGGATCGCCGCCGGCCTGACCGACACCCTGCCGCTCGGGAACCTCGATGCCGAGCGTGACTGGGGTTTTGCTGCCGACTACGTGCGAGCCATGTGGCTGATGCTTCAGCAGGACCAGCCTGACGACTATGTGGTGGCCACCGGAGAGACCCACTCGGTCAAGGAGCTCGTTGAACTGTCCTTCGCCGCCGCCGACCTTGACTGGGAGAAGTACGTGGTGATCGACGAGCGGTTCTTGCGGCCCGCCGAGGTCGATCTGCTGATCGGCGACCCCGCCAAGGCGGAGAAGACCCTCGGTTGGACTCGGGACGTCGACTTCCCTGCACTCGTCCAGATGATGGTCGAGGCAGACCTTGCGCTGGTGAAGAGCCAGCAGGCCTGAGGCATCGTGGCCGACCTCGTGGCGGCCATCCACGCTGACCCGCTCGGCCTCCTCGTCGCCTTTGGCGCTGGGATGTTGTCATTCCTGTCGCCTTGCGTACTCCCGTTGGTACCGGCCTACGTGGGCATGGTGTCGGGCCTCTCGGCCGCTGAACTCGAGAGCCTCAAAGCCAAGCCCGTGCCCGTCGGCGCAGGTGGCGGTGTCAGCGGGTCAGCAAGCACCGTTGCCACTGGAACCTCACACACGTCGGCCGGTGCTGGACTCCCGGCTCCTGACGCCGAGGCCCTGCGCCAGCATCGATCCCACCTGCTGCGGGGCATCCTCTTGTTCATCGCAGGGTTCACCGTGGTCTTCACCATCCTGGGAGCTTCGGCTTCGGCCGTGGGTCGGCTTTTCCTGACACACCAGCACATCCTCGAACGGGTCTCAGGTGTCCTGATCATTCTTTTCGGTGCAGTACTCGTGGCGATGGCTGCCGGCGTAGCGCTACCGATGGCGATGTCGGGAGAGCGGCGCTTCACGGTGCGCCCTTCGGTGCTCGGCGCATGGGCGCCGCCGATCATGGGTATGGCCTTCGCCTTTGCCTGGACTCCCTGCATCGGCCCGGTGCTGGGCAGCGTTCTGGCTCTGGCAGCTGGTACGGGAGGGTCGCCCGCCGGGGGCATCGCGTTGCTGCTCGCCTACTCACTCGGTCTTGGGGTGCCGTTCTTGCTCACCGGCCTGGCTTTTGGACGCATGACGGACCTTTTGGCCAAGGTGCAGCGCCGACTGCGGATCGTCGACCTGGTCGGAGGAGCGGTGCTGATCGCCTTCGGCGTGCTGCTGGTCACTGGCAACGTCGACATCGTCTCGGCTCACATTTCCGGATGGCTGCGGGATCTCCATCTCGGACGACTCTCGACCAGTTGACCCCTGTCCCGCCGGTGTCCGATCGTGTGGACTGAGGGGACACGGCCCCGTCTGGCCTCGGCACCGGTAGACCCGTAGCATTGGGGATCGGTCATGGCCCTTCCAGCCCCTGCTCCTCGAGCCCCTGCTCCTCCTGTACTCCTGCTCCGCAGCGTCGTCGCGCTCTCGGGGCGGTTTCCCTTGCTGTCCGGGATCAACCTTGACGTAGCCCAGGGGGAGACGGTTCTCGTCGAGGGACCCAATGGTGCAGGAAAGACGAGTCTCCTCCGGGTCTGCGCCGGCCTTGTGCCGGTAGCTTCGGGCACACTCTCTGTGCTTGGACTGGACCCGGGTCGACATCGCACTCACGTGCGGCGTCGGGTGGGTCTGCTGTCTCACGCCTCCCACCTCTATGACGACCTGACCGTGGGGGAGAACGTCCGGTTTGCCGTCCGGGCCAGCGGTGGCGACCAGGAGCGCATCGCTGACGCCTGTGAGCGATGGGGCCTGACCGGTCGATTGGCCCGCACCCCGGCCGTCAAGTTGTCGGCCGGACAGCGCCGTCGTGTGGCGCTTGCCGTTCTCACCGCCCGATGGCCTGAGCTTTGGCTCCTCGATGAGCCCCATGCGGGTCTGGATATGTCGGCTCGTGCCCTCCTCGACGAGGTCGTGGCCGAGGCGAGTTCGTCTGGGGTGACCGTCGTGTTGACCAGCCATGAGACGGAACTTGCCGAAGGTGTTGCCGACCGGGCGGTAACCGTCACCGGAGGCCGAATCACCGCCGAACGAGTGCTGACATCGCAGAGGAACGGTTCAGGCTCTGCCGCTCCAGGGACATCTACGCCAGGGACTTCTTCTCCAGGGACTTCTTCTCCAGGGACGGTGGCCCATGTGGCGTGACGCTGTCTTGGTGGCGGGTAAGGATCTGCGCATCGAGGCCCGTTCCCGGGTAGCCCTGTCTCAGGTGGCTCCGTTCGGTCTGATCGCTCTCGTGCTGTTCGCCTTTGCTCTTGGGCCTGATCGCTCCATCATGATCAAAGGTGCCCCCGGCCTCTTCTGGGTGGCCGTGCTGTTCTGTACCGTCTTGGCCGTGCAGCGCAGTGTCTCGGTGGAGTCAGCCGACGGTGCCCGTGACGGCCTACGCCTGTCTGGCCTCGATCCCGCCGGACTGTTCTTGGGCAAGTCCTGTGCCATTGCCGCCCAGCTCATCGTGCTCGAGGTCGTGCTGGGCGCTGGCGTCGTTGTGCTCTACGGCGCACGGGTAGCCGTCCCATGGCTGGTTGTGGTGTCTTGTCTGTTGGGCACGGTGGGTCTGGCCACAACCGGCACGCTCTATGGGGCACTCTCTTCCGGCCTGCGGGTGCGCGAGACGCTTCTGCCGTTCTTGTTGTTGCCCATCGTCACCCCGGTGCTCTTGGCCGGCACGAGAATCTGGCAGGCGGCGCTGGCGGGCGGGACACCGGCTGACGCCAGCCCGTGGCTGCGCCTTCTCGTAGTCTTCGATGCCGTCTACGTGGCCATGGGCGTCGTTGTGTTCGGACCTATCCAGGAGTCAGCATGACCATTCCTGTCGATCCAGCCATGGCATCGGCCACGAAGAACACCATGATGGATGCACCGGCCAGCCCACTGACGACCAGCTCAGACGCGACCAACTCAGCCCCAGCCAGTTCCACCTCGGGAGGGGCCGTGACGGCCCCGATCCCGACAATGACGAAGCGCGCTCGAACGGTGGAATCAATAATCGGGGTTATCGCTCTGGTGGGCACGGTGGCCACCGTTGTGTTGGGTCTATGGGTCACGCCGCCCGACGAGGTCCAGGGCGACCTGGTGCGCCTCGTCTATGTGCATCCTGGGGTGGCCTGGGTCGCCCTCTACGCGGCCTTCGCCATGGCTGCGGTGTCCAGCCTGCTCTACCTGTGGCCAAGGACCAGGTCACTATTCTGGGACCGGCTTGCCGCAGCCTCGGTCGAGGTTGGGGTGGTCTTCAACATCTGCACGCTTGCCTCGGGAGCGATCTGGGGTCGCCCGACGTGGGGCGTGTGGTGGGTCTGGGATGCCCGACTCACCAGCACGGCAGTGCTGCTCGTCCTCTTCCTCGGTTATTTGGCCCTTCGCCGGGTGCCTGCCGAGCCCGAGGTGCGGGCTCGGCGGAGCGCCTTTGTCGCCCTGTTCGCTGCCGTGGACATCCCGATCGTGCACTTCTCCGTGCTGTGGTGGCGCACCCTGCATCAGGGGGCGACCGTGCTCAATGCCAATCTGTCCCCTCAGATTCACGGGTCGATGGCGTGGACCCTCCTGTTGGGCTTCGTGGCGCTGACCTTGGTATTCGTGTGGATGCTGTTGGTCCGGTATCGGATCGGCGTCCTCGAGGACTGGCTGGCGGGCAACGAGCTCGACCTGGCCATCGAGGAACGTCGGGCCGAAGGGGTGGCCGAAGGGGTGGACGAAGGGGTGGCCGGACGGGTGGCCGACGGGGTGGGCGATGGTTCGACTGCGGACCCGGTGGGGGCAGTCTGATGGGCTACGTCTATGCCGGCTACGCCGTCATCGTCGGTCTGTTGGCCGTCTATGCCGTTGTCCTCGTCGTGCGCCGCCGCCGTCTTGTGGGGTCCGTGGCTCAACTAGCCAGGACCGAGAATCAGGGTCGACCTGGCGGTGCGGGGACCTCGGGGAACGCACCATGACCACCGATGCCCCCGAGAGCCGGACGTCGAACTCCGCACCTGCCTCACCATCGGCATCACCTGTGGCGCCACCGCAGGTGCGGGTCCGTCACCGTCTGCGGTACACGGTGGTTGCCTTCGTGCTGGTCGGGGCCTTTGCCTTCCTGCTCACCAAGGGACTTGGCTCGGCCCTCGACTTCTACCTGACCGCTGACCAGGCCGTGGCTCAAGAGGCCACCCTCGGCACACGGACGGTCAACTTGGAGGGCGTGGTGAAGCCGGGTTCAATCCACTCCACCTTGGTCGGGGTCGACTTCACCGTGGCCTCAGGTGGTGCTGAGGTGGCTGTGCACAACACCGGCAGTCCGCCCGACCTCTTCCAAGCCGACATTCCGGTGATCGCCGTGGGTCACTTCACCTCAGGAACGTTCGCATCCGACCAGATTTTGGTCAAGCACTCGTCGACCTATGTGGCCAAGTACCCCAATCGGGTGAAGGCGCCCAACGGAACGAAGCGATGAGTCATCCCGGAGCGAGGCTGCCCGTCCGACTCGCCGGTCGCCCGCAGTGAACGGCCTCCTCGGCCACACCGGGGTCCTCCTTGGTTTTGCTGCTGCCGTTGTAGGCATCATTGTCCTCGGTGTCGGCTTGGCCAGAGGGCGCCCCGGGGCACTGCGCGGCGGCCGCCTCTATGCCCCGGTGATCTTGCTCGGCGGTGTCCTCGCCGTGGTGGCCATGCAGCGCGCCCTAATCAGCCACGACTTCAGCCTCAATTATGTGGCCGACAACAACTCCAGAACCACACCGCTGCTCTACTCGATCACCGGGATGTGGTCAGCCCTGGCTGGTTCGATCCTTCTGTGGGGCGTGATTCTCGGCGGCTATGCCACGGCCCTGGTGTGGCGCTTCCGGGCTCGGGCCACCGACACTCTGGTGGCCTGGGCCATCCTGGTCATGTATGGCGTGGCCGCCTTTTTCTTCGCTCTGATGCTGGGGCCAGCCGATCCCTTCCGACACGTTGCCGGGAACATCCCCACTGACGGACTCGGTCCCAACGTGTTGCTCCAGGACAACCCTCTGGTGCTCTTCCATCCACCCATGCTCTACCTGGGCCTCGTGGGATTCACGGTGCCGTTTGCCTTTGCCGTGGCTTCGCTGATCACCGGCCGGCTGGACGAGGACTGGCAGGGCGAGACCCGCCGATGGACGCTGTTCGCCTGGACCTTCCTCACCTTGGGCATCGTCCTTGGGGCCTGGTGGTCGTATCAGGTGCTGGGCTGGGGTGGATTCTGGGCGTGGGACCCGGTGGAGAACGCCTCGTTGCTTCCGTGGCTGGTCGGTACCGCCTACCTCCACTCGGTCATGGTCAGCCAGCGGAGAGGAATCCTTCGGGTCTGGAACCTCTCACTCGTCGTGGCCACGTTCAGCCTCACCATCCTCGGTACCTTTCTGACCCGATCGGGCGTCATCCAGTCGGTGCATGCCTTCTCCACGTCAACAGTGGGGCCATTGCTGCTGGGCTTTTTCGGTGCCGTGATCGCCCTCGGAGTGGGTCTCATCGCCTGGCGGGGTGATCGCCTGCGGTCGGTGGGGGGTATCGACTCACCACTGAGCCGGGAGGGGGCATTCCTGGCCAACAACCTGCTCTTCGTCTTGTTCGCCTTCGTAGTCCTGCTCGGCACGGTCTTCCCGCTCCTCTACGAGGCGGTGGCCTCGGGTTCTCAGGTGGCCGTGGGTGCCCCCTACTTCAATCGGTTGACCATCCCTATCGCGCTCGCCCTGCTGTTCTTGATGGCCGTGGCTCCAGCACTTCCTTGGCGCAAGACCAACACCACGGTGCTGCGGGGACGCCTTGCCGTGCCAGCTGCCCTGGGTGTGGTGACGATCGTGGCCTGCGTGATCGGCGGGATCCACGGGATCGAGCCCTTGCTGGCCTTCGGCCTCGGCGCCTTTGCTGCCGGTTCGGCCGGACGGGCCTTGTTCTTGTCGGTGCGCGCCGCCTGGCGGGGGGCTCGGGCAGCCGGACAGACGCCGGGCCGGGCCGCATTGGCCGGCTGGCGAGGTCTGGTTGGGCGGGCAAACGGCGGCATGATCGTGCACATCGGCATCGTGCTCCTCGCCGTGGGCATGACGGGAGCGACGGCCTTCGGCCAGCGAGGCACGGTGGTGCTCGATCGGGGGGCCACGGGTTACTTCGCCGGGCACTCAGTCACCTTCTCCGGTACCCGTGTGGTGCATACGCCCTCCCACACGTCACGACAAGCGGTCCTCGTGGTCGACGGTGGTGGCAGGTTTACCCCGGCCATCACTCGGTTCGGTGCTGGCACGCAGCCGGTGGGCACGCCGGCCGTGGATTCGAGCTGGCGATCAGACGTCTACCTGACCATCAACTCCATCCCGGACCGGGGAGGAGCATGGACATTCGGGGTGGTCGTCCAGCCCCTCGTGATGTGGCTGTGGATCGGTGGTGCACTTGTCGTGATCGGCTCGGTGCTCGCCGCTGTGCCCGGCCGCCGCCGCCGGCCCACGGATCCCGTCTCGGCAGGCGTGGGGTCGCCAGGCGTGGGGTCGCGCAGGGCAGGGAGTGCGGCGCCCACAGTGATTCCTACCGATCCGGCCACCGATGTGGGTGACGATTCGGGCGACGCTCTTCACCAGGAGCCGTCCGGACAAGGTGCGCCTGGGTCACGTGAGCCTGCCCTGGCCAAGGAGCCACGGTGACCGATGTCCCGACATCAAGCCCAGCGTCAGGGGCACCTGGACAGCCGGCCCGTCGCACAGCGCGTTGGGCGGGACTCGGAATCCTGGTGGTTGTCGCCGGTCTGATCGCCGTGCTCGCCACCCGACCGCCTGCGTCGGTCGCCGAAGTCCGCAGTCCGCTGGTGGGGAATTCGACGCCCCCGGTGCAAGGCGTGACCGTCACGGGAACCCTCTACGACCTGCCGCAACCTCCCGGCACGTTCACCGTCGTCAACTTCTTTGCCAGCTGGTGTCAGCCCTGTCAGCAGGAGGGTCCCGAGCTGGTGCGCTTTGCATTCGAGCACTCTTCCCGACACGACGCTCAGCTTGTGGGGGTGGTCTTCGACGACACGGTGCCCGCGGCCCGCCAGTATCAGGCGCGACTGGGTGCTACGTGGCCGACCCTTGCCGACCCAGGTGGGAAGGTCGCCCTCAGCTTCGGTGTGCGGGCTCCGCCGTCGACCTTCGTCATCGCTCCCGACGGCCGAGTCGTGGCGTACATCGTGGCACCGGTCACCGCTCGTGATCTGGACAGGATCATCGCCCGGGCCCAGGCCGAAGGCGCATGAGTACCGACGTGCCCGTGACAAACACCGTGCACGGTGCTGACGATTCATTGGGCCCTGAGGGGACGCCGGGTGGTGGCGCAGGCGTAGATACAGATGGTGCTGGTGGCGACCGGGCGGTCGAGCCAGCACCGAGCGCTCGGAAGTTCCCGCTTTGGACCCTTCTGGTCGTCATCGCAGGTATCGCCCTGGTCATCGGATCAGGAGTCCTGTCGCCGTCGAAGCCGACGTCGGCCCAGCGGGCAGCGGCCATCGACGCCGTGATTCGCTGCCCGAGCTGTGAAGACCTCTCCGTAGCCGCGTCGAGCGCACCGACTGCCATCGCCGTGAGGACGACCGTGCGTCAGCTGGTCGACCAAGGTCGCACCGATCAGCAGATCAAGGACTATCTGGCTGCCCGCTACGGATCGGCCATCGTGCTTGCCCCGCCGACCTCTGGGTGGTCGGCGGTGGTGTGGGTCCTGCCTGTGCTCGGAGGCATTGGCGCCGTCGCCGTGCTCACCGCGGTGCTGATCCGTCGACAGAGGGGCACCGCCGATGACGTGATCCCTGCGGGCACCGATCGGGCGGTACTCGAAGAGCGGCGCCGGTTCCTTATGGCTTCACTTGCCGATGCTGATGCCGAACTGGCCGCAGGCGATCTGTCCGGCGAGGATCATGCTGCACTGCGCTCGCGGGATCTGACCAGGTTGGCCGCCGTCGAGCAGGCGTTGGCTGCGCCGCCTTCGACAGACGACCAGGTGACTGCCACGCTCGCCGAGGACGCTCCTGTGGCCAGACGTCGGTTCCGCATTCGTCGGAGTCGCTGGTTTCTGGTCGGGGCAGTGGCATCCTTCGCGGCAGCTGCTGTTGTGCTCGTCCCGGCCTTCACGTCGGGTCGACTTCCTGGACAGACGCCGACCGGCTCGGTGAACCTCAGCGCCAGCCAGCAGACCACTCGCACACTGGAGCAGGCAGCCACGTTGGTCAATCAGGACCGCCTAGGTGAGGCCGCCTCGCTCTATCAGTCGGTCCTCGTCACCCACCCCAATGACGAGGTGGCCCTGGCTCAACTCGGATGGTTGGAGTACCGGATCGGCCGCCAGGGTGGCAGTTCCACGCTGCTCACCGATGCCCGCACCAAGCTCCTGCGGGCCACGGTGCTCGCTCCCAAGGACTGGGCCCCCTACCTCTATCTGGGGACCATCGCGCTACTCCAAGACGGCGATACCTCCACTGCGGTGTCGGAGTTCGACCAGTTCCTGGCCAACAGCCCACCGGGTTCCGTGGTGGCTGAGGCGGCATCCACCATCCGGTCTGCATTCCGCCAGGCTGATCGGCCCCTGCCTCCTGGAGTTCCGACCACGTGAGTGGCGAGATGGAAGGTGCAGGTGGGTCATGGAGCCCACCCGCTAGGGAATAAGCACCGCCTTACCAGCCAGCGAACGGTCCAGGAGCGCCGTCATGACGGAGGCTGCGGCCTCGAGGGGGTAGGTGGAAGGTTCGGTGGGGTGGAGACGTCCATCGGCCACCATGGACATGAGTTCGTCGAGGATGGCTCGATTCCCGAATGGATCGGTGAAGGTCCAGCCGCCCCAGTCCACCCCGACCACCGTGCGGTTGTTGAGCAGGACGAGGTTGAGCGGAACGGCAGGAATGGGACCGGAAGCGAAGCCGATGACGCAGAAGCGACCTAGCTTGCCCAGGGCCCGCAGGGCGGGCTCGCTGTGGGCTCCGCCAACCGGGTCCACGACGATGTCCACGCCGCCTCCCGAGATCTCACGAGCTCGGGTCTTGAGGTCCTCCTCCTCATAGGCGATGGTGGCCTCGGCCCCCATGGCACGGGCTGCCTCGAGCCGTTCGGGCGTTGAGGCGGCGGCGATGACCCGGGCGCCCAATGACCGGGCGACGTCGATGGCGGCCAGACCGATACCGCCGCCCGCACCCAGCACCAGCACCCATTCACCCGCGGCCACGGTGGTCCTGCGGGTAAGCGTGAAGAGCATGGTGGCGTAGCTCTGGACCAGGGCAGCGGCCCGGGGGAGGGACAGGGATGCAGGGACCCGCACCAGTGACAGTGCTGGAACGTCGACGTGCGAGGCGAAGCCGCCAAAGCCGCAGAACACCAGGGCCCGGTCACCAACGGCCCACCCGTCCACGCCAGGGCCCACGGCCGCCACCGTGCCCGCCACCTCGGATCCAGGGACGAATGGGGCCTGCGGCTTGAGCTGGTACTTACCCTGGCAGATCAAGCCATCGACGAAGTTCACGCCTGAGGCGGCCACCTCCAAGCGGACCATTCCCTCGCCGGGCTCGACGATCGGACGTGATTGGACCGTCAACTGGTCGAGCGGACCGAGTTCGGGGCAGACAACGGCACGGGCGACAGATGGGGTGGCAACTTCCTCGTTCATGCCGGGACCCTAGCGCCGGATGTCGTGGATCCCGGGACTCAGGAACGTAAGGAACGGAGGCCGGCGACCACCACAGCGAAGGCATCGCAGAATGCGGTGATATCGGCGTCAGTCGTGGACCAACCGACCGAGAGGCGCAGCGAGCGCTCGCCATCGACCCCCATGGCGGCGAGGATGGGCGACGGCTCGAGTGACTCCGAGGAGCACGACGAACCCGAGTGGACTGCGACCCCAGCCTGGTCGAGGCCCAAAAGGACGGGCTCGGCTTCGACGCCGTCGACGCCCAGACAGACGATGTGCGGGACTCGCTCGAGTGTGTCGCCGAACGGGAGGACCCCGGGAACTGCGGTGGCGGCCTCGAGGAGAACTTCGGTCTGATGGCGGGCCCGGTTCCGCTCGGTATCCAAGCAGCCCTCGACGGTCAGGGCTTGAGCGGCGGCTCCGAATCCGATGGCGGCCCGCACATCTTCCATGCCACCTCGACGGCCTCGCTCTTGGTCTCCACCGACCAGGAGCGGATCGATGCGCAGGTTGCGACGGACGATCAGTGCCCCGATGCCCGGCGGTCCTCCCAATTTGTGGGCCGACACGGTGACCAGGTCCACTCCGGCGTCGGTGAGGGCACCGACGTCCACGGGCACGTGTCCGGCCGCCGCCACAGCATCGACATGGAGCGGCACGCCAGCGGCTCGACAGAGGGCAGCTATCTCCTCCACGGGTTGGACGGTGCCGACTTCGTGGTTGGCCCACTGGCAGTGGGCCAGGACAGGACGGCTGCCGTGGTCGACCTCAGCCTGGTCGAGGGCATCGCTCACGGCCTGCGGATGGATCCGGCCGACCTGGTCGACGGAGATCGTGGTGGGGCTTCCGTGACGAGAGGAGGCCTCACGCACGGCCGAGTGCTCGACGTCGGCGACCAACACGGGCGCCCCCGGGGTGGGGGCGAGCATGCCCCAGGTGGCTGCGTTGATGGCTTCGGTGCCGCCAGAAGTGAAGATGACCTGGCGAGGGCGGACGCCCACAAGGTGGGCCACCTGCTCCCGAGCCTGTTCGAGGGTGGCCCGAACCATGCGGCCCTCGGTGTGGACCCGACCCGGGTCGGCCGTTACTCCGAGTTCGTCCCACGCGGCCATGGCCGATCGTGCCTCGGGTCGCAGTGGACTGGTCGAGGCGTGGTCGAGGTAGTGGCGGGTGGGGGCCACGGCGGCAGTGGTCGGCTCAGACCACGGCAGCGCAGGCATCGTCACCGCGCGCCCGGGACGACGAGAGCACCACCGGCACGGCACCATCTTCGGGTCCGCACAGTCCAGCCAGCAGACCCTTGACCATTCCTCGATCTACAGCACAGAGCACGGGGTGCTGGGAGGCGGCATCACCGAAGGGGCAGTTGTCGGCCACCACGGCCGTGGAGGTGCCCTGGTCCTCAGCGTGAGCGGCGAAGCCGTGTGCTGTGAGGGTGTCGGCAATGGCATGCATGGCCGTCCGCAGCGAGCGCTGGCCCTCTCCAGGGGACATCTGGCCAGCCAGGGTCCGGCCGTAGTCCTCGCCGACTCGCTCGGCCATGGCTTCGGCAGTTTGTGGGCCCAGGAGGTGGAGTGCTTCTTGGAGGAGGAGGACGAGCAGGTCATCTCGGCGGGTGAGGAAGTCGAGCGTGGGGTCGTCGCCGATGACCCGGAACCGCTTGGACGGGCGGCCGGCTCCGGTGCCCGCCCCTGCGGGACGTTCCATGGTCACTTCCACGTAGCCACCAGCGGCCAGGCGCTCGAGGTGGTGGCGTGCCACGTTGGGGTGGACCGAGAACCGAGTGGCCACCTCGGAAGCCGTTGCTCCAGGGTTCGCTCGGATGAAGAGGTAGATCTCCCGCCGAGTCGGGTCGCCGAAGGCTGACGTCACCGCGGTGACGGCAGCAGCAAACTGGCTGTCCGGATCGTGCTGCACGTCCCGTAGTCTACCGACTACCCCCGGAATCCCTCAGGAGACCCCCATGTCCATCGACGAGACCCAGGTTGCTGCAGCCGTCAGCGCCGTGCTTGACCCCGAGTTGCGTCGCCCGCTGGGCGAACTCGGCATGGTCGGCCCCATTGCCACGCGCCGCAAGACGGTGACCGTCGAGGTCGCGCTGCCCGTTGCCCACTACCCCCAGGCTGACGAGTTGCTTGCCCGGATCCATGCCGCCGTCTCGCCGTTGTCGGGGGTCAACGATGTCATCGTCACCACCGTGGTGATGGCGGAAGA
>CAIQOJ010000103.1 GCA_903873395.1 uncultured Acidimicrobiaceae bacterium
ATGCCGCGATGCACGCACTGCTGTCGGGGGCCGTGGATCTGCTCGGTGAGGCATCGACGTTGGCTGGCGAGATGGGGGAGGAAGCGCCAGCATTCGACCGTCTCGAGGTGCTCGTCCAGATCCACAACGCCAGCATCAGCATCCGCCAAGCCCTGCTCGTCGTCGAGCGGTCAGGCAATCATCGTTACGACTCGGACGACGCACCTGAACTGACCTAGCCGACCCCGCACCAGGCTTGATCCGCCGGGCAGGGGTGAACGCCCAGGTTGTGGTCGGGACGACAGCACTGCTCGCTGTGGCACAGTTTGCCCATGGATATCGATGCATCAGGGGCAGGGTTGGAGCACGTCGACGTACTTGTCGTGGGGGCGGGAATCTCCGGTATTGATGCTGCCCACCATCTGGCCACCCAGCAGCCCGGACGGTCGTTTGTGGTCCTCGATGCCCTTGACGACCTTGGCGGCACGTGGCTGACCCACACCTTTCCTGGGGTGCGCTCGGATACCGAGCTCTTCACCCTGGGTTACAGCTACAAGCCATGGACCGGGGCTCCCTATGCCGCCGGGGCCGACATCTACGCCTATCTGGCCGAGGTGGTAGCCGAGGAAGGTCTGACGGATCGCATCCGCTACCGCCACCGGGTAGTCGGTGCTGCGTGGTCGAGTGACGACCAGCGGTGGACCGTGACGGCACAGCGCACGGACACTGACGAGATCGTCATGCTGACCGCCTCGTTCCTGTGGATGTGCCACGGCTACTACCGCCACGACCAGCCCCACATCCCGAGTTGGCCAGGTGCGGAGGAGTTCACCGGGCGATGGATCCACCCTCAGCACTGGCCGGCCGACGCCGATCTCGAAGGTAAGCGAGTGGTGGTGATCGGTTCTGGAGCGACGGCAGCCACGCTGGTCCCAGCCATTGCCGACGAGTGCGCGCATGTGACGATGCTCCAGCGCTCGCCCACCTACTTCTTCCAGAGTCCCAACTCTGACGAGCTCGCTGACCAGCTCCGCGGACTCGACGTGCCGGCGGAATGGACCCACGAGATTCTCCGTCGCAAGGCCGCTGCCGACATGGAGAACATCACCAACCTGGCCAAGTCGTTCCCTGACGCCACCAAGGCCGGACTGATCGGTATCGTCACTGGGCAGCTGCCCGAGGGTTACGACGTCGAGACTCACTTCACCCCCCGACATCAGCCGGCTGACCAGCGGATCTGCCGAATTCTCAACGGTGACCTCTTTGCCGCCATCAGCGCAGGCACCGTCACCATGGTGACCGATGACATCGATCGGTTCACCCCAGAGGGAGTGCGCACCAAGGGCGGTCAACTCATCGAGGCCGACGTGGTCGTGACGGCCACCGGGTTCGACCTGACAGTCTTCGGTGAGGTCGACTTCACTGTCGACGGTGACAAGGTCGACTTCGCTCGAACGGTCACCTATCGAGGCATCTTGTTCACCGACGTGCCCAACATGGGCTGGACCTTCGGGGCCTTGCGGCTGAGCTGGACCATGCGAGTCGAGATGGTGAGCGACTACATCTGTCGGCTGTTGGCCCACATGGACGAGGTGGGCGCCTCCAGCGTCGTCCCTCGCCTGCGTCCCGAGGATGCAGACATGGAGCTGGGTCCCTATGTCGACCCATCGGAGTTCAGCCCGGGCTATCTGCAGCGAGCCGTCAACTACGTGCCCCGGTCAGGCTCGCTGCCTGAATGGCAACTCAGCCTGGACTACTGGGCTGAGCGTGACGTGCTCCCCACTGTCGATCTCGACGACGGCTGCCTGATCTACACGCCAACGAGCTGACCTCAGGGGTCGACTGAGGAGACCAAGCTTCCCGGTCGATCAGCACCTACGCTCAGGGTGTGGGAATCGAAGGCTTTCCAGATAATCGACTACCGGTCCGCGGCATGGACGCTGATGAGGTGGTCAGCCAGATGGAGTCGCTGCGTCACGAGGACCGCGACTGGCGAGGCGGTCGGGTCTTCAGCCTCGTCTACACCGCCGGTGACGACGTGGCCGATCTCTTGTCCCGCGCGTCGGGTCTGTATACGGCCGAGAACGCGCTCAACACCCTGGTCTTCCCGAGTTTGGGCTGGATGCAGCACGACATCGTGACCATCACGACAGGGCTCTTGGGGGGCGACGCCCTTCCCGAAGACGAGCGCAGCGGTGTCCGGGGTTATCTGACCTCGGGAGGGACAGAGTCCCTGCTGCAAGCCACCCGAACGGCTCGGGACTGGGGCAGGAGCATCCGCGGCATCGATCAGCCCAACATGGTGCTGGCCACCAGCGCCCATGCCGCCTTCGACAAGGGCGCACACTGGTTCGATGTCGAGGCCCGTCGGGTGCCGGTGGGACCAGATGGAGCTGCCGATGTCGATGCCATGGCGGAGGCGATGGATGATCGCACCGTGCTGGTGGTCGGCTCCGCCCCCTCCTATCCCCAAGGCGTCATCGACCCCATCCCTCAGTTGGGAGCATTGGCTGGTGAACGGGGTGTGCTCTGCCACGTCGATGCCTGTCTCGGTGGCTTCATCCTGCCGTTCCTGGTCACGTTGGGCCACATCACCAAGCCGTGGGACCTGTCGGTGCCCGGGGTCACCTCGATCTCGGCCGATCTGCACAAGTACGGCTATGCCTCCAAAGGGGTGTCGGTCATCCTCTATCGCAACGCCGAGCTGGGTCGCCTGCAGCCGTTCGTGACGAGCAACTGGCTGGGCGGCCTCTACGGCTCGCCGGCCATGGCGGGGACCCGACCGGCGGGACCCATCGCTGCCGGTTGGGCCGTTCTGCACTACTTGGGCGAAGACGGCTATCTGCGGTTGGCGGCGGCAACCCATCAGGCAGCTACCGCCATCAAGTCCTGTATCGACTCGACTCCCGGCCTGGTGTTGCGAGGGAAGCCAGATGCCACAGTGTTTGCCTTCGGTGGCCAGGACGGTCCGGGAGGCATCGACACCTTCGCTCTGGGGGAGGCTCTGGCCGATCGAGGTGGTTGGTTCTTCGACCGTCAATCACCGCCGGACAGCTTGCACGCCACCGTGCATGCCGGCCATGAGCGGATCGCTGACGAACTCTGCGCCGACATGGTGGCGGTCGCCGGCGAACTGCGAGCGAGCGGTGCCCGCGCCACCGATCGCAGCACGACCTACGGCACCGTCTGACCGACAGTCGCCAACCACAGGGTCAGCCGCCGTCGCTGGTCCCGCTCTCCAAGATCGACACGATGGAGAAGAGGGTGAAGCACACGGAACCGAGGCCGACCAGCACCCGGGCGGGAACGGCCAGATTGGCATTGGCTGTCGATGACTGGAACAAGAACGCCGACAGGATGAAGCAGATCATCGCCGTGAGGACCGGGATGAGGGGAATGCGATGGGCCAAGTCGAAGTGGCGGCGCCACCCGACGGCCAACAGAAGGACCTTGGAGAGGATGGAGAAGCACACCAGGGCCAGGCCGATCATGACCCAGCCGGGTGTCTCGCCCTTCGAACTCGAGGTCACGAGCACGATCCCCCAGACCAGATTGACCGACCCGGCCACCACGACGACCCACGGCCACATCTGGCGCTCTCGGGCCGTGTAGGAGTTCGAAACCTGCCTGGCGATGCTGACCACCAAGGTGATGAGTGCCGCGCAGATGATCGTGAGCCCCATCAGAACGTGGCCGGCCACGAAGTGGGACGTCACTGAGCCATCAGCCATCAACGAGATGGCGAGAACAAGTCCGACCAATGTGCAGAGCACAGGTAGAGCGATGAGAAGACGCTCACCGGTCACGGTGAACCCTTCGGCGATCCGCTGGTCGTTCCCCGAATGGGCGTTGCGCGGGATCAGGAGAAACCGGGTGGAGGCGGTGGCCACCGTCGACACGCAGGCGACGATCAGCCCGACGCCGATGACCACGTGGCCGGCCACGAAATGGTCGGCTGATGACGAACCTGTGACGATCGCCACACCGGCGACGATCGTGCCGGCCGCCGTGGTGTAGCCGAGTCCGGGCAGGGCGTAGAGGAAGAATGTGGAATATCGACCGATCAGCTGCTGGATGATGGTCGCAGCCGTGCAGAACAGGGCGATACAGATGGCCGTCAAGGAAACCACCACGGTGCCCGCCGTGAAGTCGTAGGACGACGGACCTCCGGATCGGACCGTCAGTCCGAACGCCAGGCAGATCGCCCCCATGGCCAGTGGGAGCAGTTCGAGGAAGCGGGCTTCGGCTCGGTTCATGGCGAGATCGTAGAGGGTCGACACTCCGTCCTCGGTGAAACGAGCCCAGGCGATGTTGAGGAAACCCTCATGGCAGACGGAGTAACGGAGCCGTCCGGGGCGAGCTCAATGGAGCAATCGCCACCTGATAGCCCGTGTCTCGGTTGTCACCAGCATCAGGTTCTGGTGTGCTTGCCGGCGATACCCGGTCGGGTTGCCACAGGGGACGTCGGTCCGGTTGTCACAGGCGACGGCGGCCGACACTGCCCCCTTGCCTCCTTCTGCGGTGCCTCCTGCCACTCATCGCCAGTGGCACGCCTCTTACCGAGTACGTGGCGATCATCAACCGAGGCACTCGATCTGACACCGCGGGCCTGGGGCTTGTGCCAAACGACGGTCTGCGGTCACGAGGGTCGCCTCGGCCATCTCGGCCAAGGCCACATATGCCGCGTCGTAGGGGGTGAGGTTTGCCCGCAGCTCCCAGATCCGAGCCACGAATGGTCGGTGGCTGACTCGCTGGAGATCGAGGTCTGCGAGGTCTGCGACGGCAATGGCTGCTCGGCGTTCATCAAGCAGTCCAGCGAAAGGCGCCTTCCGGATAACAGCAACGACGTCAAGATCGAACAGCTCCGACGCCGCGAGACGCTCACCCCGAAGGCGTTCGCGGGCGCCATCGGTGGCATCGTCGGCCAGAGCGGGCGAAATGACCGACGCGTCAACGACGATCAACCGGAGTCTGGGCAAACCCAAGGACGGCATCTACGCCTTGAGGGGAGTGATCAATATCCAGACTCACGTTCACGCATCTCAGAGGACTGTTTGACGAGCGCTCTCGCCAGTCGCGAAGGACAGGCGCCCCGGCAACTCCGACTGGCTCGACAGCGAAGACACCAGATCGCAGTCGACGCGTCATCTACTGTTCGAATTCAATGAAGAGCGATACCGACAGCCTGATGCGTTTGGCTGCGTTCACCTGGCTGGGCGACTTGCGAAACACCTACGGCGATGTCGTCCCATTCGCCGCGATCCAGAAGGGCTTTCCCTTCTCGTCAGGCCGAGTTCGAGTGATGGGTCCACAGGGGATCTTCATCCCTCGGGGAGGATCTGTCCCTCTTTCGATCACCACTGCCCCGCCCAAGCCAGGCAAGGTTCGTCCCTACGACGACCAGATCAGCGACGACCACCTCCTGCGGTACAAGTACCGGGGTTCGGACATCAACCATCGAGAGAATGCCGGTCTGCGGCGGGCGATGGTCGAGAACCTGCCGCTCATCTACTTCTGGGGAATCGCCGTGGGGCAGTACTTCCCGGTGTGGCCTTCCTTCGTGGTCGCCGACGACCCCGGGTCGCTCACATTCACCGTCGGCTTCGATGCCGAGCAGGTGAAGGGTGGCTACGACCTGCTCGAAGTCGGCACCGAAGCGAGACGTGAATACATCACCCAGGAACGTCTTGTTCGAGTACACCAGGCCCAGTTTCGCCAAAAGGTCCTGGTCGCCTATCGGTCGTCGTGTGCCATCTGTCGGCTCAAGCACACGGAACTCCTCGATGCCGCCCACATCCTGCCGGATGTCCACCCCCGCGGTGAGCCGATCGTGCCCAACGGGCTCGCACTCTGCAAGATCCACCACGCCGCGTTCGATAGAAACATCCTCGGTATCCGCCCCGACCTGCAGGTCGAAGTCCGTTCGGACATCCTCGAAGAGGTTGACGGTCCCATGCTGCGTTACGGGCTGCAGGCCTGCGACAAACAGCAGTTGCTCATCCCTCGGCGTCCAGTTGACAAGCCACGTCCGGAGTTCCTCGACGAGCGCTACCAGCAGTTCCGCGAAGCAGGCTGACGCTGTGCCCACGGAAGCCGAAGTCACCATGGTCTCCACGAGGCCCGATTCCGACCTACTCCAGGCAGTGCGTGGCACGCTGGACGGCGCCGACGAGGCGATCCTGGCCACAGCGTTCGTGGATACCCGCGGTATCCAGCTCCTGGATGCGCAGCTGGCGGCGCTTGGTCCCGCCTGCCGCCTCTTGGTGACGTCCGTTTTCGATCGAAAAAGAACCATGGCTGCGCTCAGCTTGGCCCACCAACGAGGCGTGAATACCAGGGTCCTCAACTGGTCCCGGGGGACGTATCACCCGAAGCTGTACCTGGCCAAGGCGGGGTCGTCCTCACGCGCTGTGGTGGGGTCGGCCAACCTGACGAGCGGACTCTTCTGCAATGTCGAGGTCGCCACCTCCGTGAGCGGGCAGACCTCCGAGCCCGTGTTCACCTCGCTCTGGTCATTTGCTGAGGAACTCTGGAGCCATGAGCGATCTCAGGACTGGAACCCGACCGGTGAGGAGTCACCCGACCTGATCGAGCCGGACCTCTGGCGCTTGCTTTCCAACGAGGTGCGGGCCGGAGACGTGATCGACACCCTTGGTACCGGAGCAGCCAATCGGATCTTCGAGATGACCCAATCGGGCATCTGGGTAGAAACGAAACGTTCCGCCCAGGAAGGAGCCCCCAAACTGGTCGAGCCCCGGATGGTGCAGCTGGCGTGGGACTGGTTGGTTGCCCACCGGACACTCACCAACGTGACGCTCCTGAATGACTTGCGGGTGCACCGCTCAAGCTTCGTCTGTGCACTGCTGGCGAGGCTGCCCGGCGTACGGGTGATGACCAGTCGTCCGATCACACTCGCAATCGAGCGGGCGGACGGAGGGCACGCTGGCTGACGGCTACGAGCCTGCGCACAGCGGAGGTTCGCCACGGCTTTCGTGGGTGGCGATCAGGCCATCTTGGCTCAGGCGGGCCACCAGGGTCATTTACGCAGCCTCCGGTTGCTCGAAGCAGAAGCTAACCAGCTCGAGCCCGGCGGCGAGAGCTTCAAGTGACTTTGCCTTGATCATGACGTTGGTCTGGTCCTTGCCGCCGTCGATGAAGAGGGTGACGTGCTCTGCGCCGAGGTACTCGAGAACCAGCTTCGGCCGATCGTGAATATCGAGGTGGCAGTGGGTGATCGTGACATCAGTCCGGTCGACCAGGGCTGCCATCAGGAAGCTGGCTCGGTAGCACTCTCGCTTCGAGAAGGTCCCGGGCGCCTTCTTCCAGGCGTCGAACGTTGAGTCGATGACAACTGATTCAGGATTGACGGGCGGGAACATCGGTACCTCGATTCCTAGAGTTGGGTCGGTCGGTCGAGTTGGACGAGACACTCTGCGCAGCGTTTGTGGCGGTGAGACGAATAGCCGGTGAGTGGACAGGTGTCGAGTGTGCGAAGGTACCTCCCGACCGAGTCATCGGGACTTGTGGCCACCCTTCACCGAGTAGCCGATCGAGCGCAGACGGTCGATGACAGCTCGCTCCGCATCTTCAGACTCCTCCTTGCTGTGTAGTTCCGGCTCATCGGCGTAGAGGTCGGGGCGCAGTCCCACGGCGTGGCGATAGACGTCCTTGTTGAAGACCGGTCCGTACTTGTTCCGGTAGGCGCTGGTGTGCTGGTCGTAGCGGTGTTCGATCGAATGCGACGTCTCGCCGACATAGACCCACGGGTACTCGGGGTTCTTCCTCTGGCCGGTGTCGTCGGACAGCTCGATCACGTAAACGCGCCAGGTGGCATGGAATCCCATGACGGTGATACCGCTCCGGTTCATCTCTGCGGCCAGTGCCCGTTTGGCCTGCCGAGCCTCGTGCCGTGTTGACCATGTGGCGGCAGGAGCAAGATCGTCCCTCACCTTGAGCCCGTAGTTCGCTATGTCGGCATTGCGCTTCCACTTCGACCGCTTGAGTTCGGCGAACCGCTCGTGATGGTCACGATCAGTCACCTCGATAAGTACGTTCGGAAGTTCCGGGTTCCGCCTTTGGCCGACATCGTCGGAGAGTTCGACGACGAACAACCGGAATTGGTCTCGGTGGCTGTCCAACCGGGATTCGGTGCGGACAGCCGGATTCACTGCGTCAAGACTCCCCGGTGCGGGGACGGTGAACGTACCACTCATGTGCTGCTCCTATTCGTTCAATGGACCAAGCGGTCCGTGGGGTACCGGGTCGAAAGGCAGTAACTCCCC
>CAIQOJ010000104.1 GCA_903873395.1 uncultured Acidimicrobiaceae bacterium
ACTACTACGGCTACCACCACGACACCGGAGCGGCGATTTCGATGGTCGTTACCATTACTTCGAACCTCCTCATCGTCGTGATCACCGCCCTACGGCACCGCCACACAAAGGTGTTGTTCGCACGAGTGAGTTCACGGTTCGCAAGTGATGTCGCCTGACGTTTGGCCATGCCATCGATCATCCGCACTCCGTGCAGATCGGCTCGAAGCCCCGGGCGGCCGTGTCCGCCTGGATGAAGCGCGCCACCTCTTCGCTCAACCGTCGAGCCATGTCGATATTCTCCGGTCAGTGACGGCAAATGCTGTCTACCCGCCGAAGAATCGGCGTCCTTGGGAACCCCCGCAAGAAACCCTTTTGTCCCATGCTGCACTCGCGGCAGGACGCCAGCCTAGGAATCCAAGCAATCAGACTCCGCTAGGGCCAGTGCGCTCCTGTGAAATCAGATGATCCGTCTGCAGCCCCATGCGCTGTTCGAAGACAAGCTGCTCGCGACCCTGTAGGACCTCCTTGACCCAGATCACGCGGACCTCGTGGTGTACGCGGAACTTTTCGAGGAGTTCGGGGCAACGAGTGTCCTCGACGTCGGATGCGGAACTGGATACTCGGCGACTCTTCTATCTTTCCGGGGCGTCTCAGTCGTTGCCGTGGACCCAGCTCAGGCATCGTTGACCGTGGCCCAAGCGAAGCCTGGTGCGCCACAGGTCTGCTTGATTCACGGCAGGGCCCAGGATCTGCCACCCCGGTAAGGCGATGTGGCGACGATGACGGGCAACGTCGCCCAGGCAGTCGTTGATGATGTCGAGTGGTGAGCAACGCCCAGATCGATCCAGGCCGCGACCTCTGGCTTCAAAGCCGCGTCGGCACCGCAACAAGTCCAGTACGGGGTTCGCTTCCAGCGAGGGAGTGCACCTCGGCGAATCCGGTTTTGCCGCTTCGCCGACCAGGGCCCAGATGCTTGCCGGCAACGAGGAACAACGTCTCAGTTGCCACGCGCCCCCTCGTGCCTCACGGTGCCGCAGTGTTCCCCGCCAGTGTCCAATGGACAAGCGCGTTGGCGTGCCCGTGCCCCAGTTCGTGTTCGGACTTGAGGTAGTTGACGATCGCCATGTGCTTCTCGATCCCACAGTCGGCGATGATCTTCTGCCATTCGGCAATCGACCTGCCGTACTTCGCCTCAATCGACGGGAAGTAGGAAGCAGGTCCCTTCTTCGGCCACGGCGGTGATTGATCTGTCACGACAACTTCCTCGGCTTTCCTCTATCTCGAACTAGATCCAATTGTCTCACCATCGAGACGCATCATGCTCAGGTCGGCGCAAGGGATTCTCGACGATGGGCTGGCCGTTATGATTCCAGTCTCATCGGATCAGGAATCAAGACCGAGTACACCTTGAGCAACACCACGATGCACTCCAACGATCCCGATCGCTCGAGCGACGCCTATCTGCCGCGAAGTCTCGCTGAGGCGTACAGGCTGCAGTTCGACCGAGCATTCCGGTATCCGTTCTCGGTTCCTTCCACCCTGCTGGCTAACGCCGTCTTGACCGCCGTGCTGTGGTTCTGGTCCCCTCGAGACCTCTTCTCGTTGTTCTTCAATGTCAACGAGTTGTTCTTCTTCCCCATGGTCCTGGCGTCCTGGATGGTGTCGGACGTTCCTGCCACAAATGAGTACGCCCCTGATGCGCTGCGGATTCTTGCTGCCCTTGACGACCCGACCATGCTGACCCGATTACTTCGCGCCAAACACCTGGTGCTGTGGACGTTGATCTCCCCTGTCGCCTTCGTCACCGCCCTCATCGTGGCGACATCAACGGGCCGGTGGATCGCCTTGTTCTTCGTCGCGGCCTGGGTGATCACCGTGCCGCTGTGCTCTCTGGGCTTCTCCTCGTGGGTGGGGATCCTGTGGCCCTACCACCCTCTCGGCCTGCGGCAACGCTGGGACCTGTCCCTTCCGTGGACCCGCAAGTGGCTTCGCTGGGGGGTCTTGTTGGTCTTGCCCTACGGACTCGTGCCGGTCTTCGGCTACCTAGCCATGTTCCCAGCGCTCATCGCTTGGAGAGACAGCGACGTTCCCCACCACCACTTCCGCGACCTCATCTTGGCAGTGTCGGTCCTCGCCGTAGCACCGGTCTCGATCTGGCTGTGGACGTGGAGTACCCGATATGCCGCTGCCCTCACCCAGCGACGTGCACTTCGTCTCCGCGAGTATCTGAGCCACCCCCAGATGGGCTAACTACGAGGCAACGTCCTGCGGGCCGTTCCCTTTGCCGTAATCGCCGGCTCACCATCGACTGATGAGCGGTTCGAGTCCGCTTCTGGGCCCTCACGAATGGTTGGGGGATCCGTGTCGACGTCGGACCACTCGGAGATTGGCTCGTTCGAACCCGATCCTCCGGGCGAAGTAGTGGTCACCGGTCACGGTGACGGTGGCCACCCCCAACGCCAGACAGACCTCGACGGTCGTTGCCCACACCGCCCACCGGCTCAGGCCACCGGCGACCGACATCGACCACGAGGCCAGAGCCGAGGACCCACTTACCAAGACGAGTTCAAGAGCTTCGATGCTTCCATCGGCATCGATGGCCACGACCCCGACCAGGTCTTCCATGGGCACGCCGAACGACGCGATCGTCTCGAGCACGGTCTCGTGACGCCACCCCCGCCGGCGACAGACGTGCTCGAAGGTGGCCCGAATCTCCTCGGGGACCAGACGACGGGTGGTGATGCCTTCTCGTCGCGCCCTGTTCACCGACTTGCGCAGGGTCTTACGGCTCGAGCCAGCCAAGTACTGCGACATCGTCGCCGGGAGTGGCAGACACCAAGCGCCGAACCGTGCAGGGGTCAGTACGCCAGCACGACCGTAGGTTCGGCCGAGCACCTTGCCCACCGGGTCGTCGTCGACTTCCATAACGACGGTCGGCAGGCCAATCAAGTAGCTCGAGATGGCCCGCAAGTTCCGAGGTCGGCCCAGGAAAGCCACCAAGCCCGGCCGATCCCATGCCGCATGCCATCGGGCCTGCTCCAGGAGTTGCTGTCCCCGCGCCTCACCCACGATGCTCTCGACCCTCCATCCGGGCACTCGCCCGACCACGGCAACGCTACAGACTCGGTTGCATCGACCACATGAGAACTCCCGAATGCCTCCGGATCTACGCCCACTCGGGTCGCCTGAGCGATGCAGCCTTGTGCTGGTCGTCACGACATCGGCAACGTGGCAGAAGGGGACGCTTCGCTCCCTCAGGGAGCGCTTGCGCGTGGGTCAAAGGTGACGACCCATGCCCGAGCGTTGTCAGGGCGCCCTGGCCCGCTCCCTCACTTACCGCACGTTGATCGGCTGCTCGCTGGGCAGGCCAGAGCCACACTCTGGGCCGATACTCTTTAGGTGATGGTCTCCCCACCACATGTCGGCGACGACACGAGCACGGCTGGCCCAGTTGGCGACCTGCTCCCGGTGGCCATCCAGGGCGTGTTCGCTGACGACGATCTGCCCGCAGGCCTCATCGTGCGGATGCGCTGACATGCCCGGCCCCTATGAGTTGAGCCGAGAGGAGATGGCCGGGCTCTTGGCCCACGAGCCCTCCTACCGGGTCCGCCAGGTGTGGGATGGCCTGCACACCCGTGTACTGCAGCCGGCCGAGATGACCGAACTACCCGTTGCCCTACGAACCCACCTCGAGGAAGTGCTCGCACCATCACTCACCGAGGCCGACCGGAGAGAAGGTGACGAAGGCGAGACGATCAAGTGGCGCTTCGACCTCCACGACGGGGCGCGGATCGAAACCGTCCTCATGCACTATCCCGACCGGTCGACCGTCTGCGTCTCGACCCAAGCGGGTTGTGCCATGGACTGCCAGTTCTGCGCAACCGGCCAAGCCGGGTTCACCCGGCAGTTGACCACCGGGGAGATCGTCGAACAGGTTGCTGAGGCCATGCGGGCCGCCCGACCGCGGCGGCTGTCGCGAGTCGTCTTCATGGGCATGGGCGAACCGTTGGCCAACTACGACCGGGTCTGGGGAGCGATCGTGCGGCTCCATGGAGATATGGGGCTGTCCGCCCGCCACCTCACCCTGTCTACGGTCGGCCTGGTCCCCGGCATTCGACGCCTGGCCGGGGAGGACCTACCCGTGAACTTGGCGGTGTCGCTCCACGCCGCCAACGACGAGTTGCGTGACCGCCTCCTTCCCATCAACCGCCGCTACCCGCTCACCGTCCTGGCCGAGGCATGCCAGGGCTACGTGCAAGCGTCGGGGCGGCGACTCTCCTTCGAGTGGGCATTGATCGCCGGAGTGAACGACCGAGCTTCAGATGCAGCCGAGCTGGCGGCCTATGCCAGGCCCCTCGGGGCACACATCAACCTGATCCCCCTCAACCCGACCCCCGGCTACGGCGTCTTGGGCACCCCTCCCGAAGGCGTGCGACGTTTCCGTCGGATGCTGACCGACCTTGGCGCCAATGCCACCGTCCGTGTCACCAGGGGCAGTGATATCGACGCTGCCTGCGGACAGCTGGCCACGGCCGCACCCAAACCTCAGTCGGTGCGCTTGTCGTCCCGCATGCACCGATCCAACGAGCTGCGCTGAGCCCCTGATCGGATCTCGTCGACGCCGACACCATCCTTGAACTCGAGGCACCACAGGGGCAAGGTAGCGAGCATGCCAGAAGGATTCGAACTCGACGACCCTGGTGCCATGCACCTCCACTACCGCAGTGACGAGGAGCACCTTGCCGCACTCGGCTACCGACAAGAGCTCCATCGGTCCTGGTCCGGCTTCTCGAACTTCGCCATCTCGTTCTCGATCATCTCCATCTTGGCTGGCTGCTTCACCACCTTCTCGAGTGGTTGGAACGGAGGCGGACCGGCCGCTATCGCATGGGGATGGCCCGTCCTGGCCGCGATGATCCTCTGTATCGGCCTCTGCATGGCCGAGCTCGTCTCGGCATTCCCGACGTCGGGAGGCGTCTACTGGTGGGCAGCGCGACTCGGTGGCGCCAAGGCTGGCTACTACACCGGCTGGCTCAACCTGATCGGCCTCTTGGCCATCGTGGCTTCCGTGGCCTACGGATGTGCCACGTTCTTCGACCTCACCTTGGGCTTCTTTTCCACCAGCTACCACTCGGGCAACCTCAACACGATTTTCATCTACTTCATCGTCATCTTGAGCATTGCCGCTGTGGTCAACATCTTTTCGAGCCATCTGCTGGCATGGATCAACAACGTGTCGGTCTGGTGGCACGTGGTTGGGGCGGCGGCTGTCATCTTGATCCTGATCCTTGTGCCAGCCCACCACGCCAGTGCATCCATGGTCTTCACCTCCACGATCAACAACACCGGTTTCTTCGGAGGCAAGACCCATGGGCTCGGATTCTTGGTCGTCGTGCTCCCTATCGGAGGCCTGCTGACCCAGTACACGATCACCGGCTATGACGCCTCAGCTCACCTCTCCGAGGAGACCAAGGAGGCAGGAAACACTGCCGCCAAGGGCATGTGGCGGTCGATCTTCTACTCGGCCATCGGTGGGTGGATCCTCCTTCTGGCCTTCCTCTTCGCCGTCCAGAACGAAGCCAAGGTGACCAGCGGTGGCGGTGGGGTCGCCGTGATCTTCGCCCAGGCGCTGTCGTCGCATTGGGGGGCCACCGTCCTGCTCATCTCCGCTGTTGGCCAGTTCTTCTGTGCCATGGCGTGCATGACCAGCTGCTCGAGGATGCTCTTCGCCTTCAGCCGCGATGGAGCAGTGCCGGGCCACGCCTACTGGTCGAAGTTGAGCGCCAAGAAGGTGCCTGTCCATGGCGTCATCCTCACCATGGTGATCGGCATCATCCTCACGGCGCCGGCCTTGATCAAGGTCGACATCGGCGGCACTCCCATCCCCGTGGCCTTCTACGCCGTGGTCTCCATCGGCGTCATCGGTCTTTACTGGTGCTTCGCCATCCCGATCTGGCATCGCCTGCGGATGGGAGATGCCTTCGTGCCCGGGACCTGGAACCTTGGCGGCAAGTACAAGTTGCTGGCAACGATCGCCCTGGTGGACACGATCCTGGTGACCGTCATGGCCTTCATGCCGACATCCAATCTCGGTGTCCCGTGGGAGACAGGCTTCGCATGGAAGTACGTGAACTACACGATCCTGGTCGTCCCGACAGCCGTCATCTTGCTCTGGGCCTACTGGCATCTATCCGTGAAGAAGTGGTACTCAGGCCCGAAGAGCACAGTGACCGAGTCAGCCGTTCAGTAGACGGGCCTCAAGGCAGGAAGCGGAGCAACCGAGTCGATCGTGGGCCGTCCACCGACGGCCCTGCTTCAGGGCGCCAGAGCGGTACGGATGACCTTGGCGACCTGCTCGTCTTCGAGCAGGAATCCGTCATGGCCGAACTCGGACCTGATGACCGTGCACTGTGGACGACCCGGCAACAGTCCGGCCAACTCACGCTGCAGGGCCAAGGGATAGAGGCGATCGGTATCGATGCCGGCCACCGCCACCTGGGCTGTCACCCGAGACAAGGCGGCCTCAACGCCCCCGCGGTCTCGTCCGACATCGTGACCGTTCATGGCCTCGCTGAGGACCAGATACGAGTTGGCGTCGAAGCGTGTGAGCAGCTTGGATCCTTGATATTCGAGGTAGGACTCGACGGCGAACCGGCCACCGCGCAGTGGGTCCTCGTCACCTTGGGGGCTCCGACCGAATCGATCGGCGAACTCCTCGCCGGTCCGGTAACTGATCTGACCGATCGAACGGGCAAGCGCCAGACCTTCGTCTGGACTGGCTCCAGTGTCGTAGTAGTCACCATCGGCAAACGCCGGATCGCCACAGATTGCCCGGCGTTGCACGCCACAGAAGGCGATCTGGTCGGCGGTAGCTGCCACCCCCATGGCAAACATCGCGGCGCGGGCCACGCGGTCGGGATGACCGACGCACCATTCGAGGACCCTCATGCCTCCCATGGAGCCCCCGACCACACCCGCCCACCGGTCGATCCCGAGTTGGTTGGCCAGCGCCACTTCTGCAGAGACTTGATCCCGAATGGTCAGGCGAGGGAAGCGAGATCCCCAAGGTTTGCCATCAGGGGCCAGTGACGACGGTCCGGTAGTGCCTTGACAGCCGCCGAGCACGTTCGGGCTGACCACGAAGTACCGATCGGTGTCTATGGCCAGCCCCGGCCCGATGATCCGGTTCCACCAGCCCGGGGAAGGATGACCAGGTCCCGCCGGGCCTGCGGCGTGGGAGTCACCCGTCAGGGCATGCAGTACCAGAACTGCATTGGACCGGTCGTCATCGAGGGTGCCCCACGTCTCATAGGCCACCGTGACCTCAGGCAGGACCTCGCCAAGTTCCATGGCCAGGCCAGGACCGTCGAGCGTCGCCACAGCGGCGAAACGCCGCTGACCCGGCTCATCACCGGGCTGCCATGCTCGTCCCGGTCCTGGGATCCTCACGCGCCTCGTGCCGCTCGGAATCCAGCTTCGAGGTCCGCCAGGATGTCCTCAAGCGACTCCAGGCCGACGCAGAGGCGGACCAAGTCCGGAGTTACACCGGTCGAGACCTGCTCGGCTTCGGTCAGCTGCGAGTGCGTAGTGGACGCCGGGTGGATGGCCAGACTGCGGACATCACCCACGTTGGCCAGGTGGCTGAAGAGCTCGAGGCCCTCGATGAACTTACGGCCAGCCTCGGCGCCACCATCGATACCGAAGGCCACGATGGCTCCGCCGCCCTTGGGCAAATACTGCTGCTGACGAGCGTGCCAGGGACTCGACTCCAGACCTGAGTAGGCCACCCAGTCCACCTCGTCGCGCGACTCGAGCCACTCGGCGACCGCAGTGGCATTGGCCACGTGGCGCTCCATGCGAAGACTGAGGGTCTCCAGGCCTTGCAAGAAGAGGAACGAGTTGAACGGGGTCACGGCAGCCCCAATGTCGCGCAGGTACTGCAGGCGAATCTTGAGGGCATAGCGAGCAGGAAAGAGCGGCTCAGGCAACTGCCCGAACACGAGTCCGTGGTAGCTCGGGTCGGGCTCGGTGAAGCCCGGGAACTTGCCACTTCCCTCGTAGTCGAAGGTCCCACCATCAACGACGACGCCGCCGATGGAGGTGCCGTGTCCGCCGATGAACTTGGTGGCCGAGTGGACAACGATGTCCGCCCCATGAGCCAAAGGGTTACAGAGGTAGGGACTGGCCAGCGTGTTGTCGACGACCAAGGGAACCTGGTGCTCATGAGCGATGGCCGACACGCCGGCAAAATCGAGGACATCGCCCTTTGGGTTGCCCAGGCTCTCGGCATAGAAGGCCTTGGTGTTCGGCCGCACGGCTGCCCGCCAGGCATCCAGATCGTCAGGATCATCCACGAAGGTGACGTCGATGCCGAGCTTGGGCAGCGTGTAGTGGAACAAGTTGTAGGTGCCGCCATAAAGCGAGGCTGACGACACGACGTGTCCGCCGTTCTCCGCCAGGTTCATCAAGGCCATCGACTCAGCAGCCTGACCACTGGCCAGAGCAACGGCAGCGACTCCGCCCTCGAGAGCTGCGACTCGATCCTCGAATACTGCCTGGGTCGGATTCATGATCCGGGTATAGATATTGCCCAACTCGGACAGCCCGAAGAGGTTGGCTGCGTGCTCGGTGTCGCGGAACGTATAGCTCGTCGTCTGGTAGATCGGTACCGCACGGGCCCCGGTCGTCGGATCCGGCGTGGCTCCCGAATGGATCTGGCGGGTTTCGAATCCCCATTCCGGCATGGTGGTCTCCTCAGCGATGGCGTTCCTGAGCGCAGGTCGCCCAGATGGTCAAGCCTCTGATCCTTGCAAAGTTGACCTTTTTGGTCAAGTACTCGAACCGCCGGTCGGGCGTCACAAACGACGACCGAGCCGGGTAGATGCAGCGTAGTGACGTGCGCCATGCACTCCGGTCCGCACGTACTCATGCCAACTGCGCTGCCTCAGCGGCTTGGTCGCCTACCAGGCGCTGCCCACAGCCGGCGCAACCCTGGAGTCCCTCCTGAGCAAGACACCGTGGTCGTCGCTTTCCTGGTCGCCGCTTTCCTGGTCGTCGCTTTCCTCGTCGTCGCGTTCCTCGTCGTCGCGTTCCTCGTCGACGGCTTCGGGTTGGGGCGCAGGAACCGTTTCGAGGCTCCAGAAATCAAGGGCACCGTGTTCGCACCGAGTCGGCACCGGCTGGGCAACGCCAGAAACATCAACCACTGTCGGATTTGCCAGCGCAACCAGTATCATCATCTGTGCGACCACTGCCCCGGACCAACCGGCCGGGCTGGGGTCGTTCGTGGTCCGGCAGTCGGGCCCCCACGACGAGCACCGGTCGCCCACAGGGGCGGGCAGGACAGAGGAGTCCCATGTCGAACGAGTCCACCCACGACTTCAAGGTCGCCGACCTTTCACTGGCCGAGTTCGGCCGTAAAGAGATCGAGCTTGCGGAGCACGAGATGCCCGGTCTCATGTCCATGCGGGACGAGTTCGGAGCCAGCCAGCCTCTTGCTGGGGCCCGGATCACCGGTTCGCTGCACATGACCATCCAGACGGCAGTCCTCATCGAGACCTTGGTCGCCCTGGGCGCCCAGGTCCGTTGGGCCAGCTGCAACATCTTCTCGACTCAGGACCACGCTGCAGCTGCTGTTGCGGTCGGGCCTGACGGCACCGTCGATGCGCCGGCTGGCGTGCCGGTCTATGCGTGGAAGGGTGAATCCCTCGAGGAGTACTGGTGGTGCACGGAGCAGGTGCTGCGCTGGCCTGACGGTGAGGGTCCGAACATGATCCTCGACGACGGTGGCGACGCCACGCTGCTCGTCCACAAGGGCGTCGAGTTTGAGAAGGCCGGGGTCGCCCCCGATCCTTCGACCGCTGACTCTGAAGAGTTCGAGGTGGTCTTGAGGCTGCTCAATCGCAGCCTGGCCGAGGACTCGAACCGCTGGACCTCCATCGCCAACGGCATCAAGGGCGTATCCGAAGAGACCACAACCGGCGTGCACCGCTTGGTCGAGATGCAAGAGAGCGGCGAACTGCTGTTCCCGGCCATCAACGTCAATGACGCCGTGACCAAGTCCAAGTTCGACAACAAGTACGGATGCCGCCACTCGTTGGTCGACGGCATCAACCGGGCCACCGACACCTTGCTCTCGGGCAAAGTGGCCGTTGTCTGCGGCTACGGCGACGTCGGCAAGGGCTCGGCCGACTCGTTGCGGGGCCAAGGAGCACGGGTGATCATCACTGAGATCGATCCGATCTGCGCCCTGCAGGCCGCCATGGAGGGCTTCCAGGTCACCACGTTGGAAGACGTTGTGGAGACGGCCGATGTCTTCATCACCACCACCGGCAACAAGAACGTGATCACCAAGGACCAGATGGCCCGGATGAAGCACCAGGCCATCGTGGGCAACATCGGCCACTTCGACAATGAGATCGACATGGTGGGTCTGGCTGGCATCCCCGGCATCGAGCGGGTCAACATCAAGCCCCAAGTCGACAAGTGGGTGTTCGAAGACGGCAAGGCCATCATCGTCCTGTCCGAGGGTCGGCTCCTCAACCTCGGAAACGCCACCGGCCACCCGAGTTTCGTGATGTCGAACTCGTTCACCAACCAGACGATGGCCCAGGTCGAACTGTTCACCAATACGGCCGCCTATGAGAACAAGGTGTACGTGCTGCCCAAGCATCTCGACGAGAAGGTGGCCCGCCTCCACCTCGACGCACTTGGCGTAAAGCTCACCGAACTCTCGGCTGAGCAGGCTGCCTACATCGGCGTGCCGGTGGAGGGCCCGTACAAGCCCGACGCCTACCGCTACTGAGCAGGATCTGTAGATGAACGACCCGGGAGCGGGTGGCCTCGAGGCCACCCGCTACTCGGTCGCCGACGGGGTGGCCACCATCACCCTGCATCGGCCCGAACGGCTCAATGCGTGGACCGCCACGATGAACGCCGAGTACCGGCTGCACCTTCAGCGTGCCGCCGAGGATTCGGCGATCAGGGTGATCGTGGTGACAGGCTCCGGACGGGGCTTTTGCGCAGGAGCCGAGTCCGAAGACCTGGCTGGCCATGCGGAGCGGGGTTCCTATGACTCGGGTGCACCCGAAGACCTGGCCACGCCCGGCTATGGCGTCCGTCCTGAGTTTGATGCCGAGTTGGCGTACCACTTCGGCATACCCAAGCCCATACTGGCTGCCATCAACGGACCGGTGGCCGGCATCGGCTTCGCCCTGTCGTGCTACTGCGACCTCCGTTTCGCCGCCCGAGGCGCCAAATTCACTACTGCCCACGCCAGACTCGGCCTTCCGGCCGCCTTCGGCCTGGCCTGGCTCCTGCCGAAACTCATCGGACTACCCCGGGCCCTCGATCTCCTGTTATCGAGTCGCACGTTCGAGGCGGACGAAGCGCACGCTCTTGGCCTCGTGACCGCCGTCGTCGAGGGCGAATCACTCCTCGACACCACCTACGACTACGCCCGAATGCTGGCCACAACGGTCTCTCCGGCCTCGATGGCCACCTCCAAGCGTCAGATCTATGAGGCGTTCCATCTGAGCGCTGCCGAATCGGTTCGGGCCGCTGAGGCACTGCTCGATCCCATGATGGCCGGGCTCGACTACCGCGAGGGCGTGGCCGCTCTACGCGAGAAGCGTGCGCCGGTCTTCGGCGATCTCGTCACCTGAACCCTCGCTCCGACGTCAGACGACCCCAGACCACGGGCTGATCGGCCCAGGCAAGCACCGCGAGTTTCCTGACCCTCCCGGACCCGGGTACCGTTGCCGCTATGTCTGGCAAGCCCACCGATACCCCTGTCACCACAACCGTCACGCTCTCGGCCCCCCGCCGGGGCGAGCCCGTTCGTCCTGACATTGACCCAGCCGAGGCTCGAGCCCGCATCCACGATGCCGAAGTCGCCCTGCTCGATGACCGACGACTGCTGAATGGCGAGGAGTTGGCGGCGCTAGCCGCGCTGCCCGACAGTTATGTGACGTCACTGGCCGCCTTGGCCCACCAGGTGCGACTCACGTGGTGTGGTCCCGAGGTCGAGGTTGAGGGCATCTTGTCTGCCAAAACAGGTGGCTGTCCCGAAGACTGTCACTTCTGCTCCCAATCGTCCCGATTCGATACCCCGGTGAAGGCCACGCCATTCTTGGATGCCGACGAGGTGCTGCGGGCAGCCGAGGAGACCAAGGCTGCAGGTGCCTCGGAGTTCTGCATCGTCTTGGCTATTCGCGGGCCCGACGAGCGGACGATGCAGCGCATCCTTGAACTGGTCCCTCTGGTCCAGGACAAGACGGGCCTCAATGTGGCCGTCAGTGCTGGGCTACTTACCGACGAGCAGGCCCGACGGTTTGCTGAGGGTGGCGTCCACCGCTACAACCACAATCTTGAGACGTCACGCTCGTTCTTTCCCAACGTCGTGACCACACACTCCTGGGAAGAACGTCAAGACACCTGCCGGTTGGTGCGCGACCACGGCATGGAGCTCTGCTGCGGAGCGCTCATCGGCATGGGCGAATCTGACGAGCAGCGCATCGAGCTTCTCACTCAGCTCCAAGAGCTCGACCCCACCGAAGTCCCGCTCAATTTCCTCAACCCCCGACCCGGGACGCCCCTCGGGGCCGAACGGCCGCTCGATGCCTGGGAGGCCATCCGCTGGATTGCCCTGTTCCGATTGGGGCTGCCCGGAGTCATCCTGCGCTACGCCGGTGGTCGCGAGGTGACCCTGCGCGAGTTGCAGTCCATGGGCATGACCTCGGGAATCAATGCGCTCATCGTCGGCAACTACCTGACCACCTTGGGCCGCTCCGTCGAAGAAGACCTCCAGATGCTCACCGATCTGCGTATGCCGGTCGGCGCCCTGACCGGGGTCCTCTGATCGGGGCTTTGGTCGAGATGATCACGTTGAGCGCACCATCCCGATGACCGAGGAAGGGCACGACGCCACCGAGCTGACTCAGGGTCCTCACTGCACCGGATGCGGTTCGACCTCGTGCCCGGGCTGCAACCGCACCCTTGATCCTCCGCGATTCTGCGCCACGTGCAGCCGCCGGCTGACGGTCACCGTTACCCCCGGCGGATGGCGAGCCCGCTGCCGTGACCACGGCGAACTGGCATCGAACTGAGGCGCATGATGCCTGCCTGACGTCCTGAGCGACGTAAGGGCACCAACGGGAGCCCTGCCCGGGGCGGCTGAGTTCTGACCTGACCGAGAATGCAACCTGCCTGGGCGTTAGGTTGGACCTATGGGCTCGCTTCTTGCATCGGTGCTGCCCCTCGCACTCGGTGCTGCCATCAGCCCCACCTTGTTGGCCTTGCAACTGCTCGTCTTGGCCGGCGAGACCAAGCGCATTGCTCGTGGCTGGGCCCTGGCCTTGGGGGCCACCCTGGTGCTCGTCGGCTTCATCATGGTGTGCGCCACCGCGCTCACCCGCATCGCTCCCCATCACGTGCATCACTCGACCACCGGGGCAATCGTCTACTTCGTGGCCGCCGCCCTGCTCCTTGGCCTGGCTGTTCGATCGCAACTGCCTAGGCCGACCTCGGGCGAGCAGCACCACTCGAAACTCGCTGAGCGGCTGGATGCGGCCTCGACGGGATGGTTCGTCGGAGCAGGAGCACTTGGCATGGTCGTCAACTTCTCGACGTTGGTCCTGGTCGTGCCGGCTGTACACCTCATCAAAGAGTCCGAGGCCGGGACCGCCGCACGCCTGGTCGCCACCGCGATGTTCGTCGCCGTCACCCTGCTCCCGGTGGTGCTTCCCGTCCTCGCCGTCACCGTGCTCGGACGTCGGGTCGACCCTGCGCTTGGTGCCGCCCACAGATGGGTGACACGCAATAGCCGTCGCATCGGCGTGGCCATCGAACTGATCTTCGCCCTGTACCTGGTGAGCAGAGGAATCCGCGACCTGCCCTGAGGTGGTTGGTCCCGCAGGTGCGGCCGATCAGAGATCAGGCCGAAGGCACCTTCCAGCCCATGCCCTCAGCGATCTCCTTGCAGGTGGGGCAGATGCCGTAGCGAGCGGGGTTGCGGCCTGGGACCCAGATCTTCCCGCACAGCGCTTTGACGGCAGTCCCGTTGATCATGCCCTCGACCACCGAGTTCCCGGCCGAGACGAAATCACCCTTTTTGGGCGTCCATCCCTCCAAGACGATGTGGCTCATGCGCTCGTGATCGCCATCGAGCTGCGGGTCAGCATGAGTCGGCGACAGGGTGATCCCGGTGTCGGTCATGCCACAAGGATCGCGCATCTGCGGCGAGTCGACATCTGCCCCCCATGCATGAGCCCACACCTACCTGCGTGGTCGGTCCTTTGGTCAGTTCCCTGGCTGGTCCCATGGCCAGTTCCCTGGTCAGTCCGATGGTCGACTTGGCGGACCGGCCATCCAGAGGAGCCGGCCGCGTAGGCTGGCCGGCATGCCCACCGCACCCTTGTGCTCGCCTCGGCTTCGCCGGCGCGTCGGCGTCTGCTGATTGAGGCTGGATTCGCACCGCTGGTCGAGGTGAGTGGCGTCGACGAAGACGATGTTGATCCTTCCGACACCGCGGGCTCTGCCGGACGCCTGGCCGCCGACAAGGCCCGAGCAGTGGCTCGTGCCGGTGGCGACCGCTTGGTGCTCGGCTGCGATTCGATGCTCGAGTTCGACGGGCGGCCCCACGGGAAGCCCACGTCGACCGATGAAGCCCGGCGCTGGCTGACCGCCATGCGGGGCCGAACAGGAACGCTCTGGACCGGCCATCACCTCATCGATGAGTCCACGGGTGTCGAGGTGGCCGAGGTGGTGGGAACGACCGTCCGCTTCGCCATCACAACGGATGCCGAGCTCGACGCCTATCTGGATGACCCATCGGTACTCCGCGTGGCCGGAGCCTTCACCTTGGACGGCCGCTCGGCTCCCTTTGTCGAAGGAATCGATGGTGACCACACCAACGTCATTGGACTGTCCCTTCCCGGGTTCCGGCGTCTGCTGGGTCGGCTCGGGATCCCGGTGGCCGACCTGTGGGCCGAACTCGAGGTGACCGACGATGCCGATCGACACGTCGAGGTCCTCTCATGACGACCACGGCGTCGAGTGACATGTCCCGTGCTAGCGCAGTGCCATCGGACGCATCGGTTGCCAATGCATCGGTTGCCAGTGCATCCGTGGGCCAGGTGCGTCCATTGAAGTTCGGACCTTTGACCGTCGACGTGCCCGTGGTGCTCGCCCCTATGGCCGGCGTCACCAACAGCGCGTTTCGGACCTTGTGTCGGGCCTACGGCGCCGGGCTCTATGTGTCCGAGATGATCACGGCTCGCGCTCTTGTGGAAGGCAATGTCAAGACGATCGGCATGGCGTCGTTTGCTCCTGATGAGCCCGTGCGCTCGGTCCAGCTCTCGAGCGTGGACCCGACCACCATGGGTCGGGCTGTGCTTCGCCTCGTCGAGGAGATCGGTGTCGACCATATCGACCTGAACTTCGGCTGCCCGGCGGCCAAGGTCACACGTCAGGGAGCCGGGGCCGCGTTGCCGCTCCATCGGGTCCTCTTCCGTGACATCGTCCGGGCCGCCGTCACCAATGCCGGCGACGTACCGGTGACCGTGAAGCTGCGTATGGGCGTTGATGCCGACCACATCACCTATCTCGAGTCTGGACCCATCGCCGAGGGCGAGGGGGCTGCCGCCGTCACGTTGCATGCCCGCACGGCCGAGCAGCTCTACTCGGGGACGGCTGACTGGTCAGCCATCGGGAGACTCAAAGAGGTGGTGACCTCGGTGCCCGTCCTGGGTAACGGTGATCTGTGGGAAGCAGCCGATGCCCTGGCCATGATGACGTCCACCGGCTGCGACGGTGTCGTGATCGGCCGGGGGTGCCTGGGGCGCCCCTGGCTTTTTCGAGACCTTGCTGCTGCGCTGACCGGTCGAGCTGTGCCCGCGCCTCCTGACCTGGGCGAGGTGCGCTCCATGATGCTGCGCCACGTCGGGCTCTTGAGTGAACGATTCGGCCCCGACCTCGGGGTTCGCCAATTCCGCAAGCACGCCGGTTGGTATCTGACCGGGTTCCCGGTGGGACCGGAGGTTCGCCGGCGCCTGGCCACCTCGTCCACCCTCGATGAGGTCACGGAGTTGCTCGCCCCTCTCGACGGCTCGCTCCCCTTCCCTCACGAGGCGCTCCGCATGGCCCGTGGACACACCAATGGCCCCCGGCCCGTCCACTTGCCGGAAGGATGGATGGACCGGGTCGACGATCCCACCCCACCAGTCGGTGGCGATCTCTTGGTATCAGGAGGATGACAGACATGGAACCCACGGGCAGCCCCGAGGCATCGATCGACCTTCTGGGGGCTGATGACCCGAGTGACAGCGGGGCCCGGCCGCCGGTTCCTACCGCCGCCGACCTGCTCGGCCCGGATCGACCTGCCGCCCCTCGCCGCGCTGCGGTCAGCGGCGCAACTGGGTTCGTCGGCACGAACCTGATTACCCATCTGGCCTCATCGGGTATCGACGTCACCGCCATCGTGCGGCGTCCTGGCTCGGTCGAGGCCGCAGAGCACATCGACGTGGCCATCGCCGACGTCACCGACACCTCAGCCCTCACCGATGCGCTGCGCGGATCCGATGTCGCCTACTACCTGGTCCATGCCATGGCCGGCGGTGAAGGATTCGTTGACCGTGACCGGGCGCTGGCCACCTCCTTTGCCACAGCCGCCGCCGCTGCCGGCGTGCGCCGCATCATCTACCTCGGCGGACTCGGACGAGGCGATCTCTCCACCCACTTGGCCAGTCGCCAAGAGGTCGGCCAGGTCCTGGCGTCGACGGGTCTCGAGGTCGTCGAACTCCGGGCAGCCGTGGTGCTCGGGGCTGGCAGCATCTCCTTTGAGATGGTCCGCTACTTGACCGAGCGACTGCCCGCCATGGTCTGTCCTCGCTGGGTGAACACCCCAACACAACCCATCGCCCTGTCCGACCTGTTGGCCTACCTGACGGAAGCGGCAACCGTGCCCGTGGGCATCTACGAAGTCGGCTGCACCGATGCCACCACCTACCGCCAGATGATGGACACCTATGCCGCCGTGCGGGGTCTCCGCAGGCGCTTGGTGGTCAAGGTCCCACTCCTCACGCCAGCACTGTCGGCCCACTGGGTCGACCTCGTCACCCCTGTGGATTCGATCGTCAGCCATGCCCTCATCGACAGCCTGGGCTACGACACCACCGTCATTGACCCGACGACCACGGCGGCCGCCTTCTCGGTCCGGCCGCTCTCTGTGGCCCGAGCCATCGCCGCCGCCCTCGACGAGCAAGACGCGGCCATCACGGCGACGCTGTTCGACCGGCGCCACGGACTCCAAGATGGCGTCTACACCGACCGTTCGGCGGCCAAGGTCCGACGCAGGGGCATGGCTGCAGACGGTTCAGTGGCCGGCCTGGCTGCTGACCTCGACGATGCCGGTGGACGGCTCAGTTGGTATGGGCTCCCCTTCGCCTGGCTCGCCCGCATCGTGCTCGGCCATCTCTTCGGCGAAGACCTACGGCTGGGGCGACCCACGCACGTCGAGGTCGGCTCCAACGTCGACTGGTGGACGGTCGAGGCACGAGAGCCCGATCTCATCGTGCTCCGTTCACGAGGCTGGTTCTGTGGCGAGGCCTGGCTGGGCTTCCGTGCTGCCCCCTCGGGCGCTCCCGCCATCGAACAGGTCGGGGCACTACGCACCAAGGGCGTACTGGGCATGGCCTACTGGTGGGCGCTGTGGCCCATCCACCTGGTGGCCTTTAGAGCCATGGTCCGCCATCGTCGGAGGCGAGCCCGCACGATGGCCCGTCGCATGCGGGCCTCCTGAAGGCCTGGGCGGACTCGAGGCCTTAGCGAACTACAGGCCTCAGCGGACTACAGGCGTCGGCGATGCCGTCCCGCAGGTGCTGGTTCGGGTGCGTGGATTGCCTCGGGGGCAGGTGTGGGAGAATCACATGGGTAACGGTCCCTGTCTCTTCCCACCAGGGACGGCACGTCAGACCCGAACCCCCCTCTCATGATCGTCGGCTCTTCCCTCACCATCGAAATCGGCGGCCGCCGACTGCTCGACGATGCCTCCTTCGTGGTGGGTGCCGGCGAGAAGGTCGGCCTGGTCGGTCGCAACGGCACCGGTAAATCGACCTTCCTCTCCGTCGTCCTCGGTGAGCCCGCCACCGCCGTGCGTTCATCGGGAGATACCCGCATCCGAGGGACCTGGGGCAACCTCCCTCAGGTGCCCGAACCCCATGGTCTGGGCCTCGATTCGAGCGCCTTCTCCCATGTCCTGTCCGGCCGGGGCCTCGACGTCCTCGATGACGCCTTGGGAAAAGCCCGGACCCAGATGGCCAAAGACCCGTCAGAGGAGAACATCGCCCTCTTCTCGGACCTCGAAGAGCAGTTCCGTGAGAACGGTGGTTACGAAGCCGAGGCCACGATGGCGCGCCTTGCCGACGGCTTGGGACTACGCCAAGACCTCTTGTTCGAAGACATCGAGTCGCTCTCAGGCGGCCAGCGCCGCCGGGTCGATCTGATCCGCCTCCTCTTCCAGGCCCCCGAGACGATGATCCTCGACGAGCCAACCAACCACCTCGACCGACCAGCCAAGGCCTGGCTCATGGACGAGCTCGGCTCCTTCTCCGGTGCCATCCTCGTGGTCTCCCACGATCTCAAGCTCCTCGACCGATCGATCAACAAGGTCCTGCACCTGTCTGACGGACATCTGACCGAGTTCAAAGGCACCTACTCCTCCTACATTGCCCAACTCGAAGCCGACACTGGTCGGCGGGAGCGAGCCGCCGAGCTCGAGGGCAAGGAGATCGACCGGTTGTCAAAGCTGGCCGACTCCATGCGCGGCAGCACCAACCGCCGTGCCCGGATCGCCAAGTCGCTCGACAAGCGGGTAGAGCGACTCGAGTCCGGCAAAACAGAAGTACGCAAGCGCGAACGCAAGAGTTCGTTCACCCTTCCAGCACCCGCCCGCTCGGGAGAGGTGCCCCTGCGGGCCACCGAGCTCAAGGTCAGCTACGACGACAAGACGGTGCTAACCAGCGTCGACTTCCACTGTCGCCGAGGTGACCGTGTGGTGGTGATCGGCAGGAACGGAGCAGGTAAGTCCAGCCTGCTCCGTTGCCTTTCCGGCGTGCAAGAACCGACGGCAGGCCAGGTCGAACCGGGTATCAACGTGACCGTCGGCTACTTCGCTCAAGAGCACGAACAGGTCGACCTCTCCGTCAGCGTGCTCGACAACATCGACGATCGGATCCTGTCCAAAGAGTCCGAGCGACGAGCCTTGCTCGGCTCGTTCGGACTGGTCGGCGACATCGCCTACCAGATGCCCAAGACCCTCTCGGGTGGCGAACGGGCCAAGCTCGGTCTGGCCATGCTGGCCGCCGGGCAGGCCAATCTGCTCATCCTCGACGAGCCGACCAACAACCTGGATCCGACCTCCATCGAGGCCGTCGGGCAGATGCTGGCGGAGTGGCCTGGGACGATCGTCGTCGTCAGCCATGACCGAGCCTTTGTGGAAGCCATGGCCCCCACCCACGCCCTGGTGCTTCCCGACGAGACCTACACCCACTGGCGCGACGAGTACCTCGATCTCGTGGAGATGAAGTAGCCCGAGTACCTCTCTGGGTTCTCAGGTGCGATGCCTGTGCGCCAAGGTCACCGGCCGATGAGATCGGCAAGGTGAGGGGCTTCGACCCGTCCTTGAGCCAGGCCAGCCCGAGCGGCTGGACCTCGCACGGCTGGATCGAGCACGTCGGCACCGAACGCAGCCAGCGAGTCGGCATCGGGCGTGATCACGCCGTGTCGGACCCACTCCGGGTAGCCCGCCACCTGATCATCGAGAGCCGGGTCGGACAACGGGGCAAGGACCACGACCCGATCGGGTCCCTCTGGCGATGTGGCGTCCGCTGACCCATCGACGTGCACCAGGTCAGCGTTGGCCAGCGACCAGATGCCACCGTCCACATACCGGGTTCCGGCAATGGTCGTCGGTGGCCAGACGCCGGGCACTGCACTCGATGCCGTGACCGCATCGACCAACGGGACCCCAGAGGCACCGTCGATGACCCGCCGCTCACCGGTGGCCGCTTCAACCACCACGATGCACAGGCGGCGGCCCGGTGCACTCGGCCAATCGACTCCGTCGAGTCGGTCCTCGAGAACGCCACGCCGCACTGCCTCGCTCACCGTTTCGGTCTCAAGGGCCAGCGTCCCCAACATCCGACGCCGCTCGCCTTCGTCGACCTGGGCGGCGTAGATCGGAGCCAGTCGCTCCCAAAGTTCGCTCATCGACACCGGTGGTGCCAACTCCCGTGAACCAACCGTGGCGTCGACCTGGCGGGCCATCAGTACATCGAGGTCTCGTCCGGCCATGACCTGGGCGGCAACCGTGGCGCCGGCAGAGGTCCCGACGGCCACCGAGGCGTCAGTGAGATCGAGCCCGGCCTCGGCCAGTCCGGCCAGCACGCCGGTGTGCCAGGCCACCCCGGCGATCCCGCCGCCACCGAGCACGAGTCCCAGGGTCATCGTCGACCAGTTCCGCTCGACTCAGGCATCTCGGCGGACCAGCAACCAGCCGGCCAGCAACGAAGCGGCGGCGGCATACGCAGCCAGCACGCCAGCCGCCACCCACGGGGTGAGCAAGATGCCGGCGAAATCCGTGGTCCGGGTCGTTACTGCTGTCATCCCCAGTCCGAGGTTCGAGGGCAAGTACTTCTCGAACGAGTTGGCAAAGCTCGAAGGCAGGATCGACACAATGAGCGGCAGGACCAAGAGCACGCCGACGTAGGTGCTGATGCTGCCCGCCGTGTGGCGCAAGATGAAGCCGATGGCGCACGCCAAGAAGGCCAGCAGCACCAAGTAGAGACCACCGAAGAAGACGGCCCGAAGTGCTCCGGGGTGGCCGATGCCATAGACGGGCACGTTGGCGGCATGTACCTGGTCAATCAAGGTGGACCCTGCCGGCAGCGACGTCCCACCCTGTCCTAAGAGGACGGCTTGGCCAACGAAGAACGAGGCGAACGCGGTGACCTCAGCCACCACCAACACGACCGCTCCGACGACGAGCAGCTTGGCGATGAGCACCGAGGTGCGGCGAGGCACGCTCGCCAACGTGGTCCGCATGGCACCGGTGCCATACTCCGACGTGACGACCAGGGCGCCGAGCACACCCACCACGAACTCCGCCAGAAACAGACCGGTCTGACTGGAGCGAACAGGGTCGAAGAGGGCCCGCTCATCGGCGGCCAGGTGGACCCAACGTCCGGCTTCGATGCTCAGCACGAGCGCCGACAGGCCGACGCCTGCCACCACGATGATGGCCAGGCAGATCCACGTCGAGCGGACTGTTCGCAGCTTGGTCCACTCGGATGCCAACTCACCTCGCAACCCGGCCCGGCGGCCACTTGGCTCCGGCAGCGATGTCACCCGGGTCGGCGCGATGGCGGTCATCGTCCTACCTCTGCGCCTGCACCAGACGGTGCACCCGCGGGTGCGCCGTCAACGGGGGCGTCTGGTGTGAGCCCGTGGTAATCCACCATGTCCGAGGTCATATCCATGAATACCTCCTCGAGGCTCGCTTGCTGAGGGCTGAGTTCATGGAGCATGACGCTCGCGGCATGGGCCGCCTCACCCACCTGGACAGCCGTGGCTCCTGTGACGACGAGTCCACCGTCAGCGCCCGGTGCGACCCGTAGTCCCGCAGCCGCGAGCACTCCTTGGAGTCGTTCGGTCTCAGGCGTGCGCACCAGCACGGTGGACTCGGTGTTGGAGGCGATGAAGTTCTCCACACTGGTGTCAGAAATCAGTCGCCCCCGACCGATCACCACGAGATCGGTGGCTGTCTGGGCCATCTCGCTCATCAGATGGCTGGAGACGAACACCGTCCGGCCTTCGGCAGCCAGCGACTTGAGCAGGTTGCGCACCCACAGGATTCCTTCGGGATCAAGGCCGTTGATCGGTTCGTCGAAGAGGAGTACGCCGGGGTCCCCGAGCAGTGCCGAGGCGATTCCCAGGCGCTGACTCATGCCGAGAGAGAACTTCCCGGCCTTGCGGCGACTCACACCCTCGAGGCCGACCATGGCCAAGACATCGTCGACCCGGGAGCGGGGAATGGCGTTGGTCTGAGCCAGTGAGAGTAGATGGGCATAGGCCGACCGGCCAGGATGGACGGCCTTGGCCTCGAGCAGGGCGCCGACCTCGCGAAGTGGCCAGCGGAGATCGTGGTAGCCGACACCGTTGATGGTGACCGAGCCCGCCGTGGGTCGGTCCAGACCCATCACCATGCGCATGGTGGTCGACTTGCCTGACCCGTTGGGACCGAGAAAGCCGGTGACCACGCCGGAGCGCACCTCGAAACTGAGTTCGTCGACAGCTCGGGTCGAGCCATACGACTTCGACAGTCCGACGGCAGAGATCACTGGCAACGCCCGGGGCTCAGCATGGATCGAACCTAGCAGTCCACTCCGGCCAACCGGTCGGCACACTCGGCCACTCCGGATGGAAGACACGCCACCTCGAAGCCACACCGCTCGATCAGCCAGGCACGGTTGCGCCGGTGCACTTCGTGGTGTTCATCGAACCGGTTGAGGATGATCATCACAGGGAGGGGAGTACCTGCAGCCGTCTCCAGATTGGATAGCGCATCGATGCTGAGTCGAACGCTGTTGACCGTGCCCAGGCCTGGATCGGCCACCAGGACCACTAGATCGGGCCCGAGGATGCGGGCCAGATCTACAGCATCGCCGTCATCGGCCTGCGGGGAGCGCACGCCTCCGGCTGTCTCCACCAGGCCGACGGCCACCTGGGTGGTCGGCCATGCCAACTCGTCTACCAACTCTGTCACCGTGAACGGGGGCATGCCGAGGGTGTCAGCGGCCATTGGCGGGGCCATGGCTCGGTGATACGAGCGGAACGGATGACAGACATCGCTGGGGTCTTCGCCGGTGGCGGCCGCCAGGGCCTCGGCATCGGTCGGCCCACCGAGCGGAACCCCGTGAAGGTCGATGTCATAGGACTGGGCTGGCTTGCGAGCTGCCACCGAAATGCCACGGCCTGTCAGCTCGGCCAACAGGTGAGCGCCCACCCAGGTTTTGCCAACCTCAGTACCCGTCCCACATACCAAGATCACCCGCTCAGGCCGCACCGCGCACCCCGTTCTCTCCGACCACGGCAGTATCTGCAGGAACGAGAACACCGAGGTGACTGAGGCCAGCCATCAGCCGGTCCACCTGCTCGTCAGTGTGCGTGGCCGAGAGCGTGATCCGCAGCCGCGAGGTCCCTGGGGCGACGGTGGGCGGACGGATGGCCGGGACCCAGAGCCCGTGCTCCAACAGGGCGGCCGATGCCGCAACGGCTCGCTCCTCGGCACCGAGTACCACGGGGATGATCGGCGAGGGGTGACCGGCCAAGCCCACTGCATCAGCCACCGTGGCCACCAGACCGGCCAGACGAGACCGGAGGGTGTCCCCTTCGGTCGAGCACAGCACGTCGAGGGCCGCCAGGGCGGCAGCGGCGTCAGCCGGTGTGGGTGCCGTGGTGAAGATGTAGGGCCGAGCCCGATTGACCAGCAGCTCGATGGCTCGACGAGGGCCGGCCACGTACCCGCCGAGGGAACCAAGAGTCTTGGACAGTGTGCCTACCCGCAGCACCAGGGGGCCGTCATGTGATCTCGACGCCTCGGGGAGGTCGGGTCCGAGCACGGCGTGGGCTTCGTCCAACAGCACCAGGGCGCCGTGGCGGCCGGCCACCTCGACCAAACCAGTCAGATCAGCCTGGTCCCCATCCATGGAGAAGATCGTGTCGCTCACCACCACCGCCCGGCCTGGGGCCTCGGCCAGGGCAGCGTCCAAGGCAGCCAGGTCGCGGTGGGGGTAGATGCGCACGTCGGCCCGAGCCAGACGGCAACCGTCGATGATCGAGGCGTGGTTGAGCTCATCGGAGCAGACCACCACCCCGGGACCGGCTACCACAGAGAGCACCGAGAGGTTGGCGGCAAACCCAGTCGGGAACACCACGGCTCGCTCGGTTCCCTTCCAGTCGGCAAGCGCGGCTTCAAGGTCGTGATGCACCGGTCGCGAACCGGTGACCAGGCGGGATGCCCCCGAACCCGCGCCCCACCGGTCGAGAGCGGCATGGGCAGCAGCCACGACGGCTGGGTGGGTGGACAGCCCCAAGTAGTCGTTGGAGGCGAAGGAGACGACATCGGGTGCGGCCAGGTCGCCCCGGTGGTCATGCAGATCACCCACGTGCCCGTCGGCGGCGAACATCCTCGGAGCACGCCAACGTCCAGCTGCCTCCACCTCGGTGCAGGCATCGTCGATCCACGTCGTCCAGTCCAGAGGAAGGCTCCCCGTTGCCTGGTCTGCCGTGCTCATACTCCGTCCTCAGCCACCACGTCATCAAGAGCGGTGCACAGCACGTCGACTACCCGATCGAGCTCGTCGGCCGTAGAGGTGAGCGGAGGCATGAGGACCACGACATCGCCCAATGGTCGCAGCAGCACGCCTCGGCGAACTGCTCCGGCACACACCCGTCTCCCCCACCGAGTGGCCCCGGCGGGTGGCGCCAACTCCACTCCACACATCAGTCCCATGCGCCGGACCTCACCCACACCGGGCCGTCCGACCACCTGGGCTTCGAGGCGAGCACCGAGGTGGTCGGCCACCGAACGAACATGAGCCAAGACGTCGCGTTCCTCCAGGAGGCGGAGGTGGCGGAGGGCCACGGCACAGGCCAGAGCATTCCCTCCATAGGAATGCCCGTGGTAGAAGGTCGCCTCACCCAGGTCGGCACCGTAGAAGCCTTCGTAGACCGGTCTGGTCACTACGGCGGCTGACAGAGGCAGGTATCCCCCGCTGATGCCCTTGCCCAAGCAGACGATGTCGGGCCGAAAATCTGGACCCACCCACTCTGAGGCGAACAGCCGGCCGGTCCGGCCAAACCCGGTGGCCACCTCGTCGCACACCAACAGCACCCCAAGGTCCCGACACGCCATGCCCACCCGGGCCAAGTCCTCAGGTCGGCCCACCAGGATCCCCGAGGCTCCTTGGACGAGAGGTTCGATGACAAAGGCAGCCAACTCATGGGCATGTGCTTGAAGGGCAGCGATGGCCTTGTCGGCCCAGTCGGGGTCGGCGTAGCCAGGAGTGCGCAGCACCGGGAAGCGCAATGGGTCGAAGACGGTCGTGCCGAACCCGCCATCACCCAGCGACAGGGAACCCACGGTGTCCCCGTGATAGGCGTCGCCCAGGGCCATAAATCGCGAGCGCTCAGGTTGGCCAACGTTGACCCAGTACTGGAAGGCCACCTTCAGGGCTTGTTCGATGGCTACCGCTCCGTCAGAGCCGAACAGGACGTGTCCGTCCTCCACCGGCACCACGGCAGCCAGAGCTTCGGAGAACTCGATAACTGGCCGGCTGCCGTTGCCGAGCAGCGTTGCATGCGCCACGAGTGCGAGCTGATCGATGATGGCTTGGTCGAGTTCGGGCACCCGATGACCGAGCGTGGTCACCCACAGCGACGAGATGGCGTCGAAGTAACGGTTTCCATCGACGTCGATCAGCTCTCGCCCTTCGGCCCGCTCTACGACGATCGGGGCGTTGCCGACATAGGCGGCCATCTGGGTGAATCCATGCCACACCACGGCCGCATCGCGCTCGACCCAGGGGGCTTCTTCAGAACGTTGGGAACGCGCTTGGCTCATTGGCCCCGAGTCTTACCGACCAGCCCCCACCGAGCGAACCGGGCGAGCGGCAGCGATCCAACGAGGGAGAAGAGGTCGACCATGCCTGATGCTCGGAGCCAGCCGGTAGCCTGAGCGGTATGGATCGCATTGGCATCGTCGACACCATGTTCGCCCGCTACGACATGGGGGCCGAAGCCATCGATGAACTCGAATCGTGCCCGGGTTTCGGCACCACCTTCGAGATCATCCATCGCACGGTTCCGGGTTTCAAAGACCTTGGGGTGGCATGCAAGCGCCTCATCGAACAAGAAGGGTGCGCCATCGTGGTGGCCCTCGGAATGCCCGGCAAAGCCCCCATCGACCAGCAGTGCGCCCACGAGGCCGCCCAAGGCATCATGCTGGCCCAGTTGATGACCTCGACCCACATCCTCGAGGTCTTCGTATGGGAGAACGAAGAGGAAGACCCGGCCAAGCTGGCCCCGGTATGCGTGAACCGAGCCCGCAAGCACGCCCTCAATGCCTACTGGATGCTCTACGAGCCCGAGCAGTTGACCCGTCGTGCCGGACAGGGTGTGCGCCAGGGCTATGAGGACGCCGGACCCATCACGGACTAGACCGTCCGGGTCATCGGTTCGGACGGTTGATTCTCCCCTGGCCGGTCGATCACTTCGGGCTGTTCGATCTCTTCATTCCCGTGGATACAGACGTGAGGTTTCAGACCTGAGGGTCGTGGGGCAGTCCGAGAGTGCGCTCAGCGATGATGTTCCGCTGCACTTCGGCTGTCCCTCCCCCGATGGTCAGCGCCGGGGAGAAGAGAAAGCCAAACGACCACATGGCGTCCGGCCAACCTCCGGCATCCGGTGCCCCTGGCATCGGCCCTGTATTCGACACCATCGCGTGGGCCCCGGCCAGGTCTCGGGCCAGCTCCATGATGTGACGTCCGTGGTCGTCGGCCAGAGCCTTGCGCACCGATGCTTCCGGACCTGGAGGAACACCGGCCACTGCGGCGGCCACCGTGCGCATCCGGAGCAGACGCAGCACCTCGCCTTCGATCCAGAGTCCGGCCAGACGCTGGCGCATCAGCGGATCGGTCGTGCCTCCCCCGGCCCGCACCGCGGCCAGAAGATCTTCGGCGGTAGGTCCCATGCCCCAGAGGGCCCCAGCACCCGAGAGTGAGACCCGCTCGTTAGCCAGGGTCACCTTGCCGAGCGACCACCCCTGGCCGGGATCACCCACCAGGTTCTCTCGAGGGATACGTACCTCGTCGAAGAAGACCTCGTTGAAGGTGTGGGTCCCGGTCATGTCGACCAAGGGCCGGATAGTGATACCCGGGGCGTCCATCGGACAGATGAAATACGAGATCCCGGTGTGCTTGGTGGCGTCAGGATCGGTCCGAGCCAAGAGGATGCCGAACTGGGCCCGGTGGGCGTAGCTGGTCCAGACCTTCGCCCCCTCGATAACCCACTCGTCCCCATCCAGGGTGGCCCTCGTAGTGAGCGACGCCAGGTCTGAGCCGGCACCGGGCTCGCTGAAGAGCTGGCACCAGATCTCCTCGCCAGCCAGCAATGGCAGCAAGTAGCGCTCCTGTTGGGCTTCGGTTCCCGCATGGACGATGGTCGGACCGGCCCAGCCGATCCCGATGGTGTTGTCGGGCCGACGGACCCCGGCCCGCCGGAGCTCGTCGTCGACCACCAACTGCAAGGCGGGTTCAGCCCCCAGACCCCAGGGCTCAGGCCAGTGGGGTGCCACCAAGCCGGCCTCGGCCAGTTGGCGCCCGCTCGGGGAGGGGTTGGTCTCCAGCCAGGCCCGGATCTCCGCCCGGCGGGGATGGTCGGCAAGTTCAGACGCGATCGTCACGGACGCCAGCGTAGGCTGACCCGGTCGCAGAGGCGGGCCAGAAGTCGGACCGCCGGCAGGGGATCTGGCAGAGCCAGGGGAAGAGGAATCGACGTGACCAGTTGGAACTTCGCCGATGTCTGGGAGGCCGTGGCCGACGAGGTGCCGAATGCCCCGGCCCTGACCTTCGCCGGACAGACCCGGACCTGGCGTGAGTTCGACCAACGGGCCGACAACGTGGCCAGATGGCTACTGGCTGACGGCGTGGCCCACCAGGACAAGGTCGGCCTCTATCTCTACAACACCCCGGAGTATCTCGAGACGTCGTTCGCCGCCTACAAGATCGGCCTGGTGCCCATCAACACCAACTACCGCTACGCCGACGACGAGCTCATCTACCTCTGGGACAATGCCGACACCGTGGCCGTGGTCTTCCATGGCACCTTCACCGAGCGCATCGAGGGGATCCGCCACCGGGTGGGCGTGCGGTCGTGGCTGTGGGTCGATGATGGCACCGCCACCTGCCCCTCCTGGGCCACCCCTTATGAAGAAGCCGCCGAGACAACCGGCGAATGGGGCCCAGACGGCGCCCACCTCCGAGTCGATGCTCCCTGGCCCCGGACCCCCGACGACCTCCACATGCTCTACACCGGTGGCACCACGGGTATGCCCAAGGGCGTGATGTGGCGCCAAGACGACCTTTTCGCCCGGCTCAACAGCGGCGGGCTCCGCCGCTACCCAGCTGATGGCTCACTGGCTGACGTACACGCCCAGGTGGCCGCAGCGGGCCCGGGCCAGACGGTCATGCCGGCCTGTCCCCTGATGCACGGCACCGGCGCCTTCACGGCCATGCAGTGCCTGAACGAAGGCGGACGGGTCGTGTTGCTGCCCACCCGCCAGTTCGACCCCGTCGAGATCCTCGATGCTATCGAGGCTGAAAAGGTCAACACCCTGGTCATGGTGGGCGATGCCTTCGGCAAGCCGATCCTCGCTGCCTTGGATGCCGAACCAGAACGCTGGGACCTCTCCAGCCTGTTCGCCATCATCTCGTCGGGAGTGATGTGGTCCGAGCCCACCAAGCAGGGTCTCCTCCGTCACCATCCCGGCATGATCCTGGTCGATGCCTTCTCCTCTTCCGAGGCCCTCGGCATGGGCACCTCGGTGTCATCAGGTAAAGAAGCAGCTCGCACAGCCCGGTTCACCCTCGGCCCCGAAGTCCGAGTCCTCGACCCCGACGGCAACGACGTGGTGGCCGGCTCCGGCGTGGCAGGGGTGCTGGCCCTCGGTGGCCGCATCCCACTTGGTTATTACAAGGACGAGACCAAGTCAGCAGCCACCTTCAAAATCATCGACGGGATCCGCTACTCGGTTCCCGGCGACTGGGCCGAGGTCGACGCCGACGGCACCATCCGCCTGTTGGGTCGGGGCTCGGTGTGTATCAACACCGGTGGGGAGAAGGTCTACCCCGAAGAAGTCGAAGAGGCCACCAAGACGCTGCCCGGGGTGCTTGACGTCGTCGTGGTCGGCGTGCCCGACGAGCGATTTGGCGAGGCCATCGTGGCCAACGTCCAACTCTCCCCAACTGCCGATCCGTCAACCATCGACGAAGCAGCGGTGATCGAGTGGGTCAAGGGCCGCCTGGCCAGCTACAAGGCGCCTCGGCGGGTGCGCTTCATCGAGACCATCGGCCGCTCCCCTTCCGGCAAGGTCGACTACGCACGACACAAGGCCGAAGCGGCCGAATGGCTGGGCGTGCCGACGAGTTGAGTCAACTGCCAGAGGTGCCCTTGGAGGCTTCTCACCGGCGAGACCTCAGATAGGTCAAGCCTTGTTGGCCCCGTTCTTACGGACGAAGTCGTTCACTGTGTAATACGCGTCGATCGACTCGCCGCCATCACCCCAGAACCCCTCGAGCACGTCGTAGTTCATGGTGCCCTGCGAGATGTAGTGGTTGTTGACGTCGGTGATCTCAAGTTCACCTCGGCCCGAGGGCACCAACGTGGGGATCACGTCGAAGACATCGGCGTCGTAGCAGTAGATGCCGGTCACGCCGAAGTTGGAGGCCGGATGCTCGGGCTTTTCGGTGATGCCGATCACCTTCTCCCCTGCGTCGTCGAACGTGGGTACCCCCAGGTGACGGAGGTGCTCGACGTCATCCGAGGGGGTGAGCAAGATCCGGGCCCCGACCGGGTTGGCACGGAAGGCGTCGACCATGGGCTTGAGCGAGTGCTCAACCACGTTGTCGGCCAGCATGACCAGCACCGGGTCCCCATCGACGAAGCGGGCAGCTAGGCCGAGCGCCTCGGCGATACCGCCCGGCTTGTCCTGGTAGCCGTAGCTGAGCCGGTCAATGCCGAACTCGTGGCCGTTGCCGCACAGACGGAGAAACTCCCCGGCGTGGGTGCCTCCGGTCACCAGCATGATCTCGGTGATCCCGGCATTCACCAACGCCTCGATCCCCCAGTTGATCATGGGCCGGTCGTAGATCGGCAGGAGATGCTTGTTGGTGATCCGGGTCAGCGGATGGAGACGTGAGCCGGTACCACCGGCGAGGAGGACACCCTTCATGGCGCGCAGCCTAGACCTGACCCGACACCGGGGCTAGCCCTGCAACCAACATGCCAGCCAACTCCGGCCACGCCCGGCCTGCCCATGGGCCGAACGGTCGATCGGCGAGGCCCACTGCAGCGAGGCCGGCGGCCCGATCGACCCATAGGAATGAACCACTGGATCCGAAATGACCGAAGGTGGTGGGGGCGTTGGTTGCCCCGGTCCAATGAGGGTGCTTGCCACCACGGATCTCGGGTCCGAGCCCCCACGGGCACGGGTCGAATCGTCCGAACCCGGGGACGATGCCGCCCAGTTCCGGCCACTGCACTCTGATCGCCTCATCCCGGGTCGCCGTGCTGATCACCGTGGGTGCGGCCCACTCTTGAGCCAGACGTACCAGATCGTCGAGGTTCCCTGACAGGCCCGCCGCCGCCAGGCCGGCCGGCGGATCGTCGATGCGCACGCCGTGCATTCCGAGGGGCTCGAGCACCGCCTCGCGCAGATACTCGGCAACGGGGATCCCTGATCGTTCAGCGATGTGGTCGCCCAAGTCCACAAAGCCAGCGTTCGAGTAGACCCGCCGTTTCCCCGGAGCGCACACCGGTGGTCCTGGTTCAGGACCCAAGCCGGAGGCATGGGCCAAGAGGTGGCGGACCGTGGACCCCGGTGGGCCGGCAGGCTCATCGAGTGCCGTGGTCCCCTCCTCGACAGCCACCAACACGGCCAGTGCCGTCACGAGTTTGGTGACCGAGGCCCAGGCGAACGTCGTTTCCGCTGACCCGGCGACGCATACGGGACCAGGACGACCACCATCGCCTGGGCCCACCCCGAGAGGGAACCATGCGACGACAGCTTCGCCCACTGGCCATGCTGCGACTGCACGGTCCACCTGTGCGTGGAGTTCAGCGTCGTGGGTATCTGAGAGTTCTGGCTCGCCTGCTCGGGTCCGTTCAGGACCGAAGGAATCCATGGCTGCAGCGTAGGGGGCTGTTCACCCAGCGTGGCTGAATCGGTCGCACTGCTGACACGCTGGACCTCCGGTAGGTACGCTCAGCCCATGGCCGTCGGGGGCACTACCGCTACACGGTGGACAGCGGGGGTCTTGGCCGCCTCCATCGTCCTCGTGGCCACCGTTGCCGTCGTTGCTTCCGGGACAGAACCCACCGGTGCAGCCGCACCCCACCCATCAGCAACGTCACACCCTGCAAACATCACGCTCAGCGCCTTCTACCAACCACCCGCACACCTCACCGATGCCCCGGCGGGGACGCTGGTCCGCAAGCAGGCCCTCGCCATCGACCGCTCCTTACCCGCCGGCACTCGATCCTGGCGGATCGTCTTTCACTCTCGGACAGCCAGCGGACGGGATCTCATCGAGTCCGGCATGGTCGTCGTTCCTGGAGGCACCCCGCCTCCCGGTGGATTTCCCATCGTGAGCTGGGCGCATGGGACCACTGGCGTGGCGTCGAACTGCGCCCCCTCGCGTTCGGGCACCGGATCGATCCCCGGACTGAGGACCATGGTGGCAAAGCGGATGATCGTGGCCGCTGCCGACTATCGCGGACTAGGTGTCGCTGGCCTGCATCCTTACCTGGTGGGGAAAGCCGAAGGCGAAGACGTCCTTGATGCCGCCCGAGCAGCTCGCCATCTGGCTGGATCAGCGGCGTCCGATGCCGTGGTGGTGGCAGGCTTCTCCCAAGGCGGGCAGGCTGCGCTCTTCGCTGGTGAACTCGCTTCGTCCTATGCGCCCGACCTCTTCGTCGCTGGCGTGGCGGCAATTGCTCCGGTCACCTCGGTGCTCGATCTAGCCCCCACCGGCAACACTCCTCCCCCATCTGGTCAGTCGGCATTCAGCGCCTCGGTGCTGTGGTCATGGGCTCACCTGTATCCGTCGGTGAAGCTGGCTTCCGTGCTCACGCCGGCCGGTTTGGCGGATCTCGATGTTGTCCAGTCGTCCTGCATCGACCAGGTCGCCTCGGTCTACGACCCCGCTCCACCCGATCGATTCTTCCAGCCAGGCTGGCAGCGCACGGCTGGCGTGGTGGCCGCCAACCGAACCAACAGCCCCGGATCTGCGCCGACGACCTCGCCAGTACTCATCGTCCAAGGGACGGCGGACGAAGTCATCCCCTTTGGTCGGACGACCCAATTCGTGGCTGACCGGTTGTGCCGCACGCAGTATGACGCAGTGGACTTCGTGACTCTTCCCGGGACTGGGCACGCACAAACGATGGAGGATGCGACATCCATCTTGGCCTCTTGGATCACCCAACGCCTCGAAGGGGTGGCGATGGAGGATTCCTGTTCGACCGGAGTCCTCGGAGCCGCCAACTGATCAGACGCAGCTCATGGGCCGTCTGCGTCATCCGATGAGCGCGCATGGGGCGGAGTACGCCGCCCAACACGGTGAGGCGTGATCTGCAGAGATCACTGCTCAGGCTGTCGGAACTGTTGCCTCAGACGTCGAGGAAGCGGCGTACGGCGAAGGCCGAGCCAATCACGCCCACGCCCACGCCCACGATGGACACCAGGAGGCAGGTGCCGAAGACCTCCCAGCCCGACAGGGACATCTGCGTGATGATGTTGTTGGTGCTGGCCGCCGCGTTGGTTTGATTGAGACCGATCCCCCAGTAGAGGGCCAGGACGACGAGTACAGCCACGCCAGCTCCCAGCAGCCCCTGGACCAAGCCCTCGGCCATGAACGGAAGTCGGATGAACCAGTTGGTGGCCCCGACCAACTTCATGACCGAGACCTCGCGGCGTCGGGCGAAGATGGCCATGCGAATGGTGTTCAAGATGAGCACCGACGCAGACAGCAACAGGACCACCGCCACGGTTAAGAAGACCCATTGGAGCACTCGGATCACACCCTGCATGGTCTTGATGGCTTGGCCGGGATACTTCACGTCGAACACGCCAGGTTTCCCATGAAATGCCTGATAGACGGCAGGCGCCTGTGACGGGTCGTTGAGCACGCACCGGAACGATGCCGGGTACTGCTCTTGGGCTGTGGCAGCAAGCTCGTCGGGCGGAAGCACGATCTTGGCCTCGTTGTAGTCATAGGCCTGGCTCTTGTAGTCGCAGACTTTGACATAGGGCGACTGGCGCAGCTGCGCCTGAATGGCATCGGTCTGCGCCGGTCCCGCTGCGGGCTGCACCCAGACAATGGTCTGCACGCCGTTCTGCCACAGGTGCGTTGCCTTCGATGCCCCCTGCTTGAGCAGGAGCGCCGATCCCACGAGGGCCAGCGACACGGCAACCGTGAGAACGGCGGCAGCCGTCATGAGGCGGTTGCGCCATAGGTTGGTAGCGGCTTCCCGGGAGACGTAGGCGGCGGAAAGTGCCATCAGGGACGGGCCATCGTCTGATCAGACACGTTGGGATCAGACGCGTTGGGAGTTGCACCGGTCCCCGAAACCTCGCCCTCGGGGGCAGCGGTCGGGAACTGCTCGACGAGTGCGCCGGTCGGTGAGCCTGCGCCTGCAGCCTGGGTCTCACCATCAAGGTCATAGACCCCATGCGCTTGGTCGCGTATGAGGATGCCTCGATCGAGTTCGATGACCCGTCGACGCATCTGATTCACCATGCCGGCATCATGGGTGGCGATGATGACCGTCGTTCCGGTCCGGTTGATCCGATCCAGAAGTCGCATGATGCCGAGACTGGTGGTGGGATCCAAGTTGCCGGTCGGTTCATCGGCCAAGAGGATCAAGGGGCGGTTCACGAACGCTCGGGCCACAGCGACTCGTTGCTGCTCGCCGCCGGAAAGTTCACCAGGCAGGTTGTTCCGCTTCTTGGTCAGACCCACAAGGTCGAGGACCTGGGGAACTTGGGAGGCGATGACGTGTTTGGGCCGCCCGATGACCTCAAGTGCGAAGGCGACGTTCTCGAAGACCGTCTTGTTGGGAAGCAGGCGGAAGTCCTGGAAGACGCACCCGATGTTGCGCCGCAGGTAGGGAATCCGCCATTTGGGCAGATTCCCAATCTCCTTGCCGGCCTCCCAGATGCGCCCAGAATCCGGTGACTCTTCGCGCAACAGCAAGCGGATGAATGTCGTCTTTCCTGAACCCGACGGGCCGACCAGGAACACGAACTCGCCCTTGTCGATCTCGACCGAGCAGTCCTTGAGGGCGACCGTGGAACCCTTGTACGTCTTGGTGACGTTTTGGAACGTGATCATGAGGAAGTGTGCAGACCACTCAAGCGCCGATGCGCAGAAGGTGGATACTTCTTCATGTTACCCGGGGGTGGTCCGGAATCGAGGCACGCCCGCTGACCTGGGATGACTTCGGGTCCGCCCAGGGCCTTCGACAACCTCACGTACCCCGACGCTGCTCAGCTCCTCGACGCAGTTCGGCTTCGATGAGCATGTCGATATCTCCATCCAATACGGCATCCACGTTGCCCGTCTCTGCGTTGGTCCGCAGGTCCTTGACGAGTTGGTAGGGCGCCATCACGTAGGAGCGGATCTGATTGCCCCAGGCGTTCTCGGTCCTGTCCCCCGCCAACTGATTCAAGGTGGCTTGATGCTCGGCCCGCTGGCGTTCGGCCAACTTGGCCCCGAGCACCTGCATCGCCTTGGTCTTGTTCTGGGTCTGGCTGCGCTGGTTCTGGCAGGTCACAACGATCCCGGTCGGCAAGTGGGTGATACGCACCGCTGAGTCCGTCTTGTTCACGTGCTGGCCTCCGGCGCCCGACGACCTGTAGGTGTCGATGCGGAGGTCTTTTTCATCGATGTCGACCTGGTCGGACACATCCTCCAGGAACGGCACCACGTCCAACGAAGCGAAACTGGTCTGACGTCGATGCTGAGCGTCAAATGGGGACATCCGCACCAAGCGATGCACACCGCGCTCGGCGGCCAGCATCCCGAAGGCATAGCGGCCGCGGACGATGAAGGTCGCCGAGGCCAGCCCGGCCTCTTGGCCGGGCGTGGCCTCTTCTACTTCGATGGCGAAGCCACGTCGCTCGGCCCATCGGGTGTACATGCGCAGCATCATCTCGGCCCAGTCAGCGGCATCGGTGCCACCAGCACCGGCATGGATCTCGGCCACGGCGTCACCGTCGTCGTACTCGCCGCCGAAAAGCGCCCGCAGTTCAACGACCCCGAATCGTCGGTCGAGGTCGGTCACCACGTCTTCGACTTCATGTCGCAACGACTCGTCGCCTTCTTCGACCATGAGTTCGTGGAGCGTCTCGGCATCAGACAGCCGTTCGGCCAACAAGTCCAAAAGGTCCAGATCCTCGGTGACGCGCCCCAAGGCCGTGGTCACTTCTCGGGCCTGGTCGGGGTCGTCCCAAAGATCAGGAGCCGAAGCCACAGCCTCGAGCTCAGCCTTCCGTTCGGCCAGCGCATCTGCTCCGAGAAAGCGACGGGTCTCCTCCAGGCGGGCACCCAACGAAGCCAGAGCCTCAGGCAGGTCCGTGCGAGCCTGTTCGGCCTCTCCCTTTCCAGGGGCGTCGGCGGCCACGTCAGGCAGCGCCGTGGCAGAGCTTGAACTTCTTGCCACTTCCGCACCAGCACGGATCGTTCCGGCCGATCTTCTCCCGGTCCGACTTCACGATGGGGGCTTGGGTCGCCTCAGAGTCGAACATCGAGGTCTCGTCGAAGGGGGATCCACCCGCCACCGCGGCAGCTGCCTCGATCTCCTCAGGGGTGGCTGCAGCAAATGCTGCGGTGATGGCGGCATCCCCCATGACCGGGTCTTCGGCGGCCACATAGCTGGCCTGAGCAAGATCCGGCTCGGCTGCCTCTTCGCTGAGCACCTGGACGTGGAATACATAGCGCAGGTAGTCGTCGTCGATGGACTCCATCAGTTTGGCGAACATGGCGAAACCCTCGCGTTGCCATGCCACCAACGGATCCTGATTGCCCATGGCCCGAAGGTTGATGCCTTCTCGGAGGTAGTCCATGTCGGCCAGGTGGTCCTGCCAACGCTGGTCGATGATCTGAAGCATGATGTCCCGCTCGAGCTGGCGGGCAGTGTCGGCGCCACCGGGGATGGTGTCATCGCGTTCGGCATACAGCTCGAGTGCCTCGGTGATGACGCTCTCGGTGACCTGGCCAGCGGTGACAGCCTCAGCGAAGTCCTCTGCGACGAACTTGGTGGGGTAGTACTGGCCGATCTCGATGATCAGTCTCGCCAGGTCCCACTCTTCGGGGTAGTCCGAAGGGCAGGCATCGGCCACTACGGCGGTCATGGTCTCGTGGAGCAGCTCGACCGTGTGCTCTTGCAGGTCTTCGCCATCGATGACCTGCAGGCGCCGCCCGTAAATGACCTTGCGCTGCTCGTTCATCACGTTGTCGTACTTCAGGACGTCTTTACGAGACTCTGCGTTGCGCCCTTCGACGGTGTTCTGCGCCCGTTCGATGGCCTTCGTCACCATCTTGGCCTCGATGGGCACTTCGTCAGGCAGTGCCCGACCCATGACCCAGTTCATGGCCCCCGTGGCGAACAAACGCATCAGATCGTCTTCGAGTGAAAGGAAGAACCGGCTTTCTCCGGGCTCACCCTGTCGGCCCGACCGGCCTCGCAACTGGTTGTCGATGCGACGCGACTCATGGCGTTCGGAGCCGAGCACGTAGAGCCCGCCCAGCTCACGGACCTGCTCGCCGAGTGCCTTGCACTCACTGGCGCGCTCCTCTTCGAGACGTGCGAGCTCAGCGGCACCCTCCTCGCTGGCCGGGTCGAGGCCCTTGGCCACCACCTCCCGGTGGGCGAGCCCTTCGGGATTACCTCCCAGAAGGATGTCCACACCACGGCCAGCCATGTTGGTGGCCACGGTCACCGCTCCCGGCCTACCGGCCTGAGCGACGATCTCCGCCTCACGGAAGTGCTGCTTGGCGTTGAGCACCTCATGGGCAACTCCGCGCTTCTCCAGCAGACGCGAAAGATGTTCGGACTTCTGCACCGAGGCGGTGCCGACGAGGACCGGCTGGCCAGTGGCCGTGCGCTCAAGGATGTCCTCGACCACCGCGGCGAACTTGGCGTCCTCGGTCTTGTAGATCAGGTCAGGCTGATCGACCCGCTGGGGTGGACGATTGGGCGGGATCGGCACTACGGGGAGTTCATAGGTATTGGCGAACTCGCCAGCCTCGGTCTCGGCCGTGCCGGTCATGCCTCCGAGCTTGGCGTACAGCCGGAAATAGTTCTGGAGGGTGACGGTGGCCCAGGTGTGGTTCTCTTCTTTGATCCGCACCCGCTCTTTGGCCTCGACGGCCTGGTGGAGTCCGTCGGACCATCGGCGGCCTTCGAGAGTGCGACCGGTGAACTCGTCGACGATGTGGACCTCGCCCTGGGCAACCAAGTAGTCCTTGTCGCGTCGGTAGAGCTCTTTGGCCAAGAGCGCTTGGGTCAGATGATGCACATGGTTGACCGAGACGGCGTCGTAGAGATTGTCGACTCCCAACTGCCGCTCGACCTTCTCGATGCCGGCCTCGGTGGGTACGACGGTGCGCTTCTCTTCGTCGACCTCGTAGTCCTCTTCGGCCCGCAAGGTGCGAACGATCCCGGCGAACTGGTAATAGAGCTGAGCGGACTCAGCGGCTGGTCCGGAGATGATGAGTGGGGTCCTGGCTTCATCGATGAGGATTGAGTCGACCTCATCGATGATGGCGTAGTGGTGGCCACGCTGGACCATGGTCTCTTTCGAACGAGCCATGTTGTCGCGCAGGTAGTCGAAACCCAACTCGGTGTTGGTCCCGTAGGTGATGTCTGACGCATACGCCTGGCGCTTGGCTTCCGCATCGGTGATGTCAGGGCCGACCCGGCCGACAGTCAGTCCGAGGAACTGATGAAGCCGACCCATCCACTCCGAGTCGCGGGTAGCCAGATAGTCGTTGACCGTGACCACGTGGACACCATTGCCGGCAAGGGCATTGAGGTAGACCGGCAGGGTCGAGACCAGGGTCTTGCCCTCCCCAGTCTTCATCTCGGCAATCCATCCGAAGTGGAGTGCCATGCCCCCCATCAGCTGGACATCGAAGTGCCGCTGACCGAGCACACGCCATCCAGCCTCACGGACCAGTGCGAATGACTCGATCAGAAGATCCTCGAGGCTCTCGCCATTGTCGAGGCGGGTCCGGAACTCGGCCGTCATGGCGGCAAGTTCGGCGTCCGAACGTCCCTCCATCTCCGACTCAAGGGCGTTGACGAGTGGCACCAGCTCAGTGAGCCGACGAACCTTCTTTCCCTCACCAGCGCGCAGAACTTTGGAGAACATGCTCATGGACTGCTCACTCTACTGCCGACCCCTGGCCAGGCCTGCCGCGACCCCGTCACCACCACCCGGCGGGACGGGGTCGCCGACCTACGGCGTCGTCTTGCGTCGGGGAACTCCCCCTCAGGCGGTGCGCACGTTCATGTAGAGCACCCGGCCTGACTTGGGGTGACGAGGGTGCGAACGTCCAACGACACGTCCCTTGGCCCGCTCGATCTGGTGCTCCAGTTTGTTCATGACCAAATCGACCGCGGCCATGGGCGTAGGAGCGGCAGCCCGAGCCCGCACCGTGCGGCCATGCCCAGTCATCACCACCTCACAACACTCCCGATCGACGATTCGTCGATTGTGTTCCTCGGTGAAGTGGACCTCGGCCCGCTCCAGTCCTGGACAGTGGTGGCCCAATCGGCGCACCTTCTCCTCGGCAAGGGCTCTCACCTCGTCGGACACGATCTTCCTGCCATGCGTGACAACAACGTCCACTGCGCTGCCTCCTGGGCTCTGATCATCGAGTACTGCGGGATCACCTACTGGGTGTGGCCGGGCCTCCTGCTCGGTCGTCGGCGGATAGTTGACGGGTACATCATGAGCGGCGTGCGGCTGACCTGGTCTTTGACCCCACACTCGCCTGCAGGGAGTGTTGCGCCCGAGTCCCGGCGGCACCTGTCCGAGGTGGACAGACCCCCTGCGGGACCACAGAGTGGACGCGTCGACTCCTCTCCGCCGGCCCCCGACAGCCGGGGACTCACCGGGCAGGACTTACTCCTAAGCCGCACCATGCTCAGCAACCACGAGTTGCCTTACGTGGGTCGTTTCGCCTGCGACTGGCTTCGACTTGCAACCACAGACCCGCACGCTGCTCATGCTTTCGAGTGTACGCCTGCATCGCGCCAAATTGCAGTGTCCAATGGACATCTGCAACCAACATCTGACGTCAGCGTTCTCACCCAAGGTCGAACCTACGCTGACGCTGCCAGTTGTTTCCCGCACGTCTCCCACACCGAGCTCAGGCGGGACCGGCGAGCTCCTGCTCGATCTCTTCGACTGCAGGTGCAGGGCCCGGGTCGATGCCCTCGTGACCAGCAAGCAACAGCGAGACCGCATCGCCCACCATGGCCAAATCGATCAGTTGGGCCAAGTCCCCTTCGCCGGCGGCTTGGACATCGATGATGTCGGCCACTACCTCGCGCATGGCTTCGGCCACAAGATCGAACCGACGGGTGATCTGCGGATGCTCCGCGTCATGACGCAAGTTGACCAGAGTGATCATCTGCCGCGTGGCATCACCGTTCTGCCCCCAGCCGGCCACCTCGTTGTGGTCTAGCTCGGGATGCACGTTCCAGAATGCGGGCGACTTGGCGTTGAGGTTGATCTGAGTCTTCCACCGACATGCTGCGGCTGCTCCGAGGTCCTGGGCGCTGTGGATGAGCGGGATCGTCCGGCCGATGCGCCTCGCCACCTCCTCGGCCATCGAACCGGGCCGGGTCAACTCGTCACGCCGTTGGCGCACCTGATCGATCGCTTGATCGATCCACTGACCAGCCCCCGGGAAGAGGCCCGTCTGCTCGAGGACGACCAGCGGTGGGATCGCCAGTGCGCCCAACGCCGCACGTGCCCGAGGGATCGTGTCGTCAATGCCTATCGAAGGCACCTCCCACTCCCGGGCCAACCTGGCGAGTTCACCCTGGCCCGAGATGACCACCATGGCGGCACCGGATTCATACGCACTCGCCGCGGCCTCCAACGTCTCTTCGGCATCTCCCGAGAACGACACGGCAAAGACGAGCGATCCTGTCCCGATGAAGTCGGGAGGTTCATAGCCCTTTACGACGGTGACCGGAACCGGCATGAACGGCGCAGCTACAGCTTGAAGGACGTCCCCCGCGAACCCGCTGTCCCCCATGCCAAGGACGACGACGTTCTCCACTTGGTCATGGTCCGGCAGCCCGCGTAGATCGCTCGAGGCCGCAACGGCTTCGGCCACTTGCTCAGGAAGGCCTACCAGTGCCTCCCACATCCCGAGAGAGTCCACCGCCGCCGGCCGGACGGTCATGACTGCCCGGCACCTCCGGTCAACGCACCTTGTCCGCTCTCGGACTTGGCCCCCAGACGGGCGGCCTCGGTTGCGTCGACTGCTGTTGCCTCGTCGATCAGCATGACCGGGATCCCGTCCCGAACTGGGTAGGTGCGGTGCAGGCGGGGGTTGAAGAGGATGTCCTCGTCGGCGAAATACCACAGCGAGCCCTTGTCCTCGGGACAAGCCAGCACATCGATCAGCAGCGGGTCGAGTGTCATCGTTGGATTCTCTCTCCTCTCCCGGATACCGGGATCGTGGCCCGCACTCGGGCCGGTCGTAGTGCCGACGTCCAGGCGCCGGCGTAGCTCAGGTGCCGAGCAGCCGAGCCAATTCGGCTTGCACCTCGGCGACTCGCGCCGCGCACGAGGCCTCGTCAGGAGCCTCCACATTGAGGCGCAGCAGAGGCTCGGTGTTCGAGGGACGAAGGTTGAACCACCAGTCCCCTCGATCGACGGTGAGCCCGTCGAGTCGATCGGCCGTGCCCAGGGCACCGCCTGCCGCCTCGACTTCGGCCGCCATGAGTTCGACGGCACCGGCCGGGTCGGCAACCTCGGTGTTGATCTCCCCTGAGGCGGCGTAGCGCTGATAGGGGGTCAGGAGCGCAGAGAGCGGTTCGGTGGAGTTCGACAGAAGTTCGAGCACAACCATGGCGGCGATGATGCCCGAGTCGGCCCGGTAGTTGTCACGGAAGTAGTAGTGACCAGAGTGCTCGCCACCGAAGACCGCACCGGTCTCGGCCATGACCTGCTTGATGAAACTGTGGCCGACCTTGGTGCGCACACCTGTCCCGCCTCGCTCTGCGATCACCTCGGGCACGACCTTGGAGCAGATGCAGTTGTAGAGAACGGTGGATCCCGGGTTCTTCTCGAGCATGGAGGCTGCCACCAAGGCGGTGGTCAGGGACCCGGACACAGGTTCGGCACGCTCGTCGACCAAGAAGACTCGGTCGGCGTCACCATCGAAGGCGAGTCCGATGTCGGCTCCCGACGCCAGCACGGCCCGCTGGAGGTCGACGAGATTCTCGGGCTGGATCGGATCGGCGGGGTGATTGGGGAAGTTCCCGTCGAGTTCGGGATACATGAGTTCCACGTCGAAGGGCAGTCCTTCGAACACGGCCGGAGCCACCAGGCCACCCATGCCGTTGGCGCAGTCGGCCACCACCTTGAGCGGCCGGAGTGCGGTGGTGTCGACGAAGGACCGCACATGGTCTGCGTAGCTTTGGAGGACTGAGCGCTCCCCTATCGAGCCGAGCGCAGCCGGGTCAGCCTCAGGCGCACCATTTCCGGCCCACTCTTCGAGCAGGGCTTCCGCTGTTGCTTGGATCTCAGCCAACCCGGTATCACGACCGATCGGGCGCGCCCCGGCCTGGCACAACTTCAAGCCGTTGTACTGCGCTGGGTTGTGGGACGCAGTGAACATGGCCCCCGGCGCATCCAGGCTGCCGGCGGCAAAGTAGAGAAGGTCGGTCGACGCCAAGCCAAGATCGATGACGCTGGCGCCCGTGGAGCGGACTCCGAGGGCGAATGCCTCGGACAGTTCGACACCGGAGTCACGCATGTCTCGAGCCACAAGGACGGTGGGCGCCCCAGTGAACTGGGCCACAGCAACGCCGATGGCCCGGAACTGCAGTGCATTGAGTTGCTCGGGGACGAGACCGCGCACGTCGTAGGCCTTGAAGACAGCAGAAAGTGAACCCATGGGATCCCCATCCTAGGACACACCCCGGCTCGGCCCGAAGCCTGCACGTTCCCGAGGCGACAGAGCAAAGGCAGCGAGGCGGAAGTGTGGCGACGTCCCCGTGGGCGATCCACCTGATGGCAGAACGGACTGAAGACAGATCGGGCAGATGGAGGATCGGGCAGATGTCAGATTGGCTTGATGCCCGGGAGGGCGGAGGTTGGGGTGGAATGATCAACGCATGCGGATGCGAGTACGTGGTGCCCGGTGGCGGAAAGCGTTACCGCTTGTAGTGGCAGCGGTGACTGTCGTACTCGGCGGTGCGGCTCTGGTCGGGGAAGGCCAGACGTCATCGGCAGGCCAGGCTTCGACCAGTCGTCCTCACCCACACGCCGCTACAGGGGCCACTTCCGTAACCACTCCTCAGGCCACATCCCGGGCAACGCCCCTGTCCTCGGTACGGCCGACGAGTTCCCATCTGATTGTCGGCGTGGCCGATGATGCAGCCACCGGTGGGTACTGGCTGGCAGCGACGAACGGAGGGGTGTTCTCCTTCGGGGCCCCGTTCTACGGTTCAGCTGGAGCGTTGTCGCTGACATCACCCGTCATCGGGGTGGCAGCGCCGTCCTCAGGCACCGGCTACTGGATGGACGCTGCCGACGGAGGAGTGTTCTCCTACGGAAGTGCTCGCTTCTACGGGTCGATGGGCGCCACCCACCTCAACCAGCCGGTCGTCGGCATGGCCGCCGCCCCTGATGGCCAGGGCTACTGGTTGGTCGCCGCTGACGGTGGGGTCTTCTCCTTTGGCAGTGCTCGCTTCTACGGATCCATGGGGGGCACCCACCTCAACCAGCCGATCGTCGCCATGGCTACGGCCCCCGACGGTCACGGCTACTGGATGGTGGCCGCAGACGGAGGGATCTTCTCGTTCGGCACGGCTCGCTTCGCTGGTTCCATGGGTGGCACCCCAATTGCCTCGCCGATGGTGAGCATGACTCCCGTCAGCGACCACGCCTACCGGATGGTGGCGGCCGATGGTGGCCTCTTTTCGTTCGGCGCCCCGTTCGCCGGTTCGGCCGTGGGTCACCTGGCCCGGGCTGCCGTGGCGATGTCGTCGCCAGCGGTCGGCTACCGGGTGATCTCCGCTGACGGCTCAGTCCTGTCGTTCGGTGGTGCCCCAGACTTGGGCTCGGTCTACGTGCCGCCGCTGGTCGGCCAGACCGTGGCCATCGATCCAGGTCACAACGGCGGCAACGGCTCCAACCCGGCATTCATCGGCCGACCGGTCGACGGGGGCGGTTTCATTGAGTCGTGCGACACCGTGGGAACGGAAACGGCGTCGCAGTACAGCGAGCATGCTTTCAACTTCGACGTAGCCACTCGTCTGGCAACGGTGCTTCGAGGTGGTGGGGCCACCGTGGTGCTGACCCGCACGAATGACATCGGAGTGGGTCCCTGCGTGCCCAGCCGGGCTGCGATCGGCAATGCGGCCCGAGCGACCGCCGCTATCTCCATCCATGGTGACGGTGGGCCGGTCACCGGCCGCGGGTTCCAGGTCATCGAACCCCTACCTGTCGTGAGTTCGATCAGTGACAACCGGGCCATCGTGCCCGCGTCGCTCCAGCTCGGCGCTTCCGTTCGGACTCACCTGGCGGCGGCCAGCGGTGAGCCAACATCGACGTACGCGGGTAGCGATGGCATCGTCCGACGGTCGGACCTCGGCGGACTGAATCTCTCGACCGTTCCCAAGGTGCTGGTCGAGTGCGCCAACATGCAGAACCCGGTCGATGCCGCCGCCATGCAAGATCCGACTTGGCGTCAGCGTGCAGCCCAAGGACTGGCCGATGGCATCACCTCGTTCCTCGTGTCCCGAGAGATCCCCTAGGTCAAACTGGCCGCCTGTTCAGTGGCCTTCTGTTCAGTTGACATTGGCATGACGTCCGCCGCCGTCTGGCTCACATCGGCTGCCTGATGCGTCAGCCTCAGTTGGACGAGGTGCTGCCACCGGCGAGCAGCCGGTTCACGTCTTCGGCCAAGGCGTCGCACATGTCGATGAGCAGGGCCATCCGATTGGCCAGACCATCTTCGGCGAGCAGGCGCTGTTGGTCGAGAGAGGTGAGCGGGGCCATGTCACACAACTCCCATCCGATCTGCTCGGGATGGCCAGTGAACTGCAACTGAGGCGACAGGGGTGGCACATCCTCAAGTTCAGACAGCAGCCAACGGAGCCGACGAACCGACGCCTCGGCGTTGACCAACACCGGCGAACAGTTGGCGCACGGACTCGGAGGAAGATCTTCCACCTCGGCTTGAGGGAATGGTGCATCAGGTAGCCACCCTTCGACCCGGATCCGACGCTGGCCGGTGGCCACGACCAAGAGCCGTCCCTCGTCGAGCTCGGCGACATTGTCGATACGGGCCACCGTCCCGACGTCGGTGCGCAGGTCGCCCCCGCCGACCTCCGAGCCGCGTGCGATCAACACGACGCCAAACTCCAGGCCACCGTCGAGGCAGTGGGCCATGAGGGCCCGGTAGCGGTCTTCGAACACATGGAGAGGAAGGCATGCCTCGGGAAACAGGACGGTTCCCAGCGGGAACATGGGCAGTGGGTACGTCACTGTGCGAGACCCACGGTGTCCACGGGTTTCGGTGAACTACGTCGCCTGCGCTCAATGACGGCAACCGCCACAGCGGCAACGATCGAGCCCAGGGTGATCACTCCCCCGAGCACGTCGGACGACGAGCGTCCATACGTCAGGCTGACGTCGTTTGCAGTGGGCACAACGACCATCAGATTGGGCGCCACTCGATAGGGGCCGGTGGCCCCGGTGGCCCGCCAGTTGGGGAAGTAGGAAGTACGGACTTCCACGGGAACCCCGATCCGGTCCACGTGGAACGAGATTCCTTCCGCCGTCTGGCTGATCTGGCTGACCTTGGCCGGCGGTTCGGCCACCCGCGGCGGGTTCGTCGCCCCAATCGGGACACGGGTCCACGCCGCAGGACCGTCGGCTGCAGGCACGATGCCCCACCTGCTCGGATCGTCATACCAAGCAACGCTCGGGTCCAACCAGTGTGACTGGTCAGCGCCGACGCCCTGCCACACCACCGGCTGCGCAGTCAACGGGGTAACGAGTTGTGAGTCGGCGATCCGGTAGAGCTTCCAGGTGGTGGACAGCGGCTGGCCGTTGTAGCTCGTTGCCCACGGCCCTGTCTGGGAGACGAGCGTGGCCGCAGGATCGGCATCGGCTGCTTGCTCCACCGAGGTGGATGACGCCAGGAAATAGCGCACCCCAAGCATCTGGAGATGCTGGATGCCCAAAGGTACGTTGAGGCCTCCGTAAGGCAACCCGACGACGGCGTTCGATGACGTGACGGAAAGCTCGTTCTGGTTGATGAAGTGGAACGGCGTCGTGGACGAGGACTCGAAGAGCAGGCCTTCCATCGAGTCGATGCACCCGTTCGTCCAGTAGGGCAGCAGCATCAAGGCCATCGTCGTGCCAAACCGATTGAGCGATGGGTCGTACTCCCACATGGTCCGGCCACAACCCTCGGACAGGCCGGCATTGCGCATCATCTGAATGACAGCCTGATATTCGGGGTAGTCCGGCTTTCGTTCGTAGCCCGAGAAGTTCCACGCCGCCCAGTCGCTCGGGTGATTGGCCCCGGGCGTCACGCCGACCTTGGCCAGTGTGCTCACCGGCACGACCAGGGGTGGGATCACCACAAGAAAGGCGGCAGCCAACGCGATGAACGGCCCAGCCACCGATCCAGCAGGGGTAGGGGCGGGCACCGGACGCCATGAGCGCCTGGTATTCCTCCCCGGCAGCCACGCACCGTCGTCAGCACCAACCGGTCGACTGCCTAGGGCAACCACCCATCGAGCCAGGCGTCGTCGGCGTGACCAGCGGGCCGCCGTAGCCACCACTTCAGCGAGGGCATACCCGGCGAGGAGGTAAAGGCACAGGAACCAGAACGGAAGGAACCGGACGTTGTAGAGCTTGCCGGCCGGATCAACGATGACGGCTGCAGCAGACAATCCCGCCATGATCACCAAGAAGAGGGCGATGCGGTTCCTCGTCAGCACCATCGCCACCAGCCCGACGAGGTCGCAGATCAGCACCCACCTGAACGAGCCCGGGAAAAGCAGGTGGGGATAGCCGAACACCTTGGTGTAACCCATGTTCGTCGTGTAGGCCTGACCGGCAGCGAACGGAAGCAGCCACCAAGCCGTCAGGCCAAGACCGAGCACTCCAGCGACCACCCCCCAGCCCAGGCGCCGAAGCCAGCGGATTCGAGCCGCAGCGGCGGGCATCCGACGCCCGAAGGACCGGATGACATCGGCATCGAGAAGGAGCAGGACAACAGCTCCCGCCCCTGCGAAGAGGGCGGGAAGCAGGTGACAGAGGAGCGTGGCAGCAAAGAGGACAGCGGCCAGGGCTCGATGTCGATTCGAGCGCAGTCCTGCGGCGACCACGCCCAAGAAGAGCAGCGAGAACGACAGGCTCAGCGAGTAAGAGAACTCTCCAGCGAGGGTCGACAACAGGTTGCCGCCATAGATGGAGAACGAAGGCTCGAACAGGAACGGCAGCGAGGCGGCGGCCAAGGCGGCCGGACCGGGACGGCGAAGGCCGGCCAGTCGACCGAAGGCATAGGCACTGACCGGGAGCGTCAAGGTGCCGAGCACTGTCACCCACTTGAACGCCACTGCGTAGGGCATGACGGCATTGAGTCCCACGACGAGCATTCCAGGCAGTGGGAAGTAGAAGGTGTAGATGGGAAACCCGTCGTACCAACTCGGGTCCCACCCCGTGAGGCGCCACTGAGGCAGCAGGGTGTGCTCGAGCACGGAAGGCAGGGCGACATGGCCACCGGTATCGCCGCCGGCCGTCGTTGTGACGGCCACCAGCAAATCAGGGTGGAGTTGGATGAGAGCGACAAGGGTCACGGCGACGACCACAGCAAGGTCAGCCCAGGTCGGCCACGCCTGGCGCCTCATCAGTCGCTGCCCGAGCGAGTCCGGGGTGCGGGCGAGCACCGGTGCAGTCCCGGTCGATCCCTGATGATGATCATCATGGTGGCCGGTTCCAGGTTGCCTAGGTCCAGGTTGTCCTGCTCCGGATAGCTCGGCACCGGGTTGTTCATTATCCGATTGGGTGAGGTCTGCGACGCCGTCAGCCATGTCAGGCAGGCCATCCGTGGGCCAAAGCCGGCACTACCGCCGTGGCTGCCAAGGCGAGCCCATTGAACGTGGCGTGGGCCACCATGTTCATCCCGAGTCGACCCGTGCGGTACGAGACGGCACCCAGGATGACGCCGAAGAGACTCAGGCCGAGGAGTTGCAGCGGCTCGTAGTGGGCAAGGCCGAATGCCACCCCACTCACCACTACGGCAAGCGCCGGTCCCACCCATCGGCCCCACGTCCCGAACAGCCGAGCCAGGGCACGCATCAACACGCCACGGAAGAAGAGTTCCTCAAAGAACGGTGCGCCAACCACCGTGCACAACGCAATGGCAACAAAGCCCACCCCGTGAGAACCACCGGTCAGTCGGTGGGCTGGCTCCGAGAAGCGCTGATCGAAATTATGAACGTGAGGCGCGATGGGCACATACACCGCGACGACGAGGAGCTGGCCAACCAGGCCGATCGGAATTCCGATCAGGTCGGCCAAGCGGAACTGCAGACCCATGTCGGGCACCAATGCTTTGGTGCCCCGCAGGCGACTGGCCAGGATGGCCGCCCCCAGGAAGCCACCCCACAGCCCAGCCAGCGTCGCCACAACAAACCACGTTGGGGGTTGTGCCAACTTGGACAACGCTGTCAGATCGTGGAATTGTCCCGCCAGCACAGCGGCGATCCCCACGGTGGCTGCGGCCAGCACCTGTCCGCCGAGGAACCCCAGTCCGGTGAACAGGAGCCACATCCACGCCGAAGGGCGATCGATCGGGGCCCCTCCGCTGGCCAGGACTGTTCCCAGCGTGGTGCGCTGCGTTGGGGAATCGCCAGGCACATCGTCCTCGGACACAGGTTGCCCGCTACCAGAGTCTCCGCCAGCCCTTTGCCCTGAGTGGTCCTCCACCGTCTGGCCGTTGGGCAACGGTCGGGACTCGCCCGACTCCTGGTGCATTCCCCCGGTCACTCCACCACGATACCGATCGCTGCCCATGGTCATGCGGCACGGGCCCACGCCGGAGTTGACCGATGTTGCGACCGCCCGGCCGCTCAATGCCACGCGCCGAGAGAGTGGGTATCCAAGGGGGCGGGTGGGGGGGTATCCAGAGGGCGGGTGGCGGGTATCCAGGGGGCGAGTACGGGGGGCTTACGATGAGTAGGACGCTGAAATAGGGCCGATGCCTCAGGCGCGACACCCGGCGCATACCATGGAGACGTGACCCCGCCTACGCCTGACAGCCCCAGCGGACCGAATCCGGCGCGTCAAAGCCCGGCCGGCCAGAACCGCAACCGTCTGATCATCTATGCCGTCATCATGGTCGTGGTGCTTGCCGTGATCGTGGCGCCGTCCCTGATCCATAAGGCCACCACCGAGGTCCTCCCCTACAACAACTTCTTGACCAAGGTCCAAGACAAGCAGGTCGCCACCGCGACTATCGACCAGACCTCTGGCGTCATCACCGGCACACTCAAGGACGGCACCAAGTATTCGTCGCGTGGACCGGTCGTCGTGACCGACTCGGAACTCTCCGCACTCAAGCCACTGGGACCCAACCTCCACTTGGTGACTACGACGCCCAATCCGCTCGTCTCTCTGATCTGGTATCTGGTGCCGTTCGCCCTCATCATCGGGATCTTCTTCTTCATCAGCCGCCGCGCCCAGGGCCAGATGGGGTCGATCATGTCGATCGGTCGGTCCAAGGCCAAGCTGTATTCAACCGAACGACCGTCTACGACCTTCGGCGATGTGGCCGGGTACGACGGGGTGAAGCTCGAGATCAGCGAAGTGGTCGACTTCCTCAAGACCCCGGCCAGGTTCAAGGAGATCGGCGCTCGGATCCCCAAGGGCATCCTGCTTGTCGGTCCTCCCGGCACGGGAAAGACCCTCCTTGCTCGGGCTGTTGCTGGCGAGGCTGGCGTGCCCTTCCTCTCGGTCAGTGGTTCGGACTTCATGGAGATGTTCGTCGGCGTGGGTGCCTCCCGTGTGCGTGACCTATTCGCCACCGCCCGCAAGCAGGCCCCTGCCATCGTCTTCATCGACGAAATCGACTCCATCGGTCGAAAGCGCGGCGCAGGATTAGGCGGCGGGCACGACGAACGCGAGCAGACGCTAAACCAGATGCTCTCCGAGATGGACGGCTTCGACCCCACTGAAGGCATCGTCGTCATGGCGGCCACCAACCGCCCCGACATCCTGGACGCCGCCATCCTGCGTCCGGGTCGCTTCGACCGCCAGATCGTCGTGCCCCTGCCCGACCTGGACGAGCGCCTTCCGATCCTGCAGGTCCACTGCAAGGACAAGAGGGTCGACCCCACAGTGGATTTGGGCAAGGTCGCTCGAGGCACTCCGGGCATGAGCGGTGCCGATCTGGCCAATCTGGTCAATGAGGCGGCCCTCCATGCCGTTCGGCGTGGCTCACAGGTCATCCAGAACGAGGACTTCGAAGCATCCCGGGACCGTGTACTCATGGGCCAGCGCCGTGAGAGCCTCGTGCTCTCCGGAGCCGAAAAGGAGCGCGTTGCGTTCCACGAAGGTGGCCATGCCGTCTTGGCCTATGTGTTGGCCGATGCCGACCCGGTGCACAAAGTCACCATCCTTCCGACCGGCATGGCTCTAGGCGTCACGATGCAGTTGCCCATGGAAGAGCGCCACATCCACCCTCGCCAGCACATTGAGGACTCGCTCGCCGTCCGCATGGGCGGCCGAGCCGCCGAGCTCCTCGTCTACGGCGACCTCTCCACCGGCGCGAGCAACGACTTGGTGGGCAATACCGAGTTGGCCCGCAAGATGGTGCGCGAGTGGGGCATGAGCGACAAGATCGGCCCGATGGCTTGGGGATCCCAAGGTCAGGTCTTCCTTGGCGAGGACCTGATGCACACCCGGGACTACTCCGAGCACACCAGTCAGGTCATCGACGATGAGGTCGAGCAGATCCTTCGTGCCCAAGAGCAGCGGGCATTGGAGATCCTGGCCAGGCACCGAGGCGGCCTTGATGCTGTCGCTCGGGCGCTCCTCGACGAGGAGACGATCGATGGAGAGACCGTCGGCCGGCTAGTCGATACCGCCTACGGTCGGCCGGTGCATGCACCAGGTGTGAAATCCGTCCCGCCGATCTTTGTGGCCAGTCAGCATGGACCCACCGGAACAGTGGATGCTGACGGACCGCCATCTGATGGCACGGCAACAGCCGGGCCGATGCCGGTCCCGACGGCCGGACAGGTCAGCGCCGCTGCACCAGGATCCATGGCGAACGCTACGGACGAGACACTCCCCTCGGGCGACAAAGCGTCGCCCGAGCGGTCACCGTCACCGGCGCCATGGACGGCCCAGCAGCAGCCGTGGCCACCACCCCAGCCACCAGCCTCCAGCTGAGTCTCCCGGCTTCCACCTGAGTCTCCCGGCTTCCACCTGAGTCGCCCTAGGGCAACGGGCCCGGCGATCAGGGTTTCCGCTCTCCCATTTCCGAGTTCCCACTACCGATGTCCGTCGGGTCACGCATGATTCCGCCTGGACTTCCAAGGGCCCCGCTCAGTGGGCTAGTGGAACCCCTGAGGTGTAGGCGATACCCGGTGCACCCGTCGGCCCGTAGTCGCCTTCGATGACAACGGCCACCGACGAGGTCACCACTAGCGGCTGAAGTCCCCCCACGACCTTGGATCCGAGCACGGCCAGTGTGTGTGGAGCAACCTGCACCGTTGTCACCGTGTCCCCACTGGTCAGCGCAGAGACCCGCACCTCGGCCACCTCGTTGCTGGGGTTTGCCACAGCGAGACTGGTGATGGTTGCACCGGCCACGATGGGATTGTCGGGCTTGCCTGGGCCGACCAACAACCACGACCGCGCCGTTGCAGACGTCGCGGGTCCTGCCCCGGTCCGAGGCGCAGGAGCTCCCGGCGGTGCAGCCACCGTGCGCCCAACCACCAGAGGCACTGTCGACCGGACGGTGATCGCATAGGGAGCACCGAGAGGCCATCCTGGAAGGGACGACACGCGAAGCACGGCCATGCCCCGGCCAGCGACGGCGACCGTACGCGGCAGCACGGTTGCCGAAGGCAGACCCACGCTGACCTGAGCAGTGGCCGGCCGTGTTGACGGGTTGGCCAGCACGAGGTCGACCGTGCCACCGGCAAGTGCCGTGGTTTGTCCAAATCGCCAGGTGGTCGAAAGATCCGGCACTCCAGCCAACAGCGACAGACCGGCACCTGCAGGTCCGGTCGGACGATGGAGTTCGGTGGCCACCACCGAACCTGACGAGGCCTGGACGAGTGTTGTCACCACGGACTGCCCCTGGACGTAGTCCCCCAGAGATTCAGTGACGACCTGTTCCGGCGGAACAACGATCCCTTGATACTTCTGGGGCACCAGAACGGCGCCACTGGTGGTGAGGAAGGTCAGGTAGACAACAGTTGGCGCCGCTGTGGGATTGAACAGCGACAGTGACAGCGGCCCATCAGCGGTCCCACCACCCGGGATGTACCACTGGGAGGCAACCTGCGTCGGACAGTCTGCCGTGGACCACCCGGCTGCTCCCCCCACGACCGCCATGCCTGACACTCCGCCGCCCCGAAAGGTGAATGATGCGGCAGTGACCCCGTCGGGCAGACCTGCGGCCGGGATGACGTCGGTCTGACCCAGCGCTGGGACCACGATGGTCCGGCGGACGGGTGCCGCTCCCCCGGCCCGCACCGTGGTCATCACTCCTTGGGCTGCAGACGTCGTTGTGTTGGTCAGAACCACCACGCCAGTGGCCCCGGCTCCGGCACCTCCTCCGGCCCCCATGGCACAAAAGAGCGATGACGAACTGGCATCGGCGGGGGCAATGGCGAGTCCATCGAAGTTGACTGGTGCTGGTGGCGGCGTGGGCGCGGGAGCGACCGCACCCACGAGTCCTGCGCCTGCCACCACGGCAACGACGGCCATTACGGCAGCGGTCCGACCCCGGACAGGGGAAAGCCGGCCTCGGCGTTGGGTTCTGCGGGTCGCTGGCGTCTTGCGCTCTTCGGTCGGCTCAACGTCATCGACCTCGAAGGGCATCTGATCAGCAGGTACGCCGTGGATCACCGGATCGCCAGGAGTATCCGGGGCCGCGGGGCCGGTCACAGCGGCACCACGCCTTCGGTGCTCCAGGCTTCATCTTCGATTCCCTGGCGTCGAGATCGGGCAGTGGCCCGGGTCCGGGCCTGGCCTACTCGCACCCACTGTCGCCGGAGACGCTGGCGGTCGACCAGCGCAGCGAACGCCAGCCCCCAGACGGCGGCAGACCACAATCCCGAAAGCAGGGGCAGGGGTCCATCGTCAAAGTGCAGTGTGGCCGTGGTGGCGCGAGTGATCCGAAAACTCGGAGCCCATCCGTCACCGGCCTGACGGGTTGCGCTGCTTCCATTCGACGTCGTCAAGGTCCAGCTTCCTGCCGGGGCTTGGGCCACAAAGACGGTTCCCGGTGCCAGCGGGCCTTCATAGGAACGGGCGGCCACCGGGCCGGGCAGGACGGGTCGGGCACCAGTAACGGCGGGCGTGCCCGGCGCCACGGCCAGCGGTGACGTTGTCACGACCGGACTCCCGCTGGCCTCGGCCCGCTGCGGCGACCAGGCCGCGTTGGCGAACACCGTCATTCCCGTGCCCGACAACACCGGGCGTAGGTCGAGTTGGTGCGAGAGCGCGGGCAGCAGGTCAGCAGGGATAGGTGTTGTCGTAGGTTCCTGCTCGCCGGTGATGACTGGAGCCACTGCCGTCAGGACCACCACATACCGGACAGCCTCAGGTGCCACCAACGAGCCGAACCGGTCTGTTCCTCCTTGACGGACCTGATTGACCGCTGTTCCCAGCGATGCTGCAGGTCCTGGTGAGGTTCCGTTCCACAGCCAGCGCGCATCAGGCGCCCCATTCTCCGAGGTTGCATAGGCCAAGCCGTCTCCGGCCGACCAGCTTCCCGCCCCGAGACTCCTTGGGTCAGCGAGCCACAGCACCCGGAACGCCCCGTCCCCGGTACGAGCGTGCATCCAGGCCACCGACTGAGAGAAGTCGTTGACCGGCAGTTCCCATCGCCCCGGCAAGGCCGCCACCAGCGTTGGCACCGAGGCCAAGGCCAAGGCGGCCACACCCAAGCCACTGGTCAGCTGACGCCACCCGAACTCGGCTCGCCGTAGGTCGACTTCGAAGGCGGCAACGCCTAGGCCGATCGATGCCGCCATCGCTGCTGCCGCAGGTGCGAGAAGTACGAGGGGATCGAAGGCAAGGCCAGCCGTCCAGCCGCGAGTCGACGCCCATGCCGTCAACATGCTCACCAGCGCCACCGACCAGAGTCGCACCGCCCAGCGGAATCTCGGTCCTCGGGCAACCACCAGCGGGACTGCTGCAGCCAGAACGAATCCCCAGGTCAGCGGTGATCCCCCAATCGGGCCCACGGCGAAACGCACGACCGACCCCCAGGCCGGGGCATCCGAGGGTGCCGTCGGCACGCCAAAGACAGCGGTGGCCCCCGATCCGGCGCTCAGCACGCCGATCACCCACGGCAGGCAGATGACGGCGGCCACACCGAGTGCGCCCAAAGCCAGCCGGAGTGCCCGCAGCGCCGGGCCGCCGTCGGAGAACAGCAGTGAAGGAATCACAACGGCCACTGCGACCACGACCACGGCAACGGCGGCAGAGGGCGTGAATGAGACCAGGACGGCGATCAGCACGCCCAGCGAGAGTGCGCCGCCGAGTCGACCGTGGCGAGCTGCCCACGCACCCCCGCGACCGGTCTGCACCTGCATGCCTGGCGACCCCTCGGAACCCGCTTGACCCACCACGTCCGAAGCCGCTGGCGCATAGGGGTCGAGTCCGGTGGCTCGGAACAGTGCGCCCAGAACCCACGGCGCTCCCGCATAGGCCACCAAGGCGCCCCACCGGCCAAGCGCCAATGCGTTGAATGACAGCGGGATGGCCAAGTACGCCAATCCGGTCACCAGCGCAGCCCGTTGAGATCCGAATGGCCGCACCAGGCGCACCGCGCCCCATGCCCCCAAGGGCAGACACCCGAAGATCAGCACCTTCTGTGTCAGACCCATCGCTCCCAGCAGCACCGTCCCTACGACCGCCGACAGGCCGAGTGCGGGACTTGCCGGTGCCGTGGTGCCCACGCCCGATGGCTGCCAGCCGGTGAAGAACTGCGCCCACGTACCTCCCCACGACGGGAATGGCGTGAACTGACCGATCACCGGAAGGCGCCCCGTCAACACGCCTCGAGACCCGAGCACGATGACGAAGGCAGCCGCCAGCCAGACGACGAGGCGTGACCTGGCGGTCACGAGTCCTGCCTCGACCAGAGCCGTCGGTGCAGGAGGGAGTCCACTCACATCCTGGTGAGACTCGTCAGCCGTCAGAAGATCGCCGTTGTGACCTCCTGCATCACCACCACGCTCCGACGCGGCAAACGCTTCGGCATCTCCCGCTGCGGCCAACTCGTCGGCATGGACGCCGTGGAAGCCCACTTGGAACGCCCGACGCAGGTAGGCAGACAGTCGGGCGCTTCCTCCCACTTGCAGGGTCCGGATCTCGTTATCTCCCACCCGGCGAAGCGATGAAAGTCGGGAACGCCGAGCTCGAATCAGGGCAAGGTGAGCCAAGTTCCAACGCCACGCCCGGACCACGGCCCTGGCCCTGGCCCGATTGCCGGCAATCTCCGCCACCAGGACTTCGCCGATGGCCAGCAGGAAGATCTGTGGCACCACCCGAATCAGGTGTGCTCTGGAGTAGCAGGTGAAGACCGACAGGAGCTCATGTCGGCGCTGCAGCTCTTGGAGCGTCACCGGGTGCTTGCCCGATGGGTCGTGGGTGCTCGCAGCGTCGTTGTCGCCATCGGCGAGCCGCGTTTCGGCGCTCGACGCATCAGGGGTCACGCCATCGGGATCCTCGGTTCCCTGCCCCAACATGCTTGCCTTCTCTTCAAAGACGGCCAGGACCTGGTCGAGCTCCCGTTCGCCGGAGGCCAGAACCTCACGATGTCGAACTCGGGCATCGGGTGCAACCAGGACGCGAGCACCGGCCACCTGAGCACGCCAGCACAAGTCGAGGTCTTCCCCCATGGCCACGATCGACGGATCGAAGCCACCAAGGCCGGCAAAGAGGTCCGCACGGACCAGCGTGCAGCCACCAGGTGCCACAAAGACGTCACGCACGGCGTCGTGCTGCCCATGGTCGATTTCGTGGGGCTGCACCCGCTCCTCCACCGAACCGCCCTTGTCGATGGTGAGACCCACATGGACGAGTCGTCCAGGGTCGTCCCAACTGACAACCTTGGGGCTCACCACGCCAGCGTTGGAACGGAAGGCCTCTTCCACCAGGAGATGGACGGCGTCAGGATCAAGGGCTACGTCGTCGTGGCACAAGAGGTAGTAGTCAGCGCCATCGACCATGGAGCGCACCTCATTGGCCGTCGCGCCAAAGCCTCTGTTCTCTTCGAATCGTCGCACGAACGCCGCCGGCAGGATCTCTGCGACTCGAGGCGCCACCGGCGTGACGCTGGCTGCATCGAGGATCAGCACGGAAAGTTCGCTGTAGTCCTGGGCGGCCAACGACGCCAGCGTCTCGGCAAACCACGGACCAGGGTCGTGAGCAACGACGACGGCGACGACGGCCGGGGCCAGGGTTTCCATGAGGGGTCCGAGGCTACCGGGCCAGACGCCTCGCTGGAAGGGTTCTGGCGTCAAACACGACCGAATACGAGAAGTCGAGTGCTTGCAACTGTTTAACGACAGGTATACTCTTGTACCAGAGTTACTGCCTTCTACGGGTACTCCAACGTCACCCGGAACGAACCGAGTGACCCACCAACGGTCATGATGCAACTGAAGGAGCACGACATGGCGGATATCACCGCAGACATCACCAAGACGGCCAAAGACGTCGTCGACGTGGCCAAGGACATGGCCTACGTAGTCATCGGCGCCGGGGTCCTCGGTGTCCAGAAGGTGCAGGTCCATCGCCAAGAGGTCCAGACCAAGCTCCAGAATCCAACGATTGACCTGTCGGGTCGCCTCGGCGCAGCGCGCGACGAGATCACCGGACGGGTTGCGGGCCTCGACGGCAAGGTCGATCTACTCATCGACCGCGTCGAAGGCTTGATCGAGCAGGTCGAGGCCGTCATGGCTCCATTCGAAGAGCGGCTCCCCACCCAAGCCAGGGATCTGGCCAAGCAGGCGCACGTCCAAGCCAAGGATGCCAGGACCCAGTTGCGCAACATCCGTCCCACGGTCGTGGCCTGAGGGTCGTGGCCTGAGCATCGAACATGTCCGCCTGACGACCTCCCCCCGGGTTTCAGGCGACCCGCACCCGATCTTCCCCCATGGTCAGGTGCCAGTAGCTGACCACTTGGTCAGCCCCCAGAACGGCTCGCTTCGTGCGGGCCGTTCTGCACGTCCACGCTCCGTCGCTCGACCGGTGGGTCAGGTAGTGGCCGCACGCCAGTGGGCGAGCACATCCCCCAGGGTCTGATCCAGTGGGACCGATGGTCCCCATCCCGTGTCCTCGGCGAGACGGGACGGGTCCCCTCGGAGCACGGGGACCTCAACAGGCCGGACGAGATCAGGATCGACTCGAAGGCTGACGTCACTTCCGGCCAAGGACAGGAGCCCATCGGC
>CAIQOJ010000105.1 GCA_903873395.1 uncultured Acidimicrobiaceae bacterium
ACCGGTATCGAGATGTTCCGCAAGCTCCTCGACGAGGGTCAGGCCGGCGACAACGTCGGCGCCCTCCTGCGTGGAACGAAGAAGGAAGAGGTCGAGCGTGGCCAGGTGCTGTGCAAGCCCGGCTCCATCACCCCGCACACCAAGTTCGAGGCCACGGTCTACGTCCTGAACAAGGAGGAAGGCGGCCGTCACAAGCCGTTCTTCTCCAACTACCGTCCTCAGTTCTACTTCCGCACGACGGACGTTACCGGTACCATCTCGCTGCCCGACGGCACCGAGATGGTCATGCCTGGTGACAACACCGACATGACGGTCGAGCTGGGCAAGCCCATCGCCATGGATGAGGGTCTGCGTTTCGCCATCCGTGAGGGTGGACGCACCGTGGCATCGGGCCGGGTCACCAAGATCATCGAGTAGTCGACCCGAAGCCACTCACCACCACCGGAAGGACGCAAGCCCCCATGGCCGCAGAAGGCCCACGTCAGAAGATTCGCATCCGCCTGAAGGCGTACGATCATGAGATTCTCGATCAGTCGACCGAGAAGATCGTGCAGACAGTGCTGCGCACCCAGGCCAAGGTCTTGGGTCCTGTACCTCTGCCGACCGAGAAGCACCGCTACACCGTGATTCGGTCGCCGCACAAGTACAAGGACAGTAGAGAGCATTTCGAGATGCGGGTCCACAAGCGTCTGGTGGACATCGTCGAGCACACGCCGAAGACGGTCGATTCGCTTCAGCGACTGGACCTCCCGGCTGGTGTTGACATCGAGATCAAGATCCAGACGGTCTGACGCTCGTACGTAGTCCGTGCGCAAGGGACTGAGCCATTGGCTCAGTCCCGGCGGATGGTGTAGGGTTTCCAGTCGGCCTTCGGCCGGTTAACTAGATGTGTTCGAGCGCCCGCCGAAGTCTGGCGGGGACCTCGTGCCGAACCAGGCGAGCGCTCTGCTCGGTGTCTACCGAGCGGAGCGTCTGCGTGCGAGCCGACTACCAGTCGCCGAACGCAGTGCTTCCTGGGTCGTGCGGGGTCAGCCCCGCAGAAAGATCGGTGCCATGCCCGGTCTAGGGGTAAGCCGTCGGACGGGCGTTAGCCCTGAGTGACGGTGCAGTGCAGCAGTAGCGGATCGACGCCGGCCGGCGTCGGGCGAGTCAGAAGAGTCGAGACGGAGTAGCTCCATGGCCATCAAGGCGATCGTGGGCGAGAAGGTCGGCATGACACAGATCTGGGACGACCAGAACCGGGCTATCCCGGTGACGGTCGTACGCGTGTCGCCGGTGCGGGTCGTGCAGGTCAAGACCCCTGAGCAGGAGGGCTACTCGGCCCTCCAGGTGACGTGGGGACACCGCCGGTCCTCCACGCTGACCAAGCCGGAGCAGGGTCACTACGACAAAGCTGGTGTCGATCCTGGACGTCGCCTGGTCGAATTGCGGATCGATGATGCTTCGGCCTTCGAAGTCGGACAGCAGTTGACTGCTGATCTGCTCGAGGCCGGCGAACTGGTCGACGCCACTGCCGTGTCCAAGGGCAAGGGCTTCGCCGGTGGCATGAAGCGCCACAACTTCAAGGGTCAGGGCGCCAGTCACGGTAACCACAAGAATCACCGCACCCCCGGTTCGATCGGCGCCTGCGCCACGCCGGCACGCGTCTTCAAGGGAACCAAGATGGCTGGCCGCATGGGTGGCGAGCAGGTGACCACGTTGAACTTGGAGATCGTGCGTACTGATCCTGAGCGTGAGTTGGTGCTCGTGAAGGGAGCCGTTCCTGGCCCCCGGGGTGGCATGGTCGTCCTGCGGGATGCCGTGAAGGCTCCTGCAGGTAAGGGAGGCGCACGATGAGTGCCGAGACCCTCGACCTCGAGATGGCGTCGCCGGCGGAGGCACGCCGTGCCCTTCGCCCTGATCCAGTGAAGCGCTCGGTAGAGCGTCGCTCGAGCGATGGTGCTTCACTCGGTTCGGTGGCTCTTGACCCCGACACCTTCGGCATCGAGCCCAATCTGGCCGTGCTGCACCAAGTCGTTACCGCTCAGCTGGCCGCTGCCCGTTCGGGAACCCAGTCGACCAAGACCCGTGCCGAGGTGCGTGGCGGCGGTTCGAAGCCTTGGAGTCAGAAGGGCACTGGTCGTGCCCGTGCCGGTTCGAGCCGTTCCCCCATCTGGGTGGGCGGTGGCGTTGCCTTGGGCCCCAAGCCCCGCAGCTACGCCCAGCGGACTCCCAAGAAGATGGTGGCCCTGGCCCTGCGCTCGGCCCTGTCGGACCGTGCGGCGAGTGAACGAGTTGCCGTCGTCGACCGGTGGGCCTACGACGAGCCCAGCACCAAGGCCGCAGTGGCTTCGCTGGCTGCCCTGGAGCTCGAAGGTCGTGTTCTGGTGGTCTTGGGCGAGGACGACTGGGCCGCTGACCGCTCCTTCGCCAACTTGCCCCACGTGCAGGTCCTCTTGGCCGCCGAGCTCAATGCTCACGACATCCTGGTGAACGACTGGGTTGTCTTCACCGATGAGACGCTGCCGGGTACCACCGTCGAGGTCGTCGAAGTTGACATCGCCATCGTCGAAGACGCTGACGGCGAGGTCGTGGCGATCGTGGAGACCGAGATCGACGTCATCGAGGACGCTGACGGCGAGGTCCTAGAGGTCGTCGAGACCGACACGGTGATCGTTGTCGAAGAAGAAGGGAACGAGGCATGAGGGATCCCCATAACGTCCTCATCCGGCCAGTCGTGTCGGAGAAGTCCTACACCCTGATGGACAACAACGTCTACGTCTTCATCGTTGATCCTTCAGCCACCAAGATCGACGTGCGTCACGCCGTCGAGCAGGCCTTCGGCGTGCGCGTGACCAACGTCAACACGCTCAACCGCAAGGGCAAAGCCAAGCGGAACCGCAAGGGCGGCGGCATGGGCCACCGTCCCGACACCAAGCGGGCCATCGTCACCCTCGCCCCGGGTGAGTCGATCGACCTCTTCGAGAACTGAGAGCACGGGACACCACCATGGCATTGCGTTCACGAAAGCCGACCAGCCCCGGGCGTCGGTTCCAGACGGTCTCGGATTTTGCCGAGATCACCACGGACCGCCCCGAGAAGTCGCTGCTTGCACCCAAGTCCTCCACGGGCGGTCGTAATAACCACGGCCGTAAGACCTCGCGTCACCGCGGCGGCGGACACAAGCAGCAGTACCGAATCATTGACTTCAAGCGCAACAAGGACGGAATTCCGGCCAAGGTTGCCTCGATCGAGTACGACCCCAATCGGAATGCTCGGATCGCCCTCCTGCACTACGTGGACGGCGAGAAGCGCTACATCTTGGCTCCGGCCGGAGTCCAGGTGGGCGACAAACTGCAGTCCGGTCAGGGTGCGGAGATTCGCCCTGGCAATGCCTTGCCTCTCCGCTACATCCCCGTCGGTTCGGTCGTGCACAACGTCGAACTTCGCGCTGGTCAGGGCGGCAAGCTTGCCCGCGGCGCCGGGATGAGCATCCAGCTCGTCGCTAAGGAAGGCCTGTTCGCCACGCTGCGCCTGCCGTCCACCGAGATGCGCCGAGTCTCCATCGACTGCCGAGGCACGCTCGGCGTGGTCGGTAACTCCGAGTTCGAGCTGATCAAGATCGGCAAGGCCGGTCGTAATCGCTGGAAGGGCGTGCGCCCGCAGACCCGTGGTGTCGCCATGAACCCCGTCGACCACCCGCTCGGCGGCGGCGAGGGCAAGACTTCCGGTGGCCGGCATCCCGTGTCGCCATGGGGTCAGCCAGAGGGTCGTACCCGGGCCCGCAACAAGGCCTCCGACAAGATGATCGTCCGTCGTCGCCGCACTCGCGGCGCACGCCGGTAGGGAAGGTAGAGGGAACCAACCACCATGCCCCGCAGCCTCAAGAAGGGTCCGTTCGTCGACGACCACCTCCTCAAGAAGGTGGACGTCCTCAACGCAGCCGGCGACAAAAAGGTCATCAAGACCTGGTCCCGCCGGTCCACAATCATTCCCGACATGGTCGGCCACACCCTTGCGGTCCACGACGGCCGCAAGCACATCCCGGTCTATGTGACCGAGTCGATGGTCGGCCACAAGCTCGGCGAGTTCGCTCCCACGCGTACGTTCAAGTTCCATGCGGGCCAAGAGCGCGCAGGGAGGCGCTGACGTGCCCGGAGTGAAGACCAACGAGCGTGAAGGGACCCGGGCGGTCCTGCGCAACTGCCGCATGTCGGCCTACAAGTCCCGTCAGGTCCTCGATCTGATCCGAGGCAAGGACGTCGATCTCGCTGCCGACATCCTGGCCAACGGCGACCGTGAGGCCGCCACCGTCATCGGCAAGCTGCTTGCCTCGGCGGTTGCCAACGCTGTCCACAACGACGGACTCGACGCTGAGGACCTGTTCGTGTCGGCTTGCTACGCCGACGAGGGCAGCACCCTCAAGCGCTGGAGGCCTCGTGCCCGCGGCCGAGCCACCCGCATTCGCAAGCGCACGTGCCACATCACCATCATCGTCAGCCGCCTGCCTGACGAGCGGATCGCTCGTCGCCGGGCCAAGGCATCGGCTGCGTCGTCCCAGCGCTCACGGCGAGTTGCCAGCTCGCGGCGGACCACTGAGGACGCGCCGACGGTGTCGGAGGAGACGACGACCGACGAGACGACCACCTCGACCGTCGATGAAGTGTCGGAGGCCACGACCTCCGAGGCCACCACATCGGAATCGACTACGACCGAGGCCACCACGGCTGAGTCCAGTGACACGGTTGCCGATGGCGGCACTGACGCAGAGAGCACCGACGCCGAAGCAGGCGCAGATGACACGAACGGCGATTCCGCCGAGGAGAAGGGCTGACATGGGCCAGAAGGTAAACCCCTACGGGTTCCGGCTCGGTGTGACGACCGATTGGAAGTCGCGCTGGTTCGAAGAGCGCAACTACCAGGACTGCGTCATCGAGGACTGGAAGATCCGCGACTACCTGATGTCGCAGCTGGAGACCGCTGCCGTCAGTCGCATCGAGATCGAGCGCACCCGTGATCGGCTTCGGGTCGATATTCACACGGCACGTCCCGGCATCGTCATTGGTCGCCGTGGGGCTGAAGCTGATCGCCTGAAGAAGAAGATCGAAGAGATCACCGGCCTCAACAACCGGATCCAGTTGAACATCCAGGAGATCAAGCAGCCCGAACTCGACGCTGCGCTGATCGCTCAGGGCATCTGTGATCAGCTGGCCCGACGAGTTGCGTTCCGCCGAGCGATGAAGCGGTCCATCCAGACCGTGCAGAAGGCCGGCGCCCTTGGCGTCCGCGTGCAGTGCTCGGGTCGCCTTGGTGGCTCGGAGATGTCCCGCAAAGAGTCGTACCGTGAGGGTCGAGTTCCGCTGCATACGCTTCGTGCCGACATTGACTACGGCTTCCGTGAGGCCAAGACCACCTACGGCCGCATCGGGGTGAAGGTCTGGATCTACAAGGGCGACATCCTCCCCTACAAGATCTCCTCCGAAGAGAAGATCACCCGTGAGGCCGCCATGGCCGTCGGGGAGACCTCCGGACAGGGCGGCGAGACCGGTCCCCGTCGTCTCATCACTGCCGGTGGTGGACGTCGTCGGGCCGAGCAGGGTGATCCCGGCAGCGTGGTCACGGTTGAGCCAGACGCCCAAGCCGTCGAAGCCCCTGAAGGCCTCGTCGACGTCGCGCCGGCTGACATCGTGGCTGACCCGGCCGAGCCCGATCAGCTCGAGCGCATCTTGACCGAGGACGAAGAGATCGAGCGCCGTACGCGCGAGCATCACGAGACTCCCCACTTCCGCAAGGAGGTCGACTGACATGCTGATGCCCCGCAAGGTAAAGCACCGTAAGCAGCAGCGCGGCCGGATGACGGGCCAGGCCAAGGGCGGCAGTGACGTCACCTTTGGTGACTTCGGTATCCAGGCTCTCGAGCCAGCATGGATGACCGCTCGCCAGATCGAAGCAGCCCGTATCGCCATGACCCGCCACGTCAAGCGTGGTGGCAAGGTGTGGATCCGGGTCTTCCCGGACCGCCCCGTCACGAAGAAGCCAGCGGAGACCCGCATGGGTTCGGGCAAGGGCAACCCAGAGCACTGGGTCGCCGTCGTCAAGCCCGGACGCATCCTCTTCGAGTTGGCTGGCGTCGACCAGCAGTTGGCCCGTGAGGCCATGGAGCGTGCCATCCAGAAGCTGCCGTTCAAGGCTCGCTTCGTGGTGCGCCCCGGAACCCACGGTACGCCGGAGGTGCAGATCTGATGGCTACCGCAGCAGACATCGCAGAGTTCGACACCGAAGAGCTCGAGCGTCAGCTTGTTGAGACGAGGCGGGAGTTGTTCAACCTCCGCTTCCAGTTGGCCACCGGCCAGCTCGACAACTCCGCTCGGCTCGGCCAGGTCAAGAAGGACGTGGCCCGGATGCTGACCGAGTTGCGTAACCGCGAGATCGCCGAAGCCGAGGGCCTGGCTCTCACCGAACTGCCAGCCCACAAGGCCGCCGCACGCCGGCGTAGCGAGGACGACGCAAAGGGCCGCGACCGGACCACGGCATCGGAACGGCGGGCTGCCGCTCGTGCCGAGGCCGAGGCCGCTCACGCCGCTGAGCACGGTCATGACGAGGCGCCTGGCGCCGATGACGATGCAGAGTCCGAGGAGGACGCCTGATGGCAGACGATCAGGGCGCCGAAGGCGCCACCGAGCCGAGGGCCAATGCCCGCAAGGTCCGCGAGGGTCTCGTGGTGTCGAGCTCGATGGACGCCACCGTTGTTGTGGCCGTCGTCGAGCGGGTACGCCACCCCCGCTACGGCAAGACCGTGCAGCGGACCAAGAAGCTCTATGTCCACGATGGAGAGAACACCGCCAAGGTGGGCGACCGGGTCCGCGTCATCGAGACGCGTCCGCTGTCCAAGCTGAAGCGCTGGCGGCTGGCCGAAGTGCTGGAGCGTGCACGATGATCCAACAGGAGAGCCGCCTGCGGGTGGCTGACAACTCAGGCGCCAAAGAGGTGCTCTGCATCAAGGTGCTCGGTGGCTCACGTCGCCGGTATGCCTCGATCGGCGACATCTTCGTGGCGACCGTCAAGGACGCCATTCCTGGTGCCGCTGTCAAGAAGGGTGACGTCGTCAAGTGCGTCGTCGTCCGGACCAAGAAGGAAAGGCGCCGTCCAGACGGTAGCTACATCCGTTTCGATGAGAACGCTGCTGTGTTGATCAACGACCAGCAGCAGCCGCGAGGCACTCGCATCTTCGGCCCCGTGGGCCGCGAGCTGCGGGACAAGCGCTTCATGCGGATCGTCTCACTGGCACCGGAGGTGCTCTAGATGCGAATCAAGAAGGGTGACAAGGTCCAGGTGATCTCGGGTAAGGACCGCGGCAAGCAGGCCAACGTCGTGCGGGCCATCCCGTCCGAGGGACGAGTGATCGTCGAGGGCGTCCACGTCGCCAAGCGTCATGCGAAGCCGACCCGAGCCACCATGCAGGGCGGCGTGATCGACAAGTTCATGCCGGTCTCTGTTTCGTCGGTGGCCATCGTGTGCAACTCGTGCGGGCCGACCCGTATCGGGATGCGCATGGATGAGCAGGGACGCAAACTGCGTGTCTGCCGCAAGTGTGGGGCGGATCTCTGATGGCATCTACCTCCGCACCCGTGCGTCCGCGCCTCAAGAAGCGCTACGACGAGACCATCCGGGCCGAGCTCAAAGAGACGCTGGGCCTGGACAACATCATGCAGGTTCCTACTCTCGACAAGATCGTCATCAACATGGGCGTCGGTCGAGCCACACAGCAGAAGTCGCTGATCGAAGGCGCAATGCGGGACATGGAGATCATCGCTGGCCAGAAGCCAGTGGTGACCCGGGCCCGCAAGTCGATCGCCTCCTTCAAGTTGCGTGAAGGCCAGGAGATCGGTTGCAAGGTCACCCTCCGAGGTGACCGGGCTTGGGAGTTCTTCGACCGCTTGCTGTCGATGGCCATTCCGCGTATCCGTGACTTCCGCGGCCTGCCGTCCAAGTCCTTCGACGGTCATGGGAACTACACATTCGGCCTCAACGAGCAGCTCATGTTCCCCGAGATCGACTACGACCGCATCGACACCACGCGGGGCATGGACATCACCATCGCCACCACCGCTCGAACCAACGACGAAGGCCGGGCCCTGCTGGCCGCCTTCGGATTCCCGTTCCGCAAGGAGAACCAGTAACCCCATGGCGAAGAAGGCTCTGATCGAGAAGCAGCAGCGCACGCCCAAGTTCAAGGTCCGTGGCTATACGCGGTGCCGGCGGTGTGGGCGTCCCAAGGCGGTGTACCGCAAGTTCGGCCTGTGCCGAATCTGTCTGCGAGTGATGGTGCATGCCGGTGAGATCCCCGGCGTGACCAAGGCCAGCTGGTGAGAGGAGGCAACGAACGATGACAATGACCGACCCAATCGCCGACATGCTCACCCGCATTCGGAACGCCAATACGGCGCACTTCGACTTCGTGTCGATGCCCGGCTCCAAGCTCAAGGAGTCGTTGGCCGTCATCCTCCAGCAGGAGGGTTACATCGGTGGCTTCGAGGTGACCGAGACGCCGGGCAAGCCGGGCAAGACGCTCCGCATCACCATGAAGTACGCAGAAGACCGGACCAGGACGATCTCGGGCATCACCCGAGTGTCCAAGCCAGGCCTGCGCATCTATGCCCGTGCCGACAAGATCCCCCGTGTTCTCGGTGGCTTGGGCGTGGCCGTAGTTTCCACTTCAAAGGGCCTGATGACCGACCGTGAGGCACGCAAGCGCCGCATGGGTGGGGAGGTGCTCTGCTATGTCTGGTAATCGCATGAGCCGCACCGTTACCCAGACCGCGTCGACGGCTGTCGCCGTGGGAGGTGTTCGCTGATGTCTCGCATCGGACGTTCCCCCATCACGGTTCCGGCCGGGGTGTCGGTGTCTTTCAACGACTCCCACGTCGTGACGGTCAAAGGCCCCCAGGGCGAACTCACCCGTGAGATCCCTGGTGCCATCTCCATCTCCCAGGACGGTGACGTCCTGACCGTGGAGCGTCCCGACGACCAGCGTCAGAACCGTGCGTTGCACGGCCTGACCCGTTCGTTGGTGGCCAACATGGTCCAGGGGGTGACCGAAGGCTTCACCAAGGAACTCGACATCGTGGGTGTGGGGTATCGCGCCCTGGCCAAGGGCCCTGGTGCCCTTGAGTTGGCCCTGGGATTCTCCCACCCCGTCAACGTTGAGGCGCCTGACGGCGTCACCTTCGACGTGCCCACCGCCACGAAGATCATCGTGAAGGGCATTGACAAGGAGAAGGTTGGCCAGGTGGCCGCCGACATCCGCAAGCTGCGGAAGCCCGAGCCTTATAAGGGCAAGGGAATCCGCTACGTCGACGAGCGCGTCGTCCGCAAGGCAGGGAAGGCAGCCAAGTAATGGCACGTACCGATCACAAGCACGAGCTGCGGAAGCGCCGGCACTTCCGGGTCCGCAAGAAGGTGGAAGGCACGGCCGAGCGTCCCCGTCTCGCCGTGTTCCGCTCGAACAAGCACATCACCGCCCAGATCATCGACGACGGTGCCGGCAGGACGCTGGCCGCCGCCTCGACGGTCGAGGCAACCCTGCGTACGTCGAGTGGGGGCAACATCGATGCGGCCAAGGCCGTGGGTGCCCTGGTGGCATCCCGTGCCAAGGACGCTGGAGTGACCACCGTGGTCTTCGATCGCGGTGGGTTCGCCTACCACGGGCGGGTGGCCGCATTGGCTGACGCCGCCCGTGCCGAAGGACTGGAGTTCTGATGCCCATCAACAACGAGCTGCAGTTCGAAGAGCGGACGATCCGGGTCAACCGGGTTTCCAAGGTCGTCAAGGGTGGACGCAGGTTCTCCTTCGCCGCACTGATGGTGGTCGGTGACGGCAATGGCCGCGTCGGACTGGGGTATGGCAAGGCCAAGGAAGCCGGTCTTGCTGTGCAGAAGGGCATCGAAGAGGCCCGCAAGAACATGTTCGATGTGCCGCTGGCTGGCTCAACCATCACCCACCCCATCCTGGGGGAGAGCGGTGCTGGACGGGTCCTGCTCAAGCCGGCAGCACCTGGTACCGGCGTGATCGCCGGTGGTGCAGCTCGTGCCATCTTGGAGATGGCGGGCATTCGCGACATCCTGGCCAAGTCCCTCGGTTCGTCCAACGGCATCAACGTGGCTCACGCCACCATTGCCGGACTCAAGGGCCTGAAGCGCCCGGACGAGGTGGCTGCTCTGCGCGGCAAGCCGGTGGACGAGGTCGTTCCCGCCGCCATGCTGCGTGCCTACCGCGAGCGTCGGCGTGAGGCCGACCTGTTCACGGAGGTGAGCTGAGATGGCTGCGACTGAGACGTCGTCAACGGGATGGATCCGCGTCACTCAGGTCCGTTCAGCGATCGGAACCAAGCCCAAGCACCGGGGCACTCTGCGGGCGTTGGGCCTGCGGGGGATCGGCCGCACCAACGTGCTGCCTGACCGCCCCGAGATCCGCGGCATGATTGCCCGGGTCCCGCACCTGGTGGACGTCGTTGACGCCACCGAGAACGAGAGAGGCTGACATGAAGCTCCACGACCTCCGGCCGCCGGAAGGCGCAAAGAAGTCCCGTAAGCGGGTCGGTCGCGGTATCGGCGGCAAGGGCGGCAAGACTGCAGGCCGCGGAACCAAGGGCCAGGGCGCACGCGACACCATCCCCATGGGTTTCGAGGGTGGCCAGCTGCCTCTCATGCAGCGCATCCCGAAGCTGCGCGGCTTCACCAACCCGTTCCGGGTCGAGTACTCGCCCGTCAACGTCGGCGCACTGTCCGCCGTTGCCGGTGACCGGGCCAACGTCGAGGCCATCATCGCCGCCGGGCTCGCCCACAAGGGTGACTTGGTCAAGGTGCTGGGTGGCGGCGAACTGACCCGTGCTGTCCATGTTGAGGCACATGCGTTCTCGAAGTCAGCTGAGGCCGCCATCACTGGCGCAGGTGGAACGGTTACGGTCGTTCCTCTTCCGTTCGGCAATGGTCGACCCCCTGCTCAGGGCAACGCCCACACCAACCGGTAGCCAGGCCCGATAGCATCGGGCCTCCGCGGCGTCGAGGAGCATCATGCTGACCAGTCTGGCCAACATCTTTCGCATCCCTGACCTTCGAAAGAAGGTCATATTCACGTTGACCATCATTGCCCTGTACCAATTCGGGGCCAATGTGCCGGTGCCCTTCGTGAACTTCTCGAAGGTCGGCCAGTTAGCGGCAGCGTCCAAGTCGTCGGGTGTGCTTGGCTTCCTCAACCTGTTCAGCGGGGGCGCCCTTACCAGGATTGCCGTCTTCGGCCTGGGCATCATGCCCTACATCACCTCAAGCATCATCATCCAGCTCTTGGCGACGGTGATTCCCAAGCTTGAGCAGTGGCGGGACCAGGGTGCGGTGGGCCAAAAGAAGCTCACCCAGACGACCCGCTATCTCACCGTGGCCCTCGCCCTGATGCAGTCGACCGGTCTCGTCTACCTCTTCCATAAGGGCGGTGGCGGACTGTTCGGAAGCTCGCAGTCGATCGATCTGATCCTCAATTACTCGCTCTGGCGGGCCGGATTCATCGTGCTGACGTTGACCGCCGGCACCGCCTTCGTGATGTGGCTGGCCGAGTTGATCACCCAACGCGGCATCGGCCAGGGCATGTCGATCCTCATCTTCGCCAATGTGGTTGCAGGCATCCCCAGCGGGCTCAATACGGTGTTGGCTCAGGGGGGACGGGTCAAGTTCACCGTCATCATCTTGGTCTCGCTGGCATTGCTGGTCCTCATCGTCTTCGTCGACCAGGGACAGCGGCGCATCCCGGTGACGTTCGCCAAGAGGGTTGTGGGTCGCAAGATGTACGGAGGGCAGAACACCTACATTCCGCTGAAGGTCAATCAGGCCGGTGTGATCCCGATCATCTTCGCTAGCTCGGTGCTCTACATCCCGGTCCTATTGTCCAACATCATCCCGTCGGCTGCCTTCCGTTCCTGGGTCAACCACAACGTGACGCCGACCAGCATTTTCTACATCCTCACGTACTTCGTCTTCATCTTGTTGTTCACGTTCTTCTACGTCTACGTGGCCTTCGACCCGCACCAGCAGGCGGACATCATCCGCAAGCAGGGTGGGTACATTCCGGGCATCCGGCCCGGTCAGCCCACCGAGCGGTACCTGGCGCACATCCTGAACCGCATCACCTGGCCCGGCGCTCTGTTCTTGGGTGCCGTGGCTGTCATTCCCTCGCTTCTGATGGCGGCTTGGAATATCACCAGCTACCCCTTCTACGGCACGACCCTTCTCATCGCTGTGGGCGTAGCCCTGGAGACGATGAAGCAGATCGACAGCCAGCTGATGATGCGTAACTACGAAGGCTTCCTCAAGTAGGTGATACCTGGAGCCAGGCTGGTCGTCCTCGGCAAACAGGGGGCGGGCAAAGGGACACAATGCCTGTCCCTGTCTCATCACTACGTCATCAGCCACATCTCAACAGGCGATCTCCTGCGTGAAGAGGTACGGCTCAAGACCCCTCTTGGTCTCAAGGCCAAGAAGATCATCGGCCAGGGCGACCTCTTGGGTGACGACTTGATCGTCACCATGGTCAAAGAGCGCCTCGACTCCGCCGAGGTTCGTCGCCGTGGATTCATTCTCGACGGATTCCCTCGCACGGTCTCCCAAGCCGAGGCTCTAGGCGATCTCCTCGCCCCGAACGACCTAGATCTGGTCATCGACATCGCCATCGACACCGGAGTTGTTGTCCGACGGCTGTCCAAGCGCCGGGTGTGCACGGGGTGCGGACGGAACTACTCGACCACCAATCGACCAATCATCGGCTGGACGTGCGACACCTGTGCCAACGAGGTTGTGCAGCGTGACGACGACAGGCCCGACGCAATCCAGCACCGCCTGGAGATCTATGAAGCCCAGACCGCGCCGCTGATTGCCTGGTACACCGAGCGCGACCTCTTGGTCACGGTGTCCGGCGTTGGGGCCGAAGAGACAGTGACCAAGCGGATGATCAAGGTCATCGAGGATCGACGCAACCGCAAGGGCGGTCGGCTCTCGTGAGTCACCCTCTACGATGAGCACGATGCCGGTCACTTCTTCGTCGCACGTTCGTCCACCATCACCCGCAGGTTCACCTGCTGCGCTGATGCCCGTTGATGTTCGACCCGTTGGCCTCTCGATGGCCTTCGGTCGCCATCTGGCCGGTTCGATGCTCGTGGCTGCAGACCTCTCGCCGAACGGAGGCCTCCGATGAGGCGTAACGCTGACGAGTTGGCCAAGATGCGCAAGGCCGGACGTGTGGTCGCCGAGATCCACGAAGCAACCCGAGCAGCCATCCGACCGGGCGTCTCCACCGCTGACCTCGACCGGGTGGCCCGCGAGGTGCTGGAGCAGCGAGGGGCGGGGTCGAACTTTCTCGGCTACCACGGATTTCCCGCGGTGATCTGCACATCGCCGAACAACATGATCGTCCACGGCATCCCTTCCGAAACGGTCATCCTCGAAGAGGGCGACATCATCTCCGTGGACTGCGGGGCGATCATCGAGGGCTATCACGGTGATGCTGCCTATACCGCTCCGGTGGGACGGATCTCGACCGAAGCCTCCCGCCTCTTGGAGGTGACCGAGCGAAGCCTCTACGCCGGCATCGACCAGATGGTCGAGGGGAACCGACTCCATGAGATCGGTCGGGCAGTCCAAGAAGTCGCCGAGGCGGGTGGTTTCTCGGTGGTTCGGGAGTATGTGGGCCACGCAATCGGTACGGCGATGCACGAGGAGCCACAAGTGCCGAACTACTGGCCAGGCACTCCGGGTCCAACGATGCGCGAAGGTATGGTCTTCGCCATCGAGCCCATGGTCAACGCCGGCGGAACCGGAACGTTGCTGTTGGATGATGGCTGGAGTGTGGTGACGGCGGACGGCGCCCTGTCGGCCCATTTTGAGCACACCATTGCTGTCACCGATGACGGCCCCGAGATCTTCACCCGCCTGTAGTTCGCCAGACGTTTACTCGCTGCATAGCGGCTCGGGGGTCGTTCGGGGAGTGGGTGTTGAGGCCTCGGGAAATCCGGACTGGCAAATTCTGGACAAAGGGCTAGACTGTCCCTTCGGCTGACCACCGGTGTGTGGTGGTATGCCAATCCCGTGCCCGGTAGCGCCCTTGCGGCGGCGCCGTGCTGCGGATCGTCGGAGTCCTCCAGAGGTCCGGCTGCCATCGGTCTTTGGGTCGACGGCGAGTAGAACGACAGAGCACTAGGAGATTCACCTGCCCAAGCCCAAGGAAGACGCCATCGTGCTGGAAGGGACGGTCGTAGAGCCGCTCCCCAACGCCATGTTCAAAGTGGAGCTCGAGAACGGTCACAACGTCCTCGCCCACAGCTCAGGAAAGATGAGGATGCACCGCATCCGTATCCTCCCGGGTGACAAGGTGCAGGTGGAGATCACGCCCTACGACCTGACACGAGGACGGATCACCTACCGCTACAAGTAGGCCGCCCTACGCCAGTGCGGACGGCGCCCGACGGGTGCTCGGCCGGTGGAGATCGGAGTGCAGCGTCGAACGACCCCGGTCGTCGGCGACTGCTCCACGAAGACGAAGTACCAGAAGAATCGACTACGGGCGCTAGCGCCGTACTAGACGAAGCAGACAGGACAAGAACGTGAAGGTTCGACCCAGCGTCAAGCCGATGTGTGAGAAGTGCAAGGTGATCCGCCGACATCGGCGGGTCTTGGTCATCTGCGACAACCCGCGCCACAAGCAGCGCCAGGGCTGACGGCCGGACGATCGACGAGAAGATAGAGAGAACATACGTGGCCCGCATCTCTGGAGTCGACATCCCCCGCGAAAAGCGGTTGGAGATCTCCCTTACTTACATCTACGGCGTTGGCCGGACGACGGCGCAGCAGATCTGCGACGCCACCGGCACCAGTCGTGACACCCGTGTCCGTGACCTGACCGACGAAGAGGTCACCCGACTCCGCAACTTCATCGATGAGAACCTGACTGTTGAGGGCGACCTGCGCCGTGACGTGTCCCAGGACATCAAGCGGAAGATGGAGATCGGCTGCTATCAGGGGATCCGCCACCGCAAGGGCCTCCCTGTGCACGGCCAGCGGACTCATACCAACGCCCGTACCCGCAAGGGACCGAAGAAGACCGTCGCCGGAAAGAAGAAGGTGCGCAAGTAATGGCCAAGCCGACCAAGCCGGGAGCCGCTCGTCGGCCCCGCAAGCGCGAGCGCAAGAACATCACCCACGGTGTCGCCCACATCAAGAGTTCGTTCAACAACACCATCGTCTCCATCGCCGACACCGAGGGCAATGTGCTGGCCTGGGCCTCGGCGGGCAACGTCGGATTCAAGGGCTCACGCAAGTCGACGCCCTTCGCAGCCCAGCTCGCCGCTGAGCAGTGCGCCAAGCGCGCCATGGAGCACGGTGTGAAGCGCGTGGACGTGCTCGTGCGCGGCCCGGGTTCGGGCCGTGAGACCGCTATTCGCTCGATCGCAGCTGCCGGCATCGAAGTCGCCGGCATCAAAGATGTCACCCCCATTCCCCACAACGGCTGCCGCCCCAAGAAGCGGCGGCGGGTGTAGGGATAGGGACGAAGGGAACCAAGGACAACAATGGCTCGTTATACCGGACCCGTCTGCCGGCTCTGCCGCCGGGAGCGCACCAAGCTCTTCCTCAAGGGAGAGCGCTGCTACTCGATGAAGTGCCCCGTATCCGAGGCGGTCTCTGACCGCCAGAGTCGTGCCTACCCTCCGGGTGAGCATGGCCGTGACCGCATGCGCCAGGGGTCGGAGTACCTCGGCCAGCTTCGTGAGAAGCAGAAGGCCCGTCGTATCTACGGCCTGCTTGAGCGGCAGTTCCACAACCTCTATGTGGAGGCCTCCCGCGCTCCGGGCATCACTGGTGAGAACCTGCTGCGCATGCTCGAGCTTCGTCTCGACAACGTGGCCTTCCGTGCCGGATGGGGCGCCAGCCGTTCCCAGGCCCGACAGTTCGTGCGCCATGGCCACGTGCTGGTCAACGGCAAGCGGGTCACCATCCCCTCCTACCGTCTGCGCCAAGGTGACACCATCGCCCTCAAGCAGGCCTCCCGAGAGCTGTTCCACGTCGTCCGCAACATGGACACCCTCGAGCGCACGCTCCCGCCATGGCTCGAGACCGTCGGTGACCGCTTCGAGGTCCGGGTCTTCGCCCTGCCTCTGCGTGAGCACATCGACGAGCCCGTCCAAGAGCAGCTGATCGTCGAGCTCTACTCGAAGTAAGTCCTGGCCCTCTGGGGCCACCTGCCACTGCCTGACCTGACCTGACCGACCTGCGCACCAACCTGCCGAGGAGCCATCACACGCATGCTGATCATCCAGCGACCCACCGTCGAAACCATCGGTGAAGAAGAGGGCAACCGCCAGCGGTTCGCTGTCGGCCCGCTCGACCCCGGCTTCGGCCATACGCTCGGCAACTCGCTGCGACGCACCCTGCTGTCGTCGATTCCAGGTGCCGCCATCACCCAGGTCCGCTTCGACGAGGCCCTCCACGAGTTCACGACCCTCGCCGGCGTAAAGGAAGATGTCACCGACATCATCTTGAACCTGAAGGATCTGCTCTTCCGGGTGCACTCCGATGAGCCGGTGACCTTGCGGCTCGACAAGAAGGGTCCAGGCCAGGCGACGGCTGGAGACATCCAAGCAACCGCGGACGTGGAGATCCTCGATCCCACGCAGCACATCGCTACGCTCAACGCCAAGGGTCAGATCGCCGTGGATCTCACCATCGAGCGGGGCCGTGGCTACCAGTCGGCCGACCGCAACAAGGGAAGCGGCGCCATCGGCGTCATTCCCATCGATGCCATCTTCTCGCCCGTTCGGCGGGTGTCCTTCACCGTCGAGCCGGTTCGTGTGGAGCAGTCGACCGACTTCGACCGTCTGGTGCTCGAGATCGAGACCGACGGCTCACTCACCCCTCGTGAGGCCCTGGCCTCGGCTGGCGACACTCTGCGCACGCTCGTAGGACTGGTGGCCGACCTCGAGGAAGACCCTATGGGCCTCGAACTCGGCGAGGTCAGCTCGACCTCTACCGGCTCACCCGATCTGGACCTTCCCATCGAGGACCTCGACCTCACCGAACGTCCCCGCAACTGTCTCAAGCGGGCTCAGGTCAACACCATCGGCGAACTGGTCGACCGGACCCTCGATGATCTTCTCAATATCACCAACTTCGGCCAGAAGTCCCTCGACGAGGTCCTCGTGAAGCTCGACGAGCGCGGCCTGGCCCTGCGCATCAAGGACTGAGGACAGCACCATGCTCGGCACCCCCAAGAAGGGCCGCCGCTTTGGCGGCAGCTCGGCGCACCAGAAGGCCATGATGGGAAACCTCGTGGCTTCGCTGATCGCGGCCGAGTACCTCGTCACCACCGAGGCCAAGGCCAAGGCACTGCGCCCGGTGGCCGAGAAGGTCATCACCGCGGCTGCCAAGGGCGGCGTGGCTCGCCAGCGCAACGTGGTCGCCCTGATCCGTGACAAGGACATGGCCCACAAGCTCTTTGACGAGATCGGTCCTCGCTATGTCGACCGACCCGGTGGCTACACCCGCATCTTGAAGCTCGGTAACCGTCAGGGTGACAACGCCCCGATGGCTCGCATCGAACTGGTGTGAGCACGCCCCCCGACTCCGGGGGGCAAGACCAGGCATCGGTGCGATGGCGCCTCCGCCTGGCCTATGACGGCTCCGGCTTCCGAGGCTTTGCTGCCCAAGAGGGTGTACCCACCGTGGCGGGATCCCTTGCCGAAGCAATCGGTCGGGTGGCCCGGACCGAAGTCACCCTGACGTGCGCCGGGCGGACCGATGCTGGGGTGCATGCCCTCGACCAAGTCGTCCACGTCGACCTGCCTGCGGAGCGTTCAGCAGCGCTGGATCCCGCGGCGTTGATCAAGTCCCTCAATAGTCAATTGGCGCCGTCCATCGTCGTGCGCGAGGCAGACGTCGCTCCGGCTGGGTTCGATGCTCGCCACTCGGCCACCGCACGTCGCTACCGGTATCTCGTCTTGAACGCTCCGGTGCCCGATCCGCTGCTGGCCAGCCTGGTGTGGCACGTGGCTGAGCCACTCGACGACCGGGCCATGTCGGCCGCTGCCGATGCCTTGTTGGGCGAACATGACTTCCGTTCGTTCTGTCGTCGGGTTCCCGGCACCGGTCCGGAGGACCCCATCACTCGGCGGGTGATCGATGCTCGCTGGACTCGCCTCGACGGTCGACCGACCCACGCCCGCACGGCAGGCACCTCTCGGATCCTCGACGACAGCGTGGGAAAGGACCTCGGTCCGGCACTGGCTCCAGCGGTGGGCTTCTTGTTGGCCTTCGAGATCGAAGCCAACGCCTTCTGTCACCAGATGGTCCGGTCGCTGGTGGGCACGCTGGTCGATGTTGGACGAGGACGCAAGCGCCCATCGGACATGCTCGACGTGCTGGATTCAGCGGACCGAGCTCAGGCGGGACAGCCCGCACCTCCGCAGGGTCTCACCCTGATGACCGTGCGCTACTGAACAGGGGATGATGCTGTCTCTGCCAGGCTGCTGGCGCCCGGTGAATATGAGGATCTGAGTCCGGCTTGCTCCACCCAGGTCTGGCGACCTAGCATGGGAGGTCTTCGGGTTGGCCCCGAGGGTGCTCCGTAGCGGCTGGTCCGTTCTCGCAGGACCACCGTTGGCCAACCGCCCCGGGTAGTCCGCCATGCGGTGACCCGGACACCGAATCGAACCTAAGGATCTTCGTTGCGCACGTATACCCCCAAGCCCGCTGACATCACCCGGACGTGGCACGTCGTTGATGCCGACGGCCTGATCCTCGGACGCCTGGCCACCGAGGTGGCGGCCATCTTGCGTGGGAAGCACAAGCCGACGTTCGCCCCCAATGTCGACATGGGCGATCACGTCATCGTGATCAACGCCGACAAGATCGTGCTGAGTTCAGGCAAGGCCGAATCCAAGATGTCCTACCGCCACAGTGGCTACCCCGGCGGTCTGACGGCGACCAGCTACGCCGACCTCTTGGTCGACCGTGCCGACAACGTCGTGCGGGACGCCATCCGGGGCATGCTGCCCAAGAACCGACTTGGCCGCCAGATGGCTACCAAGCTCAAGGTCTACCGTGGTGCCGAGCATCCCCACAGCGCCCAGGCGCCGACCCCGCTCGATCTCCCTGATGCCCGACGTACGGCGTCCACCCGAAGCGGCTCTTGAGCACGCCTCCGAACTGACCCTTCTCCGACCACACCAACGAACTCGAGGATCCCAACGTGGCCACTGCCCCTCCACTCTGCCAGACCACCGGCCGCCGCAAGCAGGCCGTCGCCCGCGTGCGCTTCCGTCCGGGGTCTGGTGCCATCACCTGTAACGGCCACACCTTTGAGGAGTACTTCACCTCGGCCACTCACCGGATGATCGTGACCGAGCCCCTGCGCCTGACCGAGACAGCCGAGTCGTGGGACATCGATGTCACCATCGATGGCGGCGGCGTCTCCGGCCAGGCCGGAGCCTTCCGTCTCGGCATCGCTCGGGCCCTGTGCGAACTCGACCCTGAGCTGCGCGGTGCGCTCAAGAAGGCCGGATTCCTGACCCGGGATGCTCGGGAGAAGGAGTCCAAGAAGTACGGCCTGAAGAAGGCCCGCAAGGCTCCGCAGTACTCCAAGCGGTAGTCCTGTGGCCCGAACCCGGTTCGGTACCGACGGGGTCCGGGGTACGGCCAACACCGAGCTCACCCCTGAGCTGATCTTGGCCCTCGGTCGGGCCGTTGCCCGAACCATCACGGCTACCTCGTTTCTCATCGGTCGTGACACCCGCAAGTCGGGACCCATGCTGCAGGCCGCGCTCAGTGCCGGACTGACCAGCGAGGGGGCTGACGTCGTCGATGTTGGAGTACTGCCCACGCCCGCGCTGGCCTGGCTGTCTGCTCGTCGCGATCTACCCGCCGTCGTCATCAGTGCATCCCACAACCCCTTTGCCGACAACGGCATCAAGTTGTTCGGTGCCGGCGGGGTCAAGCTGTCCGAGCAGATCGAACAAGACATCGAAGAGGAACTCGACCGAATCCTGGACCCGATGGCCAAGGGCCCTCGGAGCCTGGAAGGCCACGGTGTGGGCACCGTTCGTAGCGAACCAGGCCTCGGCGAGCCCTATGTCGACTACCTGGTCGGGATCCTCGACGGACGCACGCTGGACGGCCTGCACGTGGTGGTGGACAGTGCCAACGGGAGCGCGTCGGATGTTGCCGGCGATGTCTTCCGACGCCTGGGGGCCGAGGTGGACGTCATCGGTGACGAACCTGACGGCACGAATATCAATGCGGGATGCGGTTCGACGTCCACCGAGCTCTTGGCCAATGCAGTGGTCGAGCACGGTGCCCACCTGGGACTGGCTCTCGACGGCGATGCTGATCGCCTGCTCGCTGTGGATTCGACCGGTCGCCTGGTCGACGGCGACGCTCTACTCGCCCTGTTCGCCCGTGATCTGGCCGAGCGGGGACAACTGGCCGGCAACACGGTGGTCGTCACGGTCATGTCGAACCTCGGCTTCCGGCTCGCCATGGAGGGGCTCGGCATCCACGTGGAGGAGACGTCGGTAGGCGATCGCCACGTACTGGCCGCACTCGACCAAGAAGGTCTGACCCTCGGCGGCGAGCAGTCCGGCCACATCATCTTTCGGCGGCTGGCCACTACGGGAGATGGCCTGTTGACGGGCTTGGTCCTGGCCGATCTCCTGGCCCGCAGCGGATCGAGCCTTACCGAGCTCCTCGACGGACTGGTCACGCCGGTGCCGCAGACCCTGGTCAACGTGCCCGGGGTGGATACGTCGTTGCTCGAGGAGCTCGATGCCGTCCAGGCGGCCATCGCCGAAGAGGCGGAGGCGTTGGGGGAGACCGGCCGAGTCTTGGTTCGGGCCAGTGGCACCGAACCGGTGGTCCGAGTCATGGTTGAGTGCACAGAGCCCGGAGCCGCCGAAGCCGTGGCTTCACGCCTGTCCACGCTCATCGCCCATGAGTTGACCTTGGCTGCCGTCACCAGGGACCAGGCCGCAGCTGAGGCTGCCGAGATCGAACAGGCCTAGATCCACGTCCGAACGGTGCGCCATCAGCCCGAGGCTGGGAACCGATCAGATGCACCACTGGTCAGATGCACCACTGGTCAGAGACACCACTGGCGGTGGTTGGTGGCTTGGCGCTGATCTGGTGAGGCGTCCGACCACGATGGCGCCTGCGTTCACCACGACGGACACGTCCTATCGGAGGGGTGGCCCTCCCAAGTAGGTTGGTCACCCATGTGCGGCATCATCGGCATCACCTGCGGCAGCGAACCACGAGAGTCGAGTCATGGAGTGCTCGACGTCCTCGTGGAGGGCCTGGCCCGTCTCGAGTACCGGGGATACGACTCTGCCGGCCTGGCTGTGGTCGGAGCCGATCCAGCGGCACCGCTGTGGCGAGTGCGGGCTGCTGACGGGACCCACTCGCTCGATGTCGTGGCCAAGCGGGCGGACGAGGCACCCACTGAAGCGACGGCAGGAATCGGACACACCCGGTGGGCCACCCATGGACGCCCGAACGAGGGCAACGCCCACCCCCACGCCGACTGCACCGGCCGCATCGCCTTGGTGCACAACGGCATCATCGAGAACCACGTCGAGTTGGCCGACGAGCTGATCGCCGATGGCCACACCATGGCGTCGGAGACCGACACCGAGGTGCTGGCTCACCTGATCGAAGCGAATTTGGCCGCTGATCCGTCTCGCACCCTGGCCGATGCTGTCCGTGCCTCGCTTCCCCGGGTGCGAGGCGCCTTCGCCCTGGCCGTCATCCATGCGGCGGAACCGGGTGTGATCGTGGCGGCGCGCCGGGTATCACCACTGATCATGGGGATCGCTGACGGTGCGGCATTCTTGGCCTCGGACATCCCAGCCATCTTGGGTCTGACCCACGACTTCTTCGTTCTTGACGACGACCGGGTGGCCGAGCTCCGGCCGGGTTCGATCTCGGTCACCACTCTCGATGGAACGGCCGCCGAACCGAAACCGCTCCATGTCGATTGGGACCTCGATGCCGCCCGCAAGGACGGCTACGACGACTTCATGGACAAAGAGATCCACGAGCAGCCCACTGCGGTGGCTGACACGCTGCGGGACCGGGTACTCCCTGACGGGACCCTGGTACTCGACGAAGTCCGCATCACCAACGATGAACTGGCCGCCATCGACAACGTCTTCGTGGTTGCCTGCGGATCGAGTTTTCACGCCGGACTCATGGCCAAGTACGCCATCGAGCGCTGGGCCCGCCTGCCCGTGCAGGTCGACATCGCCTCGGAGTTTCGCTACCGAGACCCAGTCCTCGACAGCCGCACCCTGGTCATCGGGGTCAGCCAGTCCGGCGAGACGGTCGATACGTTCCAAGCCATCGTCGAGGCCAAGCGACTCGGGGCCAAGGTGCTGGTCATCTCCAATGTGGTCGACTCTTCGATGGCCCGTGAAGCCGATGCCGTGCTCTATACCCGTGCCGGTCCCGAGATCGGTGTGGCCGCCACCAAGACCCATGTGGCCCAGATCACCGCCCTCGAGATCCTGGCCCTCTATCTGGCCCAGGCCCGAGAGACCCTGTCGCCGACTGAAGCCCGGGATCTCCTCAGCGCCATGGGTGCACTGCCTGGCAAGGTGGCCGATGCCGTGGCCAGAGCCGGAGCCGTCCACACTGTCGCCGAGGCCTATCGCGATGCCTCGGCCTTCATCTTCTTGGGACGTCACGTGGGCTATCCGGTGGCCCTCGAGGGAGCCCTCAAGCTCAAGGAGATCTCCTATCTCCGGGCCGAGGGCTTTCCTGCCGGCGAACTCAAGCACGGGCCCATCGCATTGATTGAACCGGGAACGGTGGTCGTCGGTGTGGCCACCCGCACGCCGGTGTGGGAGAAGATGATCTCCAACGTCGCCGAGGTGAAGAGCCGTGGCGCCTCGGTGATCGTGGTGGCCGATGACGGCGATGACGAGACGGCTCGCCATGCCGATGCCGTCTTGTGGGTGCCGGCCACCGAACCGCTGTTCTCCCCGTTGGTCGATGTCGTGCCGTTGCAGCAGTTCGCCCATTCGATGGCCCGACTCCACGGCCTTGACGTAGATCGTCCTCGCAATCTGGCCAAGACGGTCACTGTCGAGTGAGCGACACCGGGCCCGACGCCTCGGTGGACGGCGGGCCTGCAGCGCTCGAAGCGGCCTTGCTGGCCGGCCTGGTCGAGACGGTGGCATCGTCGCCGGGCCCGATGCGTGGCATCGGTGTCGGTGATGCCGGATTCGGTGATCCCGGAGTCGGTGTTGCCGGGGTCCGCGGCGTCGGGATCGACGTTGTCGACCTGGCTCGGTTCCGTGCGGTCCTGGATCGGAGACCGGGCTTGGTCTCGCGCCTGTTCACCCCAGCCGAACAGACCTACGCCAACCTTGTTCCCGATCCGGTGCCCCGTCTGGCCACCCGATTCGCAGCTAAGGAGGCCACGATGAAGGCGCTCGGGGTCGGGCTCGGGGCGTTCGGCTTCCACGACGCGGCGGTGGTCCGAGACGGTCGTGACGCGCCGACCCTGGTGGTCACCGGAGCTGCTGCTTCGTTGGCCGAAGTGGCAGGCGTGGGCGGGTGGCACCTGGCCCTCACCCACTCCGATCTGGTGGCTGCCGCTGTGGTGGTGGCCGTGGTGCGACCTACGGCCGTCTGGCTCTAGCCGGGCTGGCGCGAGCGCTCTAGCGTCACCTGCATGCGACCGGTCCTGACCACGGCAGAGATGGCTGACGTCGATGCCCGGGCACTCGAGACAACGATGCTCGACGTCCTGGTGGAGCGGGCAGGCACTGCGGTGGCTCTGGCCGCCGTCGATCTGATGGGTGGCTCCTACGGACGTCGGGTGGTGGCCATCTGCGGCAAGGGCAACAACGGAGCAGACGGGCGGGTGGCGGCCCGCCGGCTCGAGGCACGCGGGGCCAAGGTGATGGTGGTGCCGGCAGGGTCACCGGACCCCATCGGCAAGCAGGGGCTGCAGATCGACCTGGTCATCGACGCCGCCTACGGCACTGGGTTTCGAGGCACCTACGAGGCGCCCCCGGTGGCGTCGGGAGTTCCGGTGCTAGCCGTGGACATACCCTCAGGAGTAGCGGGAGACACCGGTGTGGCGCAGGGTCGACCACTGGCCGCGGTGCGGACGGTCACGTTCGTGGCGGCTAAGCCCGGACTGCTCATGGGGGATGGCGCCCGCCTCGCCGGTGACGTCGTCGTGGTCGATATCGGCCTCAACGGCAAGGGATCGTCGATCGGCTGGATGGAGGATGCAGATATCGCTGCGCTGTTGCCACCCCGGCCGGTGGATGGGCACAAGTGGTCGGCTGCCGTGCTTGTCGTGGCTGGTTCGCCAGGGATGACCGGGGCAGCTCAGTTATGCGCTCGCTCGGCCTTTCGGGCTGGGTCTGGCATGGTGAGGCTCGGGGTACCTGGTGGGGCCCTGGGCGACCTGGATGCCGGGGAGGCGGTCGGCGTGGCCTTGGCTGACGTGGGTTGGGCGGATGCCGCGCTCGAGGCGGCCGAGAGGTGTCGGGCGTTGGTGGTGGGGCCCGGCCTGGGTCGGGCCGAACACACGGGTGACGACGTTCGGCGTCTGCTGGCTGCCGCCAAGGTGCCGGTCGTGGTCGATGCTGATGGACTGGCTGGGCTCGGCCGGGTTGATCGGATGCCGATATCGCTGGAAGCGCCGGTGGTCCTTACGCCACACGACGGCGAGTACGCAGCGTTGCTCGGGGAGCCTCCTGGGCCCGACCGCGTTGAGGCGGCACGTCGGCTGGCCACCGCCACCGGGTGTATCGCCTTGGTCAAGGGGTCCACCACTGCAGTGGCTGATCCGTCGGGCCGGGTGTTGGTGGCTACTGAAGGGACTCCGGCCCTGGCCACGGCCGGGTCAGGTGACGTGCTGTCCGGGGTGATCGCCGCCTTCTTGGCCCGGGGCATGCCCCCGCTCGAAGCCGCAGCACTGGCCGCTCACGTGCACGGCCGGGCTGGCCAGCTGGGGCCTCGGTCCGGCACGGTGGCTGGTGACCTACCGATGTTGGTGGCCCAGGTACTTGACGAGCGATAGGGCCACTGAACCAGAGGCCACGGAACCAGAGGCCACTGAAGCGCAGGCCGAGATGTGAACCACGGGCCCTCGGGGCGACGGACCACGCCGGCCTCTTCACGGGTGCCCGACCCGGTGGTCAAGGTGAGGACAGACCGAGAGTCCACAACGCCGGGTACCATGCGCCGGTGTCCGGCTCCGATCCATTCGTGCGCTCTCACGGAAGTGCGGTCGCCTCGCAGCCATCCCAATCTTCGCAGCCAGCCCCTGCTGGTAGATCGGGCCCCGTGGTCACCTGTGTCACCCGATCGGCTGAGGCCACCAAGGAGCTCGCAGGCCAACTGGTCGTGCTCATGGTCCCCGGTGACGTGGTGCTGCTCTCGGGTGACCTGGGTGCAGGAAAGACCACCTTCTCCCAAGGGGTGGGCCGAGCGCTCGGTGTGGACGAGCCCGTGACCAGTCCGACGTTCACCCTGGTCCGCCACTATGAAGTCGAACCAGGACCTGCCGGGGTGCGGACGTTGCTTCACGCCGACATCTACCGGCTCGACCATCTTGGCGAGATTGCCGATCTCGGCCTGGGTCAGCTTGTTGAAGACGGCGGGGTGGCTCTGGTGGAATGGGGTGAAGCGGCAGAGCCGGTCCTGGGAAGCGGTGCGCTGCTTGTCTCTATCGAGGCCGATCCCGAAGACGAGGGCGTCAGGATGCTCCATCTTTCGGGCTTGGCTGGCGGTTGGAGCGACCGATGGGACCGCCTGATTGCTGCCGTGACGCCGTGGTGGTCGTCATGAGATTGCTGGCCATCGAGACAGCGACCGATCTCGTCGGGTCAGCCCTTCTCTCGGACGTCCACGCTGCTGACCATCTCTCGGACGTCCACGCTGCTGACCATGCTGGGGTCCCGGCAGTGGTCGAGCGATCTCACCTTGGCGGACGGGCTCATGCAGAGCTACTTGCACCGTCCATCGAAGAAGTATGCGCACTGGCTGGTTGTCCATTGGCCGACGTCGATGCCCTAGCTGTGGACATCGGCCCAGGACTGTTCACCGGTCTGCGGGTGGGAGTGGGAACGGCCAAGGCGCTAGGTCAATCGCTCGGACTCGGCATCGTTGGCGTGACCAGTCTCGACATTCTGGCCGCCGCCGCCTTCGAGGCAGTTGCTGCCGGCGATCGTCCTGACCGGGCCCGTCGGGTGGTGTCGGTGGTCGATGCCCGACGCAGCGAGGTGTTTGCCGCCTCCTATGAGATGGGGGCGGCCACCGAGGATCCGGCGAACACGTGCCGCGACCAGTCCGAGCCCCTCACTCCCGACGCCTTGATTGACTGGCTCGACGAGTTGGTGGCCGAAGCCAGCCCGATCCTGGTGGTGGGGGATGGAGCGGTCCGCTACTTCGACCTACTGGCTCCACGTCGCGGCCTCGACCTCGGACTTGCCGAGTCGGTCGCCACTCCGTCACCGGCCGCGCTGGCACGGCTGGCTGCTCGACGATTGGCTGCCGGGGCTGTCGCCCAGCCGGCCGGGGATCTCGTTCCCGACTATCGCCGCCCGCCTGACGCCAAGATCAATTGGGAAGAGCGGGCCCCACAGCGGGTGGCCCGCCCTGAGGTCGACAACCCGTGACCGAGGGGTCGTCGATCCGACCCGACGAGTCACGGAGGGAGCGACGGCACGTGGTCATCGCTCCGATGCGTACGTCCGACCTTTCCGCTGTCCTTCGCATCGAAGAAGCGGCCTTCGACGAAGCGTGGTCCCGTCGACTCTTCGAAGAAGAGTTGGCCCAGCGCACATCGCGCGCCTACCGCGCTGCCTGGTTGGGGACCGAACTCGTGGCTTACGGGGGCATCATGGCCATCGACGACGAGGCCCACCTGAACAACATCGCCGTGGCCGAGACCGAGCGGGGCACAGGTCTCGGAACCGTGCTCCTCTGCGACTTGGTCCGTACGTCTCTGGCTCGGGGGCTGGCTCACCTGACCCTCGAGGTCCAGGTCGGGAACGAGCCGGCGCTGGCGCTCTACCGCCGATTCGGTCTGGCCCCGGTCGGCGTCCGCCCGGACTACTACGGGCCAGGCCGCAACGGCCTCATCATGTGGGTGCGGGATATCGACACCGGTGACTACGCCGAGCGTCTGTCGGCCATCGAGGCATCGGTGTCGGACCGGTTCGAGGTGGAACGGCGGCTGTAGTGGGGGCCAGGTCCCTGCGTCTGCCTACTGCGTGCGCGTCGGTGCCGAACGAGTGATGTCAGGGAGATTCGAACCGGGCTTGAGAGGCGAGGGCCTGCCCGCCGGCGACAGTCGACCCTGAAGCGCACGGAGACCTTGTGGCCGGCGTCGCCTAGGGTCACGGCCATGGCGCATTCAGATTCACAGCCTGCAGGGGTCCGACCCGTGCGCCGGGTTCTCGGCATCGAGACGTCGTGCGATGAGACGGCTGCGTCGGTCATCGAGGACGGCACCACCATCGTCTCGTCTGTCGTCTCGAGTCAGATAGACCTACATGCTCGTTATGGCGGCGTGGTGCCTGAGTTGGCCGGTCGGGCTCACGTGGAACTCCTCACTCCGGTGATCGACGACGCCCTGACCCAGGCGGGGTCGGACCGCACTGGTGTCGGAATCGACGGCATCGCCGTGACCTGCGGGCCGGGCCTGATCGGCTCGCTGCTGGTCGGCGTGGCTGAAGCCAAGGCGTTGTCGATGGCTTGGGGAATCCCCTTCATCGGAGTCAACCACCTGGAGGCTCATCTCTTCGCATCACTCTTGGAGCAGCCGGATCTTGGCTGGCCACTGGTGGTCCTCTTGGTCTCGGGGGGGCACACCATGCTCATCGAGGTGACGTCCCCAGGGCAGTATCGGATCATGGGTGGCACCATCGACGATGCCGCCGGCGAGGCCTTCGACAAGGTGGCTCGCTTCATCGGACTCGGCTACCCCGGGGGCCCGGCGATCGATCGGATCGCCATCGAAGGCGATGCCCGCTCGTACGCCTTCCCCCGCTCGCTCCCTGGCGATGCCTATGACTTCTCGTTCAGCGGTTTGAAGACTTCTGTGGTCAACCGGGTGCGCAAAGAACCCGACGCCGCAACCGCCGACATTGCGGCCTCGTTCCAAGAGGCGGTGGTCGATGTCTTGGTATCTCGGGCACGTCAGGCGGCGGCCGATGTCGGGGCCCGAGCCATCTGTCTGGCCGGCGGGGTGGCGGCCAACTCCCTGCTCCGGACTCGTATCGAAGAAGCGTGCGCAGATGACGGCATCGGTGCCTTCCTGCCGTCGCGGGCCCTGTGTACCGACAATGCAGCCATGGTGGCAGCTGCCGGCTACTGGCACCTCGCCCGGGGAGAGCGGAGCCCACTCGACCTCGGAGCCAACCCCAACCTTCGTCTGGTCTCGACTGCCTGACGGCCGGCGGGCTGGACTGCCTGAAGGCCGGCGGGCTGGACTGCCAAGTCACAGTTCGGAACAACCTTGGTTGGCACTCTCGGGGCGCGTTTGCCAACGTTGGGGTGGCCGGGTACCATTAGCACTCGCAATCCGCGACTGCTAAACCGCCACAGGAGGCACAACACCATGGCGCTGCACCCTCTCGACGATCGAATCGTCGTCCGCCCCGGCGAGTCCGAGGCCACCACCGCATCTGGTCTGGTCATTCCCGACACCGCCAAGGAGAAGCCCCAGCAGGGCGAGGTCCTGGCTGTAGGACCCGGCCGTCGGGCCGAGTCCACCGGCGAGATCATTCCTCTCGACGTCAAGGTCGGGGACACCGTCCTCTACTCGAAGTACGGCGGCACTGAGGTCAGCGCCGATGGTGAGGACCTCCTCATCCTCTCGAGCCGCGACATCCTGGCCAAGGTGACGAAGTAATGCCCAAGATCCTCAAGTTCGATGAGGCCGCTCGCCGCGGCCTCGAGGCCGGTGTGAACAAGCTGGCCGACGTGGTCAAGGTGACGCTCGGCCCCAAGGGCCGCAACGTCGTCATCGAGAAGAAGTTCGGCGCCCCGACCATCACCAACGACGGCGTGTCCATCGCCCGTGAGGTCGAGCTCGACGACGTCTTCGAGAACATGGGTGCCCAGCTCGTCAAAGAGGTGGCCACCAAGACCAACGACGTAGCCGGCGACGGCACCACCACCGCCACCGTGCTGGCCCAGGCTCTGATTCGTCAGGGTCTGCGCAACGTGGCCGCTGGAGCCAATCCGCTCGGACTGCGCAAGGGCATCGACAAGGCGGTCATCGCTGCCGTCGAGTCCATCAAGAAGCAGGCCAAGGAGATCGATTCCAAGACGGAGATCGCCCAGGTGGCCTCCATCTCGGCGGCCGACACGGCCATCGGTGAGGTTCTGGCCGACGCCATCGACCGGGTCGGCAAGGACGGCACGGTCACGGTCGAAGAGTCGAACACCTTCGGCATCGAACTCGAGTTCACCGAGGGCATGCAGTTCGACAAGGGCTACCTGTCCCCGTACTTCGTCACCGATGCCGAGCGCCAAGAGGCCGTTCTCGACGACCCGTTGATCATCTTCGTGAACTCGAAGATCAGCGCCGTCCATGACCTCGTGCCCGTGCTCGAGAAGGTCATGCAGACCGGCAAGCCGCTGTTGATCATCGCCGAGGACATCGAAGGCGAGGCCCTGGCCACGTTGGTGGTCAACAAGATCCGTGGGACCTTCACCTCGGTTGCCGTCAAGGCGCCTGGTTTCGGCGAACGCCGCAAGGCGATGCTGCAGGACATGGCCGTCCTGACCGGCGCTCAGGTGATCTCCGAGGAGATTGGCCTCAAGCTGGACACCACCACCATCGACTTGTTGGGTACGGCTCGTCGGGTCATCGTGACCAAGGACGAGACCACCATCGTCGAGGGCGGGGGTGTCGAGTCCGATGTCGCTGGTCGTATCGCCCAGATCAAGCGGGAGATCGACGACACCGACTCTGATTGGGACCGCGAGAAGCTCCAGGAGCGTCTGGCCAAGCTGGCTGGCGGCGTGGCCGTGGTCAAGGTCGGCGCAGCTACCGAGGTGGAGCTCAAGGAGAAGAAGCACCGCATCGAGGACGCGCTGTCCGCAACGCGGGCCGCTGTCGAAGAGGGCATCGTGGCCGGTGGTGGAACCGCACTCGTGCGTTCCCGTGCCGCAGTGGCCAAGGTCGTCGACGAGCTCGAGGGCGATGAGGCCACCGGTGCCGGCATCGTGTTGAAGGCTCTGGCTGCTCCGTTGGAGGCCATCGCCAACAACGCTGGCCTCGAGGGCTCTGTCTTCGTCAAGGAGGTGGAGGGCAAGAAGGGTCATGTCGGCCTCAATGCCGCCACCGGTGAGCTCGAGGACCTGGTCAAGGCCGGCGTCATCGACCCCGCCAAGGTGACCCGTTCGGCGCTGCAGAATGCTGCGTCGATCGCAGGACTCCTCCTCACCACTGAGGCGCTCGTGGCGGACAAGCCCGAGAAGGCCGACCCGGCCGCTGCTGCTGCCGCTGCTGCTGCCATGGGCGGCGGTATGGGTGGCATGGGCGGTATGGGCGGAATGATGTAGCACTGCCGCCGGCCCTGTCGGGCCGGTTGTCGCCCTCGGGTGGCACATGGTGTGCAGTTGATGGCCGGGCCTCAGGGCCCGGCCATCGTGCATTCCGGGGTGCAGCGACCATCTCTCCGTGCGTGAGGCCTCGGCTTCCCGGGATCCGTGCTGCGCAGACCATGCTGTTCAGACCGTGCCGCTCAGGCAGATCGCTCCGGCACGTAGTGACGTTCGCCGACGGCATCGACCCAGACCCGCATCATCCGGTCGGTCCCGGGGTCACGGAATACTTCGTCGGTTCGCCGCCAGTCCGGTCGTGGGGCGGTTGCTTCACCATGGCGCTTGACGAAGAGCGAGGCGCCGACCGCCACCAGCATGGCCAGGATGACGAGGACGAGCACCAGGTCGATCATGTGCGGGGACCGATCACGACTCCCGTGCCGTAGGCCACGATCTCGGTCAGCGTCTGGCCGATCTCCGAGGAGTCGAAGCGAAAGGCGATGACGGCATTGGCTCCCTGAAGTCGGGCATTCTCGATCATCCGGTCGAGGGCATGGCGTCGACTGTCCTCGAGAAGTCGGGTGTACTGGGTGACTTCGCCGCCAGCCAGGGCCCGGAATCCAGCCGTGAACCCCTTGGCCGCTCCCATGGAACGCACCACGAGCCCGAAGGCCATGCCCACATGGCGTTCGATCTTCCAATCGGGGAATTCGAATGCCGTAGTGATCGGGAAGGACGGATCACTGGCCACCTGGAAGCCGGGCTCACTCATGGCACCTCCTCAGCGGCAGCCGCTCCACCGCCTGTCTGATCGTAGTCATGGGCCCTGGCCTCGAGCCGCGAGGTCGTCGCACGACATCGGACGTCGCCGGAGTCTTCCGGGATCCTCGTAGTGTCAACGTCGATGTCGGCCAACTCATCTGATCTCCCGCGACCTGAACTCCCCCTTCGTCACCGAGCCGGCCCACAGGTCATCCCTGAGCCTCCAGGTCACCGTTTGGGCGGTCCGGCCCCCTGGGCGCACCTGTCCGCCGAGGATCGCTCGTCGATCAGCCTCGACCGAGTGGTCGACGCTGTGGCCGGCCGGGATCGTTCCGCTGACGCCGCTGCCGCGGCCGAACAGGTGGAGGAGTTCTCGCGTTCGTTTGGAGGCACGTCGGTATCGTCGACGCCGGCGGCTGTCCTGGTGGCGTGCTTCGAAGAAGACGGGGAGGCTCGCGTAGTGCTGACCGTGAGATCCGGCCACCTCCGTGCTCATCGAGGCGAGGTGGCATTTCCAGGAGGGAAGCTCGACCCTGGTGAGGGGATCGACGAAGGTGCCCTGCGCGAAGCGCACGAAGAGGTCGGCATGTCACCCCAAGGTGTCGAAATCATCGGCCATCTGACGTCCATGCCCACGGTGTCCTCGAACACGCTGATGACTCCGGTGGTCGCCATCCTCCCTGGCCGACCATGGACATCCCCGGCTCCCGACGAGGTCGCCCGGGTTTTCGACGTTGCCCTGGCTGATCTGGCTGCTGACGATGTCTTCGTAGAGGAGTTGTGGGCCGTTCCCGGTCGAATCGGCGCCGATGGCCAGCCGGGAGGCGAGTTCCCGGTGTGGTTCTTCCAGGGCAATGACGAAGTCATCTGGGGGGCCACGGCACGGGTCCTCTCCGAGCTCCTCTGTGCCGTCTTGGGAATCCCAGTGCCGTTTGCCCGCCGAGGCCGCTGACCAAAGGCCACCGACCCGACCGCTTCGCCACGCCACCTCTTGGCCCCGCACAGGCTCTGCCGTGCGGCCTGCGCTCAGGCGGTATCGTGGTGGATGGCCGGGGGGTGCTGTGTCGGAGCAGCCCCGTCCAGGAGGAACGACACACGCATCCAGGGTCCGGAGGGCTAATTCAGTGGCTGAGCTAGAGATCGGCATCTTCAAGTCGGGTCGGAGGGCCTACGGGTTCGACGACATCGCCATCGTCCCGAGCCGACGCACGCGGGACCCCGAGGACGTCGATATCTCGTGGCAGATCGATGCGTATCAGTTCGAGCTTCCGCTGCTCGCCTCGGCCATGGACGGGGTAGTCAGCCCGGCCACCGCCATCGAGATCGGTCGCCTTGGCGGCCTCGGCGTCTTGAACCTCGAGGGCCTCTGGACCCGCTACGAGGATCCTTCCAAGCTCTTCGACGAGATCCGTGAGCTTCCCGCCGAGAAGGCGACCGCCCGGATGCAGCAGATGTACGCCGAGCCTGTCGACATGGACCTGGTCACCCAGCGCATCCAGGAGATGAAGGCAGCCGGCATCACCACCGCCGCGTCGATCACGCCGCAGAAGACCGAGTCATTCGCCAAGGCCCTGCTCGCCGCCGAGCTCGACATTCTGGTCATCCAAGGCACGGTGGTTTCAGCCGAGCATGTCTCCAAGACCGTCGAGCCCCTCAACCTCAAGCGGTTCATCCGCGAGTTCGAGGTCCCCGTGATCGTGGGTGGCTGTGCCTCCTACCAAGCTGGCCTCCACCTCATGCGCACCGGAGCCGTCGGTGTGCTCGTCGGCGTGGGCCCCGGCAATGCGTGCACGACTCGAGGTGTCCTCGGGATCGGCGTCCCTCAGGCAACGGCCATCGCAGACGTAGCTGGCGCTCGTATGCGCCACCTCGATGAGACCGGCGTCTACTGCCAGGTGATCGCCGACGGCGGAATGTCCAAGGGCGGGGACATCGCAAAGGCCATCGCCTGCGGTGCCGACGCCGTCATGCTCGGCTCGCCACTCTCCTCAGCCGTTGAGGCTCCGGCCCGTGGCTACCACTGGGGCATGGCCACCTTCCACCCGACGCTTCCTCGCGGTGCACGGGTCAAGACGACGACCCGTGGGACTCTCCAGGAGATCCTGCTCGGCCCGGCTCACGAGAACGACGGCCGCATGAACCTCTTCGGTGCGCTGCGCACGGCCATGGCCACCTGCGGCTACCAGACGGTCAAGGAGTTCCAGAAGGCCGAGGTCATGGTGGCCCCGGCCCTGCAGACCGAGGGGAAGGACCTCCAGCGCTCGCAGGGCGTAGGCATGGGCCATTGAGCCCCGACGGCCCCTCCTCTGACGACCCCCGTGAGGGGCCAGTCCTGGTCGTCGACTTCGGCGCCCAGTATGCCCAACTGATCGCTCGACGGGTCCGCGAGGCTCACGTCTATTCGGAGATCGTCTCTCACACGTCCACCGCTGCTGAGCTCGCTGCGCGCAATCCCGCGGGCATCATCCTCTCGGGTGGACCCAAGTCGGTCAACGAGACTCCGGCGCCTTCACTGGATCCGGCCGTGTACGACCTCGGTGTCCCGATCCTGGGCATCTGCTACGGAGCCCAACTCCTGGCCAGTCAACTGGGCGGCACGGTCGATCGCACCGGGCGAGGTGAGTACGGCCGCACGCCACTCAACCTGACCGCCCGGTCACCGATCTTCGAAGACTGGCCCGACGAGTCCCAGGTGTGGATGAGTCACGGTGACGCCATCACCGAGGTGCCTGACGGGTTCCAAGCAACAGCATCGAGTCCCGATGCCCCGGTGGCCGCCCTGCACGATCCGGACCGCCGGATCTATGGCGTGCAGTTCCATCCGGAGGTCGTCCACACCGAGCACGGCCGGGACCTCCTCGAGCGCTTTCTCATGGACGTCTGTCACTGCCCGCCATCATGGACGCACACCTCCATCATCGAACACCAGGTCGACGCCGTTCGAGCCCAGGTCGGTGCCTCTCCAGTCCTGTGTGCGCTCTCAGGTGGGGTCGACTCCGCAGTTGCCGCTGCCCTGGTGCACAAGGCGGTCGGGGATCAACTCACCTGCGTCTACGTCGACACGGGCCTGATGCGGGCCAACGAGTCCGAGCAGGTAGAGGAGACCTTCCGCACGCAGTTCCACATGGACCTGGTGCATGTGAAGGCTGCAGATCGCTTCTTCGAGGCACTGGCCGGCGTGACCGACCCCGAACGGAAGCGCAAGATCATCGGCGAGCTGTTCATCCGGATCTTCGAGGAGACGGCTCGTGACCTGGTGGCCGAGAAGGGCACCGAAGACGGCGAGCACCCGGGCGAGGCCGCTGGCTTCTTGGTCCAGGGCACGCTCTACCCTGACGTCATCGAGTCAGGATCGGGTACGGCAGCGACCATCAAGTCGCACCACAACGTCGGTGGCCTTCCTGATGACCTGGCCTTCGACCTTGTCGAACCTTTGCGCCTGCTCTTCAAGGACGAGGTTCGTGCCGTCGGCGAAGAGCTCGGGTTGCCTCATGAGATCGTGTGGCGTCAGCCCTTCCCGGGGCCTGGTCTGGCCGTGCGCATCGTGGGTGAGGTCACCCGAGAGCGGGCCGAGATCCTGCGCGCCGCCGATGCCGTTGTGGTCGAAGAGGTACGCCGTGCGGGCCTCTACCGAGAGCTCTGGCAGAGCTTTGCCGTGCTTCCTGCTGTGCGCACGGTGGGCGTCATGGGCGACGGACGCACCTATGCCTATCCGGTGGTCATCCGGGCCGTCACCAGTGACGATGCCATGACTGCCGACTGGGCCCGTCTTCCCTACGACCTGTTGGAACGCATGTCCTCGAGGATCATCAACGAGGTCGAGGGGGTCAACCGGGTGGCACTGGACATCACGTCCAAGCCTCCCGGCACCATCGAGTGGGAGTGACCGACCGGGTGCCGGGCCCCGACCCCGGACCTGTCGGACTCTTCAGCGACGGCCAGGGCTCGTTCGGTCGACCCGAACGGGCGCCGAGGATCGACCCAGCCACCTTGGTCGAGGGTCTGACCCCTCCCCAGGAAGCATCGGTGACCCACCGCGGTGGTCCGTTGCTCATCGTGGCTGGCGCCGGTTCGGGCAAGACCCGAGTCCTGACCCGCCGCATCGCTCACCTCATCGCCACCGGTGACGCCGCTCCTTGGCAGATCCTGGCCATCACCTTCACCAACAAGGCGGCCGGCGAGATGCGCACCAGGGTGGCCGAACTCATCGGTCCTCGGGCCGATCGCATGTGGGTCTCGACGTTCCACTCGGCCTGTGTCCGCATCCTGCGGGCTCACGGCGACCGTCTGGGCTACCGGAGTTCCTTCACCATCTACGACGATGCCGACTCCAAGCGGCTGGTCGAGGTGATCTGTCGGGAGCTCGACATCGACACGAAGAAGATGTCACCTCGCTCGATCCTGGGCCAGATCAGCCAGGCCAAGTCCCGGTCCCAGGGCCCGGTGGCCTACCGGGCGGCAGCCATGACCATCTTCGATCGCAAGGTGGCCGACGTCTTCGATCTCTATCAGCAGCGCTTGCTCGGAGCCAACGCCATGGACTTCGACGACTTGCTGAGCAACGCCGTTCGGCTGTTCGAAGAGCACGACGACGTCCTCGAGCACTATCGAGGCCGCTTCACCCAGATCCTGATCGACGAATATCAAGACACCAACTCGGTGCAGAATGCCCTGGCCACACTCCTGGCCGGTGGCCACCGCCAGATCGTCGTGGTGGGCGACTCCGATCAGTCGGTCTACCGGTTCCGGGGTGCGGATATCACCAACATCCTGGAGTTCGAGAAGGCATTCCCGGACGCCACCGCCATCACCTTGGACCAGAATTTCCGCTCGACGCAGACCATCTTGGATGCAGCCAATGCGGTGATTGCCAACAACCTCTCCCGCAAGCCCAAGACGTTGTGGACCGACCAGGGCATCGGGGACAGCATCGTGCGTTACCGAGCCGAGGACGAGTACGACGAAGCCGAGTGGGTGGCTGCCGAGATCGTCCGACTCCACAGGGAGCAGGGTCTGGCATGGGGCGATGCCGCCATCTTCTATCGGACCAATGCGCAGTCCCGGGCCTTGGAAGAGTCCATGGTCCGAGCCGAGATCCCCTACAAGGTGGTGGGCGGCACCCGCTTCTACGACCGCAAGGAGATCAAGGATCTGCTGGCCTACCTGCGGGTCCTGGTCAATCCGGACGATGAGATCTCGTGGCGGCGGATCGTGAACGTTCCAAAGCGGGGCGTGGGCGACACGTCGGTTGCCAAGTTGGCTGGATGGGCGGCCGGGCAGGGACGGTCGTTCGGCGAAGCGGTGGCCCGAGCAGACGAGGCTGGCGTGAGCGGCAAAGCCGGCAAAGCACTGGCCGACCTGGCAGACCTTCTGGACGAACTGCGGGCTCAGATGGCCTGGCCCGAACCCGAACCCGACGCTGATCTCGACACCGACCTCTTCAGCCCCGATCTCTTCGGCGGTGAGATCTTTGCCGATGTGCCGGCCCAATCGTCAAATGATGCCGACAATGACCCCGGAGAAGATCACCCGACCATCCTCGGTCCAGGGGAACTAGTGACAGCGATCGCCGAGCGATCGGGGTATCGCAGCGAGCTCTTGGGCGAAGGGTCGATCGAAGCGCTGGGTCGACTCGAGAACGTGGACGAACTCTCCGGGGTGGCCGCTGAGTATCGGACGCTGCCCGAATTCTTGGAGGCCGCCAGCCTGGTGGCCGACTCCGACCAGATCGACGGCGACGGAACCCGGGTGTCGATGATGACGATGCACATCGCCAAGGGGCTCGAGTTCCCGGCGGTATTCCTGGTCGGACTCGAAGACGGCATCTTCCCCCACATGCGATCGCTTGGAGACCCAGTGGAGCTCGAGGAAGAGCGCCGCCTCTGCTACGTGGGCATTACCCGAGCAGAGCGTCACCTCTACCTGTCGCACGCTTGGAGCCGCATGCTCTGGGGCACGACCAGCTCGAACATCCCCAGCCGATTCCTCACTGAGGTTCCCGCCGAGTTGGTTCGTGACGTGGCTCCCGACCGTGGATGGCAGTCCACCTCCGACTACGGCTCGGGTTCGAACTATGGGTCGGGAGGTTCGACGTTCCGCCGCCGCGCCGTGGAGCCAGCAGAAGGAACGCCGGGTCGGTCGGTATTCGGCAGCGGCGCGGCCCCCGCTGACGGGGGATTCGATGCCAACGGCCGCCGCCGTCGTGCCCCGGCTTCGACCGGTGCGGAGGCATTGGGGCTGTCGGCAGGGGACGCTGTGGTGCACGGGACCTGGGGCGAAGGCCGAGTACTGGAGACGGACGGTGAGGGCGATGATGCTGTAGCCGTCGTCGCATTCGCCTCGGTGGGAACCAAGAAACTCCTCTTGCACATGGCTCCGCTCAAGCGAGCGTGATCGGAGCCTCGTCTCCCAGAGAGCCCATCCGACCTGGGTGGCTGTGGCGGGAGGTCTCATCATGAAAGAATGGGCTACTGGTCTTGGACCGTGGCGAGCGCACGTCGTCCGGACCTTCCTCCTACCGACAGAGGTCTTCAGCGCATCGTGACCGGCAGCACCATCTACGACCAAGACGGGAAACCGGTCACAGGACCGGGCCGCGCTGGTTCACCTGACGACCCTTTTGTCGAAGTCCGGGCGTCGAACCCTCGTCCACGGGATGTGCAGGTGGACACGCCGCCGGTTCGGGTGGGCCACGACCGGCGATCTCCCGTGAGCCCCTCAGGCATCACAGGAACCCCTCGCTATGCCCATGCTGCCCCTCGGGAAAATCGAAAGGAGCGGCGGGCCCGCCGGAAAGCACGCATCGCACGTCGCACGACGTGGGTGGGTCGTCACCCGAAGTCCGTGGTGGGCCTCATCCTCCTCTTCGTCCTTACCCCGCTGTGGATCTCACTCGGTTCGGCCGCTACGGACCCGGCACTAGGTCCGTCGGTCGGATCCCGACTCGCGGAGTGGGTGCGCGGGCATGGCGGCGGTGGAATCGTCACCTTCGCCGAAGACACCTGGTACACGTGGAATGCGCCACCCAAGGGCGGCAAGCCTGCCTCGGGTGCCATCCCCGTGGCTCCAGTGACCACCTCGACGATCCCCGTCCCAACCGGACCGGTGCATCTGGCTGCGCCTGCAGCGATCGCCCCCTTCGTGACAGCCCCTACGCCAGGTGAAGGTGAGTGGCATCCGATCGGACGCACGATGGACGGCATCCCCACCATGTACGCCGCTTACCTCCGGCCCAACGGCGTCAACACCAGCCTGGTCACCGGCGTGGCCTGGATGGACACCAAGCTGGTGTCGGCCACGCTCTATGCCGGCACCGCCATCCCGGGGACGGGCCAGGCCTTCGCCCACATGGCACCGATCAGCGGTGATGCCCTCAACTCCCTGGACGCTGCCTTCAACTCCGGATTCCGAATGCAAGATGCCCAGGGCGGGTTCTACCTCGATGGGGTCACGGCAGTGCCGCTCCAACTTGGTCGGGCATCGCTGGTCATCACCGCAGACGGCACCCCGGACATCGGCTCGTGGGGGACCGAGGTGAACATGTCGCCTTCGGTCGTGGCTGTGCGTCAGAACCTCGACCTCATCGTCGACCACGGCCAGCCTGCTGCTGGCCTGAACGCCAACGACAACATCCGATGGGGTGCGACGTTGGGTGGGCGGGTCCAGGTGTGGCGGTCCGGTCTCGGCATCACAGCCGACGGCGCCCTCGTCTACGTCGGGGGTTCGGGGCTCTCGATCGTCGACCTGGCCAATGTGCTCATGAGGGCAGGTGCGGTGCGGGCCATGGAGATGGACATCAACACGGCCTGGGTCAATTTCTCGAGCTGGTCCCTCCCTGTTGGCGTGCCAGCAACGGCGGCTACGGGCACGAAGCTGACCTACGACGAGGCCACCTATCCCAGCCGATACTTCGGCACCCAGTCGCGAGACTTCATCACCGTGTCGGTTCGACCCGGGGTCACCGGCGGCCCAGTTGCCCACGCAGGCATCCAAGGCGCCCACCCCCGCTAACGTCCCGTTCGTGATGATGCGCTCGCCCCACCGTTGAGGAGACCAGTGCACAAGAGGGTTCCCAAGCGTCCTTACGAGGCCGAACTGCTGCGCCTTCAGGCCGAACTGACCACCATGACCGAGTGGATCAAGGAGTCCGGTGCTCGGGTGGTCGTCATTTTTGAAGGTCGCGACGCAGCTGGCAAGGGTGGCGCCATCAAGCGAATCTCGGAGTACTTGAGCCCCCGCATCTGTCGGATCACAGCCCTGCCAGCACCCACCGAGCGAGAACGATCTCAGTGGTATTTCCAACGTTACGTGTCGCACCTTCCCTCAGCAGGGGAGATGGTCCTCTTCGACCGCTCTTGGTATAACCGGGCCGGGGTCGAGCACGTCATGGGCTTTTGCACTTCCGAGGAGTACCACCGGTTCCTCGCCCAGTGTCCTGTCTTCGAACACCAGTTGATCGAGGACGGCATCATCCTGGTCAAGTATTGGTTCTCGGTGAGCGACACCGAACAGGAACGACGATTCCAGTCTCGCCTCGACGATCCGCTGCGCCGTTGGAAGCTGAGCCCGATGGACGTCGAGGCCCGTCAGCGGTGGTCGGACTACTCGCGAGCCAAAGACGCCATGTTCTTCCACACCGATACTCCCGAGTCGCCGTGGTTCGTGGTCGACGCCGAAGACAAGCGAGCAGCCCGGCTCAACTGCATCGCCCACCTGCTCAGCCAGGTTCCCTACCAGGCGGTCGATGAGACTCGTCTGAAGTTGGGCAAGCGGGAGAAGGACGACGGTTACCGTCGTCCGCCCAGGGATCTCTACTCCTACGTGCCGGACCACGCGTCCATGCTGCTCGACTGATCGTCTGGACTGCTGTCGACGATTTTCGCCAGGAGTTCTGCTGCTCAGGCCGGCATGCGGCGCCAGATGGCTCGGGGGAGCAGCTTCATGACGGCGAAGACCCACCGCAGGATGCCCGGCGAATAGACGACGTTTGCCCCTGAGGCGATGGCCCCGATGACATCGGAGGCCACGGCATCGGGTGTGGTGGAGAACGGAGCCGCATCCATGCCCTCGGTCATCCGCCCCTTGACGAAGCCGGGGCGAACGATGGTGACGCCGACTCCTGAGCCGACCAGGGAGTCGCCCAGTCCCTGGGCGAAGGCATCAAGTCCGGACTTGGTCGAGCCGTAGATGTAGTTGGCCTTGCGGGCGCGGTCGCCCGCCACCGAGGAGATGACCACGATGCGCCCGTGTCCTTGGCGTCGCATCCGTCCGGCTACGGCCAGCAGGCCGGCGGCCAGTCCGGTGAAGTTGGTGGTGATGAGGTCAGCGGCCGCCAGGGGGTCGGCTTCGAGGGCAGCCTGGTCTCCCAGAGCTCCTGCCGCAGCCACCACGATGTCGATGTCACCGAAGGTGTCGAACGCGGCATCGATCACCGCGGGCGTGCCGGCGATATCGGTGGTGTCGTAGGCGACGACCTCCGCAGTAGTGGCACCCGCGGCCAAGGCGGCTGCTGCGGCGGCGTCGAGGCGCTCGGACGGGCGACCAGCCAGGACGACGGTCTTGCATCGGGCCGGGACGAGTCCGGCCACGATTGCCTGGGCGATCTCCGAAGATCCTCCGAGAACGAGAACGGACTGGGGGCGGCCGATGGCGTCGATCATGAGTGGGGTGGGTCTCCTGGAGTTCGGTGGGTGGTGGTACTGATGGATGTCAGCGGTTACTGGAAGTGGTGCGTGTCAGCCATGGGCGAACATGGGGAAGTGGACGTGGGGAGCGCAGTCAGGGTGCTCCGGGGCCACACAGGCCTAGGCGTCGCCCCAGGTCGGACTGGAGAACGCCGTCGGGGTCGACCCGACGCTTGACGGTGCTGAACTCGTCGACACGTGGGTACATGGCTCGGAAGGTCTCTGGGGCCAGACGTGAGTCCTTGGCCAGGTAGATCTTCCCACCAGCCTCCAGCACCCAGGCATCGAGATCATCGAGCAGGGTGTCCAGGGTCGGGTAACCGACGGGCAGGTCGAGGGCCAAGGTCCATCCAGGCATGGGAAACGACAGGTGGCCTGGATCACCGGGACCAAAACGCTTGAGCACGGCGAGGAACGAGGCCAGTTTGACCTCGGTCAGGCGTTCGATGATTCGCCGGACGGTCTCTCCTTCGGCGTCAGGCACCACGAACTGATACTGGAGGAAGCCCTTGGGCCCATAGAGGCGGTTCCAGTCCCCCACGCCATCGAGCGGATGGAAGAAGCCGGTCATGTGGTGGGGTTTGGCCAGCTGCCGTGTAGGTGCTTTTCGGAACCACATCTCGTTGAAGGCGGCCACGGTCAGAGGATTGAGCAGGCCGCTCGGCGGGGTGAGCGGCACTCGGGCCAACTGGCGGGGCACGAATGCCGTGGCCTTGTCCGGGTTGGAGCGCAGGCGGGCAGGCAGATCTTCCAGGCGGGCGTGGTCACCTCGGGTGAGTACGGAGCGCCCAAGTCGGCTACCGGTGGATTGGCAGTCGATCCAAGCCACCGAGTAGCGGTAGTCGTCATCGCCATGGAGCATCTTGTCCATGACGTCGTCGAGGTCGACCGCCCGCTCGGTGTCGACGAGCATGTAGCTCGTCTCGACTGGGACCATCTGCAGGGTGGCCTCGGTGACGACTCCGGTGAGTCCCATGCCGCCAGCAGTGGCCCAGAAGAGATCGGGATCCGAATGGGCCGACAGGACATGGGGACCGGTTGGGGTCACCAGGGTCATCGAGGTCACGTGCGAGCAGAAGCTGCCATCGACATGGTGGTTCTTGCCGTGAATGTCGGCGGCGATGGCACCGCCGACGGTCACGAGCCGCGTGCCCGGGGTGACGGGAACAAACCAACCGAGCGGCACGAAGCGTTCCATGAGCGACTGCAGGCTGACCCCGCCACCCACGGTGATCCGACCTGTCTCGAGGTCGATGTCGTGGATGCCGTCGAGCCAGGTCGCATCGACCACGATCCCGCCGGCATTTTGTGCAGCATCGCCATAGCTGCGGCCCAATCCCCGGGCCACGATCCCGCGGTTGGCGCTCCGAGGGCCCGGATGGTCGGCTTGGGCGAGTGCAGCCGCCATGGCATCGTCGACGATGCTCGGGTGCACGGCGTGGACGACGTCGGCAGCCGTCGGGGCTGTCAATCCCCAGCCGGTGAGTTCGGTCCGGTGGCTCTTGGGGCGTGGAGTGGTGCTCATCCTGCGTAGACCCCGATGGCGAACAGGGCCACCCAGATGACCCCATAGGCCTGGAGGCGATGGTCGCGCAGGGCCAACTCCTCAGGAGCAGCCCCGAGGCCCGAGTCGAGAAGCCGCAGCACGTGGAGCAGGGCGATGACGAAGGGGACGATGGTCAGCTCGAACCAGATCGGATCGTGGCCGGGGTGGACCTGGCCGGCTCGTTCGAAGGCCCACAGGCAGTAGGCAGAGACCGCCACGGCGGCTGACAGTGTGCGAACCGTGCGCAAAAAGGTGGCCGTGTAGAGGCCGAGAGTCTGGCGCACAGCGCCCTCGTTGGCTTCATCGTCACCCAAGAGGTGCTTCTCTCCCGAGCGCTTGCCTGTGACCACCAGCAGGGACCCGAAGGAGACCACGATGAGAAACCAGTTGGACAGCGGGACCGAGGTTGCTACGCCGCCGGCGATGGCCCGCAGGATGAAGCCGGCACTGACGCAGGCCAGGTCGAGGATGGGCTCGTTCTTGAGCCCGCCGGAGTAGGCGAGTTGCACGGCCAGGTAGGCACCCATGACAACTCCGAGCTGCCACCCGGCCAGCACGACAGCCAGAGCCACCGAGGCGGCGAGGGCGACGATGCCCAGGGTGAGGGCCAAGGGGACCGCGACCACTCCGGCAGCCACTGGTCGACGGCACTTGGTCGGATGCGCCCTGTCGGCCTCGACGTCGCGAGCGTCGTTCAGGTAGTAGGTGCCCGAGGCGGCCAGGCAGAAGATGCCGAAGGCCGCACTGGCATGCCAGAGCACGGTGAGATGGAACAGGACACCGGCTGCCCCCGGAGCCACGAAGACCAAAAGGTTCTTGATCCATTGCCGGGGCCGGGCCAATCGCACCATGCCGTGCACGAGCGACTCCGACGTTGATTCGGACGCGACGGACCCGGAGGTGGTGTCGCCCGTCGGGCGGTGCACAGCGTCAGCCGGAGTGGTCACGTGCTCCTCGGGTTCTGGGGTTCGGAAATGGCCATAGACGGCAACTCGTTCGGACGTCACCGTCCAGTGCGGGCCGACTGAGCCCGCAACGTCGGTCGGGCACCCACCAGGGTAGGTCCTCGCGGCGAGTGAGGTGGCCACCGGGGGTCAGAACAAGGCGGTCGGTGGCCACTGACCGACCCGGGAACGAGGGCCTCGTTGACACGTTTAGGCTTGACGGTGCGTCAGCATCTAGTATCTCTCGCCGTGAAGCGCCCCTACCGAGTGGTTGTCGCCAAGCCCGGCCTCGACGGGCATGATCGCGGGGCAAAGGTGATCGCCCGAGCCCTGCGAGATGCTGGGTTCGAGGTCATCTATACCGGGCTCCATCAGACGCCGGACCAGGTGGTCCAGGCGGTCATCCAAGAGGATGCCGACGCCGTCGGCCTCTCGCTGCTGTCCGGTGCCCACCTGACACTCGTCCCGAGAGTCATCGATGGTTTGCGGGAGCAAGGCCGCGACGATGTCCTCGTCATGGTCGGCGGGATCATCCCCGAGGCGGACATCCCAGTACTCAAAGACCTAGGCGTTTCTCAGGTCTTCACTCCTGGCGCACCGCTCCCAGCCATCGGTGCATGGTTGGAAGAGGCGCTCGACCAGCGAGAGGGCGGAGTCGGCGACTGACCCGAGATCGCCCGTGCCCTCTTCGGGCCCGGGTTTGGGTACGAAGCGCTGAGCCTCTGGGCTGAGCGTTTCGTGCTCGAAGAACGGCGGTGAGCGTCCACGCTCCCGTCAGCAGGAACGCAGGACCCAGCAAGACCAACCCACAGGCAAACGGGCGGGCTTCGGCCCCTCCAACAGGAAGGATACGGATCCGGTGGATCTCTTCGAGTACCAGGGCAAGCAGTATTTCGCCCGCTTCGGCATCCCCATCTCCAAGGGCGGTGTGGCCGATACCGTCGACCAAGCAGTGGCCCAGGCCGAGGAGTCGGGCTATCCCGTCGTCATCAAAGCTCAGGTCAAGGTCGGCGGACGAGGCAAGGCCGGTGGCGTCAAGTTGGCCGACAATGTCGACGAGGCTCGTATGCACGCGGGCAACATCCTCGGCCTGGACATCAAGGGTCACGTGGTCAAGCGCCTGTGGGTCGAGCATGCCTCGGACATCGCCAAGGAGTACTACGCCAGCTTCACCCTCGACCGCAGTGCCAAGAAGCACCTGGGCATGCTGTCGGCCGAAGGTGGCGTGGAGATCGAGGAAGTGGCCGTCACCAACCCCGACGCCATCGCCTTGATTCACATCGATCCGGTGGACGGACTCTCGCTCGAGGTTGCCCAGGAGTGGGTGGCCCGGGCCAACCTCGACGAGGAGGCCCGAGAGCAGGCGGCGGAACTTCTGGTCAAGCTGTACGCCTGTTACACCGAGGGCGACTGTGACCTCGCCGAGATCAACCCCTTGATTCTCACCCCTGAGGGCAAGGTCCATGCTCTCGATGCCAAGGTCACCTTGGATGCCAACGCCGAGTATCGCCATCCCGAGTGGGACGAGTTCGCCGGCAGCGATGTCGAGGACGAGCGCGAGGCGATGGCCAAGGAGCGGGGGCTGAACTACATCGGCCTGTCCGGTTCGGTGGGCATCATCGCCAACGGTGCTGGCCTGGCCATGAGCACCCTCGACGTCGTCAATCAGTGCGGTGGCTCAGCGGCCAACTTCCTTGACATCGGCGGAGGTGCCAATGCCGACGTCATGGCCGCAGCGCTTGAGGTCATCAACTCAGACCCAGCCGTGAAGTCCATCTTCGTCAACATCTTCGGCGGAATCACCCGGGTCGACGAAGTGGCCAAGGGCGTCCTCGAGGCGCTCAGTCGTGTCGACATCACCTCACCCATCGTGCTCCGCCTCGATGGGACCAATGCCGTAGCGGGCCGGGAGATCCTGGCCTCGCACCTTTCCGATCGCCTGGTCGCCGAGCCGACCATGCTCGATGCCGCCCGCAAAGCGGTCGCCCTTGCTGGAGGTCAGTCATGAGCATCTTCGTCGATGAGAACACCAAGGTCGTCGTCCAGGGCATCAGCCCGACCAGCCAGGGGCTCTACCACGGTCTACGTAACCGGGCCTACGGGACCCAGGTGGTGGCCGGTACGAACCCGAATCGCGGGGGCGAGGAGATCGAAGGGATCCCCGTCTTCACCACCGTTGCCGAAGCCGTCGAGGCGACAGGGGCCAATGCCTCGTTCATCTCGGTGCCGCCCAAGTTCGCCGCTGACGCCATCGTGGAGGCCGCTGCTGCTGGCGTGCCCTTCGTGGTGTGCATCACCGAGGGCATCCCGGCGTCGGATGAGGCTCTGGCCTACAACCGCCTGGTGCGGGAGTTCCCAGGAACCCGCCTGCTCGGCCCGAACTGCCCGGGCATCATCTCGCCAGGGAAGTGCAACATCGGTATCACCTCGGGTGACATCGCCATGCCGGGCGGTCCCGTGGGTATCGTCAGCCGCTCAGGCACGTTGACCTATCAGGCGCTCCACGAGTTGAGCCAGCAGGGCGTCGGCCAGACAACCTGCGTGGGCATCGGGGGCGACCCTGTTCCCGGCACCAGCTTCATCGACTGTCTCGCCGCATTCGAGGCTGACCCCGACACCCGGGCCATCATGATGATCGGTGAGATCGGCGGATCGGCCGAAGAAGAGGCAGCGGAGTTCATCGCCTCCTCGGTCACCAAGCCCGTCGTCTCCTACGTGGCCGGCGTCACCGCCCCTCCTGGACGGAAAATGGGCCACGCTGGCGCCATCATCTCGGGCTCCAAGGGCACGGCTCAGGCCAAGATGGAGGCCCTCACGTCTGCTGGGGTCACCGTGGCCCAGAACCCGACCGAGGCTGGCGAGGCCATGGTCGACATCGTTCGGAAGCTGGGCTGATCCCCAGGACGTACCCCGGCGCGGGGTGCACTCGATGAGTACGGTGCCGCTGCCCTCGGCCGATGCCCATGCGGGCCGGCCGGTGTCAGCGGTCATCTTCGACCTCGATGGTCTCCTGATCGACTCTGAGCCGTTCTGGCGAAGAGCCGAGATCGAGGTCTTCGGATCCGTGGGCCTCCACCTGACCGAGGTCGAGGTACGCCAGACCATGGGGCTGCGCATCGACGACGCCGTGCGCCACTGGTGGGATCGTCACCCGTGGGAGGGCCCATCTCGCCAGGACATCGAGCGGGCGTGCACGGCCAGGGTGGCCGAGTTGATCATCGCCGAGGGTGTGCCCATGCCTGGGGCCCTCGAGGTGGTGGCGCTCTTCCGTGGCCTGGGCCTCCCGATGGCCGTGTGCTCCGGGTCCTACGCCGTGGTTATCGAAGCGGCACTGGCCACCTTGGGGATCGCCGAGGACATGACCGTGTGGCATTCGGCTGAATGGGAAGACGTCGGTAAGCCTCACCCGTCGGTCTACCTGACGACGGCAGCGGAACTTGGAGTTGACCCGTTGGCCTGTTTGGCCTTCGAGGACTCGTTCAACGGAGCTATCGCCGCCAAGGCGTCTCGGATGCGGGTAGTTGCCATTCCCGAACCCGACGCTGTCGATTCCCCCCGATGGGGCTTCTGCGATCTTGTCCTCGACTCGCTGACCGAGTTCACCGAGGACGTACTCCGCAATCTGGAGCATCCCGTCCGCTGACCGGGTTGGCTCGCTGGCCGAGTTTGGTTGCAGTTCGGTGGATTCATGCACTTCTGCTTGAGTCGAGGCGCCGGCCAGACGATGTGTTCGTCAACGAGGGGCGCCCCGGGCAGGGGGCCGTGCGATGCCCTTCCGGACCGATGGCAGGTCGGCCGGAAGGTGTCGCTCGGGCTCTTCGTGTCGGCCCGGGCCCCGGGCGGGTCGCTGGCTCCCCCGGTCGATCCGCCCGGGCTCCGGCCAGATGCCAAACACCCCTAGGTGGCCTGGCCTGGTGTGGTCGTGTCACTGGTAGCGTGCGGCCGTGACTGCAGGAGCGACAGGTGAGACCCGGGTGCCGCCGGTCCGCCTCGGTGTCCTGGTCTCGGGCAGCGGCACCATCCTCGAGTCACTCCTCGCGTCTGCGCTTCCCATCATCGTCGTCGTGGCTGACCGGCCATGTCGTGGCCTTGACGTGGCTCGGGAAGCCAGCGTCCCAGCGCTGCTGGTCGACCGAGCCTTGTTCGGAGGGTTCGGTCCAACGTTCGACAGGTCGGCCTACTCCGCGGCGGTGGCGGACACCCTGATGGGCGCCGGGGTCGACGTGGTGGTCATGGCCGGTTTCGGGACCGTGCTCGACCAGCCCGTCCACGAGGCCTATCCGGACCGGATCCTGAACACGCATCCTGCCCTGTTGCCGGCCTTCCCCGGCTGGCATGCCGTGCGAGATGCCTTGGCCGCTGGTGTGGATGAGACGGGCACCACGGTCCATGTGGCCCATCTGGAGATGGATACCGGGCCGATCCTGGCCCAGGCCCGGGTCGTCATCGAGCCGGGTGACACCGAAGCATCCCTCCACGAACGCATCAAAGAAGTCGAGCGCACGCTCTATCCCGCCACATCCAGACCTTCATCGACACGATGACCACAGCACGTGGTGAAGGAACTGGTGGCATCGATCCCACGCTGACCAAGGAGGTCACCCCATGAAGGCACTGCTGTCCGTGTATGACAAGAGCGGCATCGAGGACCTGGCCCGAGGCCTGACCGATCTGGGCTGGGAGCTCGTCTCGTCGGGCGGAACATCGGCGGCACTGACGGCGGCAGGCATCTCGCACACCGAGGTGTCTGACCTGACCGGCGCCCCGGAGATGCTCGGCGGACGGGTGAAGACCCTCCACCCCGTCATCCATGGCGGCATCCTGGCCGATCGGTCCAAGCCCGATCACCTCGAGACCCTCGATGAGCTGGGCATCGGACTGATCGACCTCGTGGTCTGCAACCTCTATCCCTTCACGTCTGATCCCTCCATCGAGCTCATCGATGTCGGCGGGCCGACGATGGTCCGGGCTGCCGCCAAGAACCACGATCACGTGGCCATCGTGGTCGATCCCGACGACTACACCCCGGTGCTCGAGGAACTCCGAACGTCGGGAACGGTCTCGTTGGAGACGCGTCGCCGACTCGCCCGAGCGGCTTTCGCCCATACGGCGGGCTATGACGCCGCCATCGTTGCCTGGCTTGACGAGCGCGAACAGTCCGACCGATCCACCCAAGCCGAGCACAGTGACGTCCTCGACGAGGCCGTGTTGCTCCCGCCGACGATCCACCTGACCTTGGAGCGGGCCGAGACGCTTCGCTACGGCGAGAACCCCCATCAACATGGAGCTCGCTATCGAGTGGTGGGGACCCGATCGTGGTGGGACGACATGGTGCAATACGGCGGCAAGGAGTTGTCGTATCTCAACGTGTTCGACGCCGATGCGGCTTGGCGCTTGGTGCACGAGCTGGCCGAGGGCCCCGAAGGCAGCCCGTCCGGACTGGCCGCGGTAGCCATCATCAAGCACGCCAACCCGTGCGGGGCTGCTGTTCATGCCGATCTGGTGAGCGCCTATGAGTTGGCCCTCGAAGCCGATCCCCAGTCAGCCTTCGGAGGCATCGTGGCCATCGGTGGCCCGGTGACCACCGAGGTGGCGGCCGCCATTGCCGCAGGACCCCAGGCGGACGTGATCATCGCCCCCTCCTACGACGATGAGGCGCGGGCGGCCTTGTCGGCGAAGCGCAAGGCCACCCGGCTGCTGGCAGCGCCGGCGCCCGAAGCCTTCGTCCGTCAATATCGGTTCCTCGGAGCCAGCGCACTCGTCCAAGATCCCGACCGCTTTGTTGTCCAACCGGGCCAGTGGGAGGTGGTCACGTCTCGCGTGCCCACCGAGGCTGAGTGGGCCGATCTGGCGTTGGCTTGGAAGGTCTGTGCTCGAACGACGTCCAACGCCATCGCCATCGTGGCTGGCGGCCAGGCCGTCGGCGTGGGGGCCGGCCAGCAATCACGGGTCGTGGCGGCCGAGATCGCCGTGAGCAAAGCCGGAGAGCGGGCCCGAGGGGGAGCGGCTGCCTCTGACGCCTTCTTCCCCTTTCCTGATGGAATGCAGGTCCTGGCCGCAGCCGGTGTAGCCGCCATCGTCCAGCCCGGGGGATCCATCCGGGACGACGAGGTGATTGCCGCAGCCAACGAGGCCGGGATCGCTATGGTCATGGCCGGAGGCGAGCGTCACTTCCGGCACTGAGCCACGAACGCACCACCTGCAGGAGACGTCGGCACCGGCGTCACCACCGTATGCCTCGGCCGTGGCGCCGGGACGAGAGACGATGGGTCCAGAGCGTGACCCTGACGATGAGGATGCGGCACCACGATGAAGACTTCACGATGACGGCGACACTGCTCGATGGCGAGCTCTTGGCGGCCAGGATCAAGGGCGAAGTCACGGATCGCGTGGCTCGACTTCGTGGTGCCGGCATCACCGTCGGCCTCGGCACCATCTTGGTGGGTGACGATGGACCGAGCGCCCGTTACGTGGACATGAAGATCGCCGACTGTGCTGAGGTCGGGATCACCTCCATGCACGAGCACCTGCCTGCCGACACGACCCAAGACGAGCTCGATGCCGTTGTCGCCCGGTTGAATGCCGATCCCGCCGTGCACTCGATCCTGGTCCAGTTGCCCCTGCCGACAGGTCTCGATGAGGAGCGGACCCTGCTGTCCGTCGACCCGGACAAGGATGTTGATGGCCTGCATCCGGTCAATCTCGGCCGTCTGGTGATGGGAGCCCCTGGCCCTCTGCCGTGCACCCCAGCCGGGATCGTGGACCTGCTCCATGCCAACGATGTCCCGGTGGAAGGCAAGCACGTCGTGGTCATCGGACGAGGCCTGACCATCGGTCGTCCCTTGGCGCTGCTACTGGCCATGAAGCGCAAGGGGTGCAACGCTGCCGTCACCGTGGTGCACACCGGTGTGGACGACATGGCGGCTCTGGTGCGCCAGGGCGACGTCGTCGTGGCCGCCGCTGGCCGAGCGGGCCTGGTGACGGCAGACATGATCAAGCCGGGCGCCGCAGTGGTCGGGGCCGGCACCTCGTGGGAAGGAAAGAAGCTCTTGTCTGATGTTGACGAAGGTGTTGGCGAGGTGGCGGGTTGGATCACCCCTCGGATCGGTGGGGTCGGTCCGATGACCCGGGCCATGCTGTTGAGGAATGCCGTGCGAGCAGCGGAGCGTGCATCATGAGTGACGACGTGACGTACCAACGCGAGATGGACGAGCGGCCGTGGGGTCGCTACACCGTCCTCGACGATGGGCCCACCTTCAAGGTGAAGCGCATCGAAGTTCTTCCCGGGAAGCGCCTCAGCTACCAGCGTCACGCCCGTCGTGCCGAGCACTGGTTCATCGTCGAGGGCACCGCTGTCATCACCCTCCAAGGCGAGCGCATCGAGGTCGCGGCGGGACACGCCGTCGACATCCCCCTCGGTGCAGATCACCGGATCGAGAATGCGTCGGACGAGATGGTGGTCTTCGTCGAGGTCCAACACGGCGACTACTTCGGCGAGGACGACATTGTCCGCCTCGATGACGACTACGGGAGAGTTGAGTGAACCAGAGTTCAGATGGTGCGAGCAGCACGGTGACGATGCGCATCGGCCTGGTCCGGCTGATGGGATTTGTGGTGGCAGCCCTGGTCTCCTTGGCCGTCCTGGTCGGCGGCGTGCGTCCGGCCGGCGCGGATACCACGACCACCACGGAGATGGTCACCACCACGACCACTCCGATTGTCACCACCACGGTGCCCGCATCCACCACCACCACGGTTGCCCCGACGACGACCACAGTTCCAGCCACCACGTCGACGTCCCGCGTCACCACGACGACCAGGGACTTGGCTACGACGACCACAACCATGGCACCGGTGACCCCAACGTCGTCCTCGTTCCCCTGGGGTCTGGTCCTGTTGATCGTGGCCATCGTGGCCGCCATCGTGTTGGTCATTCTCCTTCTGCGGTCTCGCACCAAGGGGGCCGCTATCGAGACGTGGCGCAAGCGGTCGGTGCCCGCTCTGACGGACGCCCGCCTGGCCAGAGAGGCCTTGCTCTCGACTTCGGCGGTCGCCGATGATCCTGAGCTGCGTGGAGCCGTCCAGGTCCAGGTGGACCGGGCGGCCACCGCGCTCGAAGAGGCTGGCCGTTCCGCCCCTGAGCCAGGCGCAGGCGGGTCGGCGACCACAGCGGCAGGTGCGCTGCGTGGTCTGGCCTTCGCCGTTGAGGCTGATCGGCTCCTGCGCCACGGTGCCGCAGCACCGACCGGGGTGCAGTTGGCCCAGGCCGACGAGGCCCGGCGAGCACGAGATGGCGAACTGCAGGTGGCACTGGCCCGATTCGAGTCCCAGGTAGCCCCACCGACCACATCCGCCTGATCGATCGCCTGGTTGATCGGCGTTGCAACCGATCTGCCCTAGGCCCAGAGTCAGCCACTACCTAAACTGAGAGATCGATGACCCGCATCGCTGACCTCCTGGCCCATGGCCAGACCTTCTCGTTCGAGTTCTTCCCGCCGAAGAACGATGCAGAGCACGACACACTCGTGGCGACCCTGCGCGACCTCGAGCCGCTTGGACCTTCGTTCGTGTCTGTCACTTATCGAGGTGGAGCCGAGTCCCGCAAGCGCACCGTCGATCTGGTGACGGGCATGCTGCGCGCCACCAGCTTGGTGCCCATGGCCCACCTCATCTGCGTGGCTCACACTCGGCTCGAATTGGCAGACATCTTGGTCGAGTTGCGTAAGGCCGGCGTGGAGAACCTGATGGCGCTGGGGGGCGATCCGCCGGCCGATCCCACCGAGGGTCCCGGCGAGTTGGCCCATGCGTCCGAACTCGTGGAGCTGGCCCGGGCAATCGGTGGATTCTCCATCGGCGTGGCCGCTCAGCCTGCCGGACATCCGCTCTCTCCGGATTTGGTGACCGATCGCGATCACCTGGCTGCCAAGCTCGCTCTGGCCGACTTTGGGGTGACCCAGTTCTTCTTCGAGGCAGCCGACTACTCATCGCTGGTGGACGATTTGGCTCAGCGAGGAGTGACCACGCCGATGCTGCCGGGCATCATGCCGGTCACCAATCTCAGCTCCGTCCCCCGCATGGCCACCATGGGTGCTGCAGTTCCTCCCTGGATGGTCGAGCGTCTGGAAGCGGCCGACGCCCGGGGTGGTGCCGAGGCTGTGCGCCACGAGGGCGTGGCCTGTGCCACTGAACTCTGTCGCGAGCTGCTCGAGGCCGGTGTGCCCGGACTGCACTTCTACACACTGAATCGCTCCAGTGCGACCCGGGAGATCTACGCCTCCCTGGGGCTCGGCCCACCCGCCTGATCGCGGTGCTCGGGCAGGGGCTGACCCGTTCGACTCGACGATCTGCGGGGCGACAGTGCTCCGGGTCGTCATCGTCCACGAATCGATCTTGGAAGCGAGGATGCGATGTCGCTCATGCTTGACCCGTCGCTGGTGGAGCCCTTCGTGGCCGGCCTGGTGGGTGGCATCGATGTCGAGACCGGACCCACCGAAGAGCAGCTTCGGGTACTCGGTGCCATCGTCAGCCACGTGTGGAACCGACCCGACATCGATCTGGGCTCAGTGGCAACTCTCGAACCCGATCAGATGGTCCATGCAGAGATGGACCGGCACCAGCGCCGGTTGTTTTGCGAGTTGCTGATCAGCCTCGAGCTCTGTCGACACCCTCAGTCCGAGGCCCAGGTGGCGCGGGTCGAGTCCTATGCGGCGGCGCTCGGCATCGACGAGCAGGTGCTCGGTGCGGTGCGTACGTCGATCGAGGTTGGGGCAGCCGAGGCGACCGAAGATCTCGAGCGTTTCTACGGCGAAGTCCTGCCTGAGCTGAGCGAGCCTCGCCTGCGAGATGACTATCTGCGCCTGGAAGCGCCCGACCACGCACTTGCCGAGCGGCTTGGTGCGTTGAGGGATCTTCCACCGGGAACCCTCGGGTGCGAGTATCTCGAGTTCTACCGGCGCTACGACCTTGTGCTTCCCGGGGACGATCCCCATTTCCCCGCCCACTACGTAGGCCACGATATGAACCACGTGATCACGGGCTATCTGCCCACCGCACCCGGCGAGATAGCCCGGTCCGGGTTCTTGTTCGGGGCCAGCCAGAGTCCGTCGGTCTGGCTCCAGTTCCTCATGACGCTTGCCGTCCATGAGTCCGGCACCGTCACTCATGGCGACATCGAGGCCAAGGTGGGCACCTTGGACCGTCCTGGTGCCGCCGAACTCTTGGGTGAAGGTCTGGCCAGAGGATCCCAGTGCACGGTCGACCTGACCAAGGTCGACCACTTGGCCATCGCTCATCTCCCCGTCGACGAGGTGCGACAGATGTTCAACGTTGTTCCACTGGTTGGAGCAGCGGGCTAGAGACCTGCTCTCCCGGCACGGTGCCGTGCCGGGGTGGCCCCTGGCGATGCATGACCTGACCAATCGTTGCGCCTGGCCGCCTCGTGGATCGACCACGTCCGCCTCGAGTCACCTGATGACCTCTCGGCCGCAGCGTGGGGTGAGTGGCCCCAGGAACTGACCCACCAGGCTCGGTGGGAAGCAGGGTCCGCTGGTCTCGGTTCGACCGGCCAGAAGGGGGCACGGTAGCCTGCCCTTATGGCAGCCAAGAATCCCATCCACGTCACCGTCACGGGCGCCGCCGGCCAGATCGGCTACGCCCTGCTCTTCCGCATCGCCTCGGGCGCCCTCTTCGGGCCGGACCAGCCGGTTGTCCTGCGCCTTCTCGAGATCGAGCCTGGCATGAAGGCCCTCGAAGGCGTGGTCATGGAACTTGATGACTGTGCGTTCCCCCTGCTGGCTGACATCGAGACCACCACCGACCTGAATGTGGCGTTCAACGGAACGTCCTGGGCACTGTTGGTCGGCTCGATCCCGCGCAAGGCGGGCATGGAGCGGGGCGACCTGCTGACGGTCAACGGAGGCATCTTCGGCCCCCAAGGCCAGGCCATCGCCAACAACGCGGCATCGAATGTGCGCGTGCTGGTCGTGGGCAACCCCTGCAACACCAACTGCCTGATTGCCCGGTCCAACGCCCCAGAGATCCCGGCGGATCGCTGGTTCGCCATGACCCGGCTCGACGAGAACCGGGCCAAGTCACAGTTGGCTCAGAAGGCTGGCGTGCCCGTGGCGTCGGTCACCAACCTGGCCATCTGGGGCAACCACTCGGCCACACAGTTCCCCGACTCCACCAATGCCCGCATCGACGGCCGGCCCGCCACCGAGGTCATCACCGACACCGAGTGGCTCCAGGGTGACTTCCTCACCACCGTCCAGAAGCGCGGGGCAGCCATCATCGAAGCCAGGGGCCTGTCGTCGGCAGCCTCGGCTGCCAATGCCGCCATCGATTCGGTGGCTGCCGTCCACCACGGCACTGCGCCGGGCGACTGGACGTCGCTGGCTGTCGTCTCGCATGGCGAGTACGGGGTGCCCGAAGGTCTGCAGTTCGGCTTCCCGGTGGCCACCGACGGCAAGGGCGGCTGGACCGTGGTCGAGGGCCTCACGCACGACGAGTTCGCCACCGAGCGGATCCGCATCACCACCGAAGAGTTGGTGGGCGAGCGGGACGACGTAGCCGACCTCCTGCCCTGATCTTCTAGGTCCGGTGGTTCTTACGACGCCGCTTGCCGGAGTCGGCCTCGATGATCGATGGGCGCCCCCTAAGGTGAGGGTATGCGCGACTCGGTGACCGTCCACATGGATGCTTCGAGTGATGCCGTCTGGGCGCTGCTCAGCGATGTCACTCGGATCGGCAGCTACAGCCCAGAGACGTTCGAGGCCGAATGGCTGGACGGTGCCACCGGACCGGCGGTGGGGGCAACGTTCCGAGGTCATGTGAAGCGCAACGGCAAGGGCCCCGTCTACTGGACGACCTGCAAGGTCACCGAGTGTGAGCCCGGGAAGACCTTCGCCTTCGCCGTCGTGCAGTCAGGGAAAGCCGTGAACAACTGGGGCTACTCCATTGCCCCCGCCGACTCGGGATGCGACGTTACCGAGTGGTTCCGCCTGGCCGACTCGTTGCCCATGAAGATCTATTGGAGCTTGCTGGGCTGGACACGAGGGAAGACCAACCGCCAGGGGATGCAGACCACGCTCGAGCGGATCAAGGCCGAGGTCGAGCGGACCGACGGCTGAGCGTCCGGTGGAGATCGCCATCATCGGATCGGGTCTGGCTGGTTTGACCGCAGCTCGCCATCTGACCGAAGCCGGCCATCATGTCGTCGTACTCGACAAGGGCCGCCGTCCTGGGGGTCGCATGGCCACCCGGGAGCTGATGGGTGGAGGCCGGGCCGACACCGGGGCGCAGTTCTTCACCGTCCGCAGCGCAGCGCTGGCGGAGAGCCTGGGCCTCTGGATGGAGCAAGGGCTTGTGCTGGAGTGGTGTCGAGGGTTCACCGCACCCGACGGTCATCCCCGATATGCCGTGCGGGGTGGCATGGCCGAACTTGGCGCCCACCTGGCCTCAGGACTCGATGTGCGCCAGTCGATCCGGGTCGACCGTGTCTCCCGCCAGGCCGGACGATGGCGGGTGACCTGGGGGAGCGGGCATGCCGGCCCGGCTGGAGGCATTGACGCCGATGCCGTCGTGGTCACGTCACCCGTTCCCCAGACAGCCACCCTCTTGGCTGACGGTGCGGAGGTGCCTGATCTGACCTATGAGGCCACACTCTCCCTGGTCGTTTCTTTGGACGGACCTAGCTCGGTGCCGACGCCCGGCGGGGTGCAACTGGCCGGAGACCCGGTCTGGTCATGGGTGGGGGACAACCTGGCCAAGGGAACGTCGCATCAGCCGACCGTCACGCTGCACTCGACCAGCGCTCTGGCTGCAGCACGGTTCGATGAGGACGAATCCACACTGCTGGACAGCTTGCGCGATGCTGCTCGCCCGTGGTTGGGAGAGGCCCGCATCACCGATGCACAGGTGCAGCGGTGGCGCTTTGCCACACCGGTCTCCCCGTGGCCGGAGCGGTGCCTGGAGGTCACGTCCGGGGTAATCCTTGCTGGAGATGCCTTCGGCGGCCCTCGGGTCGAAGGGGCCTACCTGTCCGGAGCTGCAGCCGCTGAAGCCCTGAGTTGAGAGGATCCAACCACTCTGGCTGCAACGGCTCTAGGGGATCGACTCGCCAGCGACGTGGGTCTCGACGGCAACGAGCTCGATACGATTGCCGAAGGGGTCGGAGGTGAACCGCTGGACCATGCCGGGGACGTCTTCCACGGTGCGGACAGCATGGCCGGCGGCCTCGAGTGCGGCGCACAGCTGGTCGATCCCAGAGACCACCAGAGCTGGGTGTGCCTTGCGGGCTGGGGTGAACCCCTCTTCGGCTCCCAGGTGGAGACGCAACGACCCCCGTTCGAACCAGCAGCCCCCACGTAGGGCAAGTTCGGCCGGCTTGGGGATCTGAGGCACCCCCAGCACGCCCTGGTAAAAGGCCACGGCCTCACGCTCACACCCCGGGGGCATGGCCAGCTGCACGTGATCGATCGCTTCAATGCGGAATCCGTCGCCCATGGGGGAGAACCTACCTGGACCGCATGAGGCGAGCCCTGACGACGGATCAGGCGGTGGATCAGACGGTGGATCAGACGGTGGATCAGACGGTGGTGCTGGCGTCGACAGCCCGGGTGTACTCGCGGGCAGCTGTCATCAGAGATTGGGCTGCGGCCAGAACGGAGAGGTCACCACGGACGCGAATACGGCCCGCTGTGAGCGCCTCGGCCGGCGTCAACGTGCCTCGGGAAAGCGCCACGGCATCCTCATGGGTGAGGATGATGGTCACGTCGGACACGAGCGCTGAACCGTCCGAGGTGTCCAGGGCCAAGGTCAAAGCACCTTGGGCGGCTGACAAGAGGAGACGGACGTCGCCTTCAGGTCCGCCTCTGACCTCTTCGACCACGGTGAACGTGCCGCCCTGGGCGGCCAGGCCAGCGTCTGGGCCGGGAGTAGGGAGTACTACTCCGGCCAAGGCTTCGTTCATTGCCTCCGCCCACGCAGGGGTCAAGAACCTGGCCATGAGCGGAGTCTCTGGTCTGTGGACTAGAGGTTCGGGTTGTTCGGTGACGTGGGATCTGGTGTTTCGGTCACGTCCGACAGCACGTTGACATCCACATCGACCAACTCTTCCACGACGACCGTCGTTCCGCCGGAGTGGGGCTGGGGGATCCCATGGACTCCACCAGGCGGCATGACGGCGGCCGGGCCCTGAGCCGGGGCCAAGGCTGCCGCCTCACTGGCCGTCTTCTTCGTCCGGTTGCGAATCTTCCGGCCGAGCCATGCCACTGGGTCGTACTTGGCGTCGACCACCCGCTCCTTAAGCGGGATGATGGCGTTGTCGGTGATCTTGATGTGCTCGGGGCAGACCTCGGTGCAGCACTTGGTGATGTTGCACATGCTCAGGCCCTGCTCCTCCTGGAGGAGTTGCCTGCGGTCGTTGGTGTCGAGCGGGTGCATCTCGAGTTCGGCCGACCTGATGAAGTATCGAGGACCGGCATAGGCGGTCTTGTTCTCTTCATGGTCACGGGTGACATGGCACACGTTCTGACAGAGGAAGCACTCGATGCACTTGCGGAACTCCTGGCTCCGCTCCACGTCGATCTGAGCCATGCGATAGCCGCCAGCCTCGACCTCGTCGGCCGTCTTCTCCCGTGGGGCGAGGGGCGGAATTCGCTTGGCCACCTCGTAGTTGTAGGAGACGTCGGTGACCAGGTCACGCAGGATCGGGAACGAGCGCATGGGGGCGACGGTCACCGGGACGGTGGTGTCCAAGGTGTCCATGCGGGTCATGCACATGAGCGACGGCCTGCCGTTGATCTCAGCGGAGCACGAGCCACACTTGCCTGCCTTGCAGTTCCAGCGACACGCCAGATCAGGTGCGGCCGTGGCCTGCACCCGATGGATGACGTCGAGGACGACCTCGCCCTCCTGGGCCGGCATCACGTACTCGACGAAGTCGCCTCCCTCTTCGTCCCCGCGCCAGAGGCGCATGGTGACCTTTCCGCTCTGGGTGCTGCGGATGATCTCCTCTGCCATCAGTGAGCCTCCTCGAACAGGGCCTGGAGCTCGGCCGGCATGACCGGGATGGGCTCGGGCTGGACGGTGATCGAACGAATAGACGGGGTGCCACCCACGCCGGAAGTGTCGGCGGCCGGATCGGCGATCCGCTCCACGAAGTTGACCTTCCCCATTTCGGGATCGGGCGTGGGGAAGTCGTTGCGGGTCTGACCGCCACGGCTCTCCTTGCGCTCCAGAGCGCCCATGGCCGTGCAGCGTGACACGGTGAGCATGGAGGGAAGGTCGGTGGTCAGGTTCCAGCCCGGGTTGTACTTGGTGCCACCGGACAGGGCGACATTGGCAGCCCGGTCTTCGAGCTCCTCGATCTTGCCCAAGGCATCCTCGAGCTCACTGCCGGTCCGGATGATTCCGACCAGACTCTGCATGGTCTCTTGGAGCGACTGCTGGATCTCGTAGGGGTTCTCGCCGGACTCGCGCTCGAACGGAGCGATGGCGGCCTCGATGACTTCTTGCACCTGGCCTTCATCAATGGTGACGTCACTGCGACCCTGAGCGAACTCAGAGGCTCCGATGCCAGCCCTGCGTCCGAAGACGATGAGGTCGGACAGTGAGTTGCCACCCAGCCGGTTGGAGCCGTGCATGCCGCCAGCGACCTCGCCAGCGGCAAAGAGTCCAGCCACGGTCGTTGCCGTGGAGTCAGCATCTACCCGCACGCCGCCCATGATGTAGTGACAGGTCGGACCGACTTCCATGGCCTCGGCGGTGATGTCGACCCCGGCCAACTCTTTGAACTGGTGATACATGGAAGGAAGGCGACGACGGATGTCCTCGGCGCTGCGCCGCGAGGCGATGTCCAAGAAGACACCGCCGTGGGGGCTGCCCCGTCCGGCCTTGACCTCGGCATTGATGGACCGGGCTACCTCGTCACGAGGGAGAAGCTCAGGCGGCCTGCGACCTGCTGCGTGGTCGTCGTACCAGCGATCGGCTTCTTCCGGGGAATCGGCAGTCTCGGCCTGGAACATCGGCGGAATGTAGTCGAACATGAAGCGATTGCCCTCGGAGTTCCGAAGCACACCACCGTCGCCGCGCACGCCCTCGGTGACGAGGATGCCACGGACGGACAGCGGCCAGACCATGCCGGTGGGATGGAACTGAATGCACTCCATGTCGATCAGGTCAGCACCGGCCCACAGGGCCATGGCGTGCCCGTCGCCGGTGCCCTCCCATGAGTTTGACGTGTACATCCACGATTTGCCCACACCGCCGGTGGCGAGGACCACGGACTTGGCCTTGAAGACGACGAACTTGCCGCTGGGTCGCCAGTAGCCAACCATGCCGTTGACGGCACCCTGCTCGTCACGGAGGAGGCGGAGCACCTTGCACTCCATAAAGACCTCGATGCCATCGGCAACGGCCTTCTGCTGCAGGGTACGGATGAGCTCGAGGCCGGTGCGGTCGCCGACGTGGGCGAGGCGGGCGTAGCGGTGGCCACCGAAGTCGCGCTGAAGGATCAGGCCATCTTTGGTGCGGTCGAAGATCGCACCCCACTCTTCGAGCTCACGGACGCGGTCCGGAGCCTCTTTGGCATGTAGCTCAGCCATACGCCAGTTGTTGAGCATCTTTCCGCCGCGCATGGTGTCGCGGAAGTGGACTTCCCAGTTGTCCTCGGAATAGACGTTGCCCATGGCGGCGGCCATGCCGCCTTCGGCCATGACCGTGTGGGCTTTGCCCAACAGGGACTTACACACCAGGGCGGTGCGCAGTCCCATCGCTCGGGCCTCGATGGCGGCCCGTAGGCCGGCGCCACCTGCGCCCAGGATGATGACGTCGAAGTCGTGGGTCTCGTACTCGTGCATTGTCCCTCGCCTCAGAAGTGGAAGCCGTAGTCGGTGATCGTCCCGCTGGCTACCAACCGGATGTAGAGGTCGGTGAAGGCCACGAAGACGAGGCTCATCCAGGCAAAGAGCATGTGCTTGCCGTTGAGCGGAGTCAGGAACTTCCACATCTTGTAGCGGATCGGGGCCTTCGAGAACTGCTTGACGCCTCCGCCGCAGAGGTGACGACACGCATGGCAACTCAGCGAATAGAGCCACAGCAGGGTGGCATTGATGCAGAGCACTGCTGTGCCGACACTGATGCCGAAGCCACTGCCCTGCCCGGGTTGGCTGAAAGCCAGGATGGCGTCGTAGGTCAAGATCACGTTGAAGATCAGACCGAAGTAGAAGAAGTAGCGATGGACATTCTGGAGGATGAGCGGGAACCGCGACTCTCCGGAGTACGAGCCATGGGCGTCGGACACTGCGCAAGCAGGTGGGGCCAGCCAGAAGGACCGGTAGTAGGCCTTGCGGTAGTAGTAGCAGGTCATACGGAAACCGAGCGGGAAGATCAGAATCAGCAGAGCCGGCGAGATCGTCCACCATGAGATGGTCGGTGAGTGGCTCGCTCCGGGGACGCAACTGGCCGTGAGACAGGGGGAGTAGAAGGGCGAAATGAGATCGCGCCCGAGGTCCTTACCGGCGTAGTAGTTCCGGTTCACGAAGGCGGCCCAACTTGCGTAGGCCACGAATGATGTCAGGACCACCACGGTGATGACTGGTTGCACCCAGTAGCGATCGGTCCGCAGTGTGGGGGTGTCGGGCCCGCCTCGGGCCCCTCCCAGCACGACCGGGGTGACTGTTGCGTCCTCCAGCGTCGTCAATTCTCTCTCCTCGTCACGACACCTGCGTCGACGTGGCCGCTGCCACGCCTTCGTCAATGTAGTTGGACAGTCTCAAACCCATTCCAATTCCTCGGATGCGGGCTCGGTGACTTGCTCGGTCGGGTCGTACATGACCCTCGGATGTCGCATTGTTCCACTTCGGAGCCCTGCAGTGCGAAACGACCGATGTTGGAGCCACCAGCAGGTGCCCCCTCCCTGCTCCACGGGGCCTCGGGCACGCCTAGGCTCGGATCTATGACCGATCCGGAGCAGACCTCACCGGCCCAGGCGTCGCGCGCCGATCTTTCGTTGCACCTGACACCGCCACCTGACATCACCACCCTGGGTGGCCTGCGTCAGGCCGGCTGGGTCTCGCTGTCGGTGGCCGACGAGATCCGGCGCAACGCTGCCGCTCGGATCGCTGCAGGTGAGCCGTTGGTGACGGGCGTGCTGGGCTTCGAGCACACCGTCCTCCCTCAGATCGAGAATGCCGTGCTGGCTGGACACGACTTGATCCTGTTGGGCGAGCGAGGCCAGGCCAAGACTCGAATCGTGCGGTCGCTGGTCGGCCTGCTCGACGAGTGGCTGCCGATCGTGGCCCACTCGGAGATCAATGACGATCCCTTCCATCCGATCTCGCGCTTCGCCAAAGATCTTGCCGCCGAGGCTGGTGACGACCTGCCGATCGCTTGGGTGCATCGCAGTGACCGCTACGGCGAGAAGTTGGCCACTCCCGATACGTCCATCGCCGACCTCATCGGCGAGGTCGATCCCATCAGGGTCGCCGAGGGTCGCTACCTCTCTGACGAGTTGACGATCCACTACGGCCTCGTCCCCCGTCTCAACCGCGGCATCTTTGCCGTCAACGAGCTCCCCGACCTCGCCGAGCGCATTCAGGTCGGACTGCTCAACGTGCTCGAAGAGCGCGACGTTCAGATCCGGGGGCATCGCGTCCGCCTGCCGCTCGACATCATGCTGGTGGCCACGGCGAACCCCGAGGACTACACGAACCGTGGCCGGATCATCACTCCACTCAAGGACCGATTCGGAGCACAGGTGCGCACCCACTATCCGCCGGATGCTGCCACTGAGCTCCGTATTGCGGAGTTCGAGGCCGACCTGCCTGGGCGGGGTGATGGTGAAGAGGAAGGTCGAGTCGGGGCGCCAGCGGTGATCGTGCCGGCGTTCATGGCTGAGGTCGTGGCCGAGCTCAGCCAACTGGCCCGCCAGAGCCCACACCTCAACCAGCGCTCTGGTGTTTCCGTTCGCCTCACCATCGCCAACTACGAGACCCTGGTGGCCAACGCCACTCGCCGGGCTCTGCGCAACGGCGAGGCAGTTGCCGTTCCCCGGGTGTCGGACTTGCAGGCGCTGATCTCGTCTACCCAAGGCAAGGTTGAGGTCGAGTCTCTCGAAGAGGGACGGGAAGAACTGATCTTGGCCCAGTTGGTGGCCGCTGCCGTTCTGCTGGTGTTCCGCCGCAGGGTGCAGCTGAGCGATCCCGCCGCGGTCATCGCGGCCTTCACTGAGGACACTGTCGTTCACGCAGGCGACGACCTGACTGGTGCCGCCTATGCCGAGACCCTGGCGCTGGTGCCAGCTCTGGATGAGCCAGCTCGTGCCCTAGCCGGTGGATCCGACGACCCGGCGGTGCTCGCCAGTGCTGTCGAACTCATCCTCGAGGGCCTGCACCTGACCAAGCGGCTGAATAAGGAAGCGGCCGGATCTCGCGCTACCTACCGGGGTCGGAGTTGAGATGATCGCCATGAAGGGGCAGGCATGACTACGGACACAAGGACGGCGCGATGACCTGGCGGTTTGACTACCGACGCTGGGACGGTACGCAAGAGTCGCTGGCCGATGATGCAGACGCCGTCCTCGCTCAACTGACCGATGACCTGTTGAACAGTGGCGACCTGCAAGACGCCCTGGAGAGGATGCTCAACCGGGGCTGGGAAACGCCAGACGGCGAGCGAGTCCAGGGACTCCGGGAGTTGTTCCAGCGTTTGCGGGACCAGCGAGAGGAACTACTCGAGCAAGGGAACCTGGGCGGTGCGTTCGACGAGATCGCTGATGAGCTCCAAGAGGTCATCGCTGAAGAACGCCTGGGCATCGAACGGCTCCAGTCTGATGCTCGTGACTCAGGAGATCAGCGGCGCCAAGAGGTGACTGACCAGGTGGCCACCGAGCGACGCATGCAGCTCGACCTGATGCCCAATGATCTGTCCGGCCAAGTGCGGAGCCTGCAGAACTACGAGTTCACCTCGTCCGAGGCCCGGGAGCACTTCGAGGACCTGATGGAACGTCTCCGTCAGGAGGTGGCAAACACCTACTTCGAGCAGATGTCCGATGCCATGGCGAACCCGGACCCGGCGCAGCTCGAGCACATGCGTCAGGCCTTCGATGCCCTCAACCGGATGATGGAGCAACGGTCGGCAGGCGAGCCGCTCGATCCGACGTTCGAGACCTTCATGGATCAGTTCGGAGACCTCTTCCCGGGTGACCCCAAAGACCTCGACGAATTGCTCGAGCAGTTGGCGGCCAGGATGGCCGCTGCTCAAGCCATGTGGAACTCGATGTCTCCCGAGCAACGGGCCCAACTTCAGGGACTTGCCGAGTCACTGCTGGAGGACATGGACCTGCGCTGGCAGGTCGATCGGCTGGCGCAGAACCTCCAGCAGGCATTCCCCGACGCCGGGTGGGAGCAGCGCTACCGGTTCCGTGGAGATGATCCGATGGGCATGGGGGAGGCCACCGATGCCGCATCAGCACTTCGAGACCTCGACGAGCTCGAGGGTTTCCTGCGTTCAGCCGGCTCACCAGCCGCCCTGTCCGAGGTTGACCTCGACAAGGTCGCCCGACACCTGGGACAAGATGCCGCAGACTCGCTCGACCGACTGGCTCGACTGGCCCGCCAACTCGAGGAGCAAGGACTGATCGAGCAGCGTGAGGGTCGCATGGAACTCACGGCCAAAGGCACCCGCCGCATCGGCCAGCAGGCGCTGACTGACCTCTTCTCTCAGCTCCGAAAGGACCGGGTGGGCAACCACGCCACCACCTCCACGGGAGCTGGTCATGATCGCGAGGAGACGACGAAGCCCTATGAGTACGGCGATCCGTTCAACCTTGATCTGTCTCGCACAGTGCACAATGCCGTGCGTCGAGCCGGGAGCGGTGTACCGGTGCGGCTCCACCCAGACGACTTCGAGGTGGTGGAGACCGAGGCGCTGACCCGATCGGCCACCGTGCTCTTGCTCGACCTCTCACTGTCGATGCCTATGCGTGGTCGATTCGTGCCAGCCAAGAAGATGGCTATGGCGTTGCACTCGCTCATCTCCACCCGGTTTCCCCGGGACTACCTGGGCCTCGTGGGTTTCGGCGAGGTCGCACGGGAGATCCAGCCCGAAGACCTACCAACGGTCAGTTGGGACTACATCTACGGCACCAACCTCCAGCACGCGCTGATCTTGGCTCGCAAGATGCTCGCCCATCAGCAGGGGACCAAGCAGATCATCCTGGTGACCGACGGCGAGCCGACGGCTCACATCGTCAATGACCCTGGTGGCGTCGGCTACGACGTCTTCTTCAACTACCCGCCCGTCCCCGAGACCCTCGAGGTCACCTTGGCGGAGGTCATGCGATGCACCAAGGCCGGCATCACGATCAACACGTTCCTGCTGGACCCCGACCAGGGACTGTGGGGCTTCATGGACCAGATGGCCAGAATCAACCGTGGGCGGACCTTTGCCACCAACTCCGACGAGTTGGGCGACTACGTGTTGGTCGACTTCCTCAACCATCGGACGACCATGCGGTCCCGGGGGCGTCGAGCAGGCTGAGCCAGCCTGGCTAACGAGCGGCATCGGGCGGACGGAACTCCTAGAAGCCGGAGGCCTCGCTTGCTGGCATCGTGCGGACGGTGCGCTGCACTATTCGCATCTGGGAGCGCAGGACCAATCGACGGATCTCGGGAACGTCAACGCCGAGGTACTCGGCCAGGGCCCAGTGATACTCAGGCCCGGGAACTTCGGCATCGACGACCCATGCACCGATCTCGATGTGGTTCGCCCCGACCACTACGGCGACGTCCGGCGCTCCGTGGTCCAAGCTCCACATCCGGTCATCGAGTCGGTCGCCGAGAGTGGGGGGCATGCCCATGTCGATCTCCCTGTGTCAGCCGCCGTGCCGATGGACGGGACGCAGGGGACTAGCCCGAGCCCACATCCATGGGGAACCGTACGGAACGACGGGAGCACTCGGGGTGCGGAAAGGTTGCCTGACGGGTGCAGCACCTCGGCGACTGCTGTTCGATATCGGGGAAGCAACTCGCCGAGTGTCGATGACGGTGGGACTTTCGGCCCTAGTGTGCCAAAAGTCCAAGGTTTTCTTGCGTTTCCTGGCCGGATGGGGAAGGATTACAGTCCTGTAGTTACATCAGTGCGATGCCGAACCGAAAGGTGGGGCATCGATGAGTTGGGAGGGAGGTCTGGCGATGGACATGGTGTCATTGATGTACGGGCCCCAAGAGCGGACATGGCAGACCAAGGCGAACTGTATGGGGGTTGATCCTGACCTCTTCTTTCCTGAGCGAGGTGCATCTACTCGCGAGGCGAAAGAGGTCTGCAGAGGCTGTGTCGTGCGCGAAGACTGCCTTGAGTACGCACTGGCCAATGGCGAGAAGTTCGGCATTTGGGGCGGGCTGTCCGAACGGGAACGCCGTCGGCTCCGTCGCCAGCGTGCCTTGCAGCGTCGGGCAGCTGCCGCTTCTTGAGGTGAAGTAGCACCAGACGTCGGCCTCGGGGGGCAGGCCGGTCGTCGGGTGGTTGGATTAGCGACCCTGGGAATCCTCGAGGTGAGACTCGATGGTCGACCCAGCTGTCAGTCCGAGTTGTGACCACCTGCTCTTCGGTGTGTCAGCCAGTGCTCGGCGGGGGACCAAACCCACCAGTTCGCCTCGGACCGCCACACACCCGTGGCTCGGTGCCGCTTCGGCCACCTCGTCGAACACCTGGGCAAGGGCCACGGCATCAGGGTCGGTCACATTGCAGCTGACCTGGGCCTGGTCCCCTACGCCCAATCCCAACGTTCGCAGGCCAGGCCGTCGCAGTTGGCCGGCCACGACTTTGGCTGCGGCCAGCGCTCGTGCGCCCAGGGAGTTCGCCTCGCTGCCTTCGACAGCGTCGAAGGCGACAGAGGTGTCGGCGGCTAGCCAGACGTTGTAGGCGATCAAGACGTCCCTGACCCCTACGGCCGCCGCTCCCGCTGTCGGGTGAGGGACTCTGGGGCCGGTATCGGGAGCAAGGGCATGGAATGCCTGTCGTCGGAGTTCGGGCAGCGTGCGTTCGGGGCCGTAGAGGAAGCACGGCAGATCGAGGACCTGTCCGGCCCACTGGGCAAAGCCGTCCCGGGCCTCGGTGGCCTCTGCCCATGAGGTCGTTCGGCCATCGGGAATGGTCAGAGGAACGAATGGGACGACGTCGATCGCCCCGAGCCGAGGATGAACCCCTCGGTGCGTTTCCAGATCGATGCGCTCTACTGCAGCTCGGGCAACGCTGCGGGCGGCGTCGGCTACCGCGGACAAGGTGCCGACCAAGGTCAAGACGCTGCGATGGTGATCGGGATCGCTATGGATATCGGCGAGGACGGGACCTGCGGTGGAGGCGATCGACTTGATGACGCCCAAGTCGCGACCCTCACTTATGTTGATGACGCACTCGGCTGGTCCATCTCCTGCGCTCATGGCGCAACGGTACGTGCCTGCCGACTATCCCTGGGGCATGCGTCACCTGGAGTCGGCGCTCCCGTCACAGAGTCGCCGCTCCTGGTGAGTTCACTGTCAACTGACGCTGGTCAGTCCCACGCGGCGTCGGCGCAAGATGCGGCGCCGTTCGCGCTCGGACTTGCCTCCCCACACCCCGTGGTCGACCCGCTCGACCAGTGCGTACTCGAGGCAGACATCGGCCACCGGGCAGGTTGCGCAGATGCGCTGCGCAGCCTGAACGCCAACTCCGTCGCTTGGGAAGAAGGTCGTCGGCGGCAGATCCCTGCACTTACCTTCAGCCATCCATTCCGTGTCCATGCTTCCTCCTCGCCAGGATCCTGCGGCCTACCCGCTGGATCCAATCTCCCGATTCGGCTTCCGCCGTTCGTTCCTTTGAAAGTGTCCCACTTGAGTACGGAAATAGCGATGAAAACAGCCGATCTTGACGGATTCCTCACCTGATTCTTAGAACTGACCTGGGACTTCTTATGTTGGCTCCCGGATGTGCTTCGGATGCTGAGCCAGGGCCAGCCCGTTCATGCGGGTAGCATCGTCGTGATCGCAGTCCCAGGAGGAACCACTGTCATGACCCCGGCCCCAGAAGAACCCATCCACGTGGATGAGAACGGTGAACCCATCCCGCCGGTCGGCCACGTCCGCATCGTCTATCTGGGCCCTGTGGCTCCCCACTGGGACATCCAGTCAGACTTCGGCGACGCTGCCCTGATCGAAGAATTCCGTCGGCGTTCCAATGCCAGGCTCGTACTCCTTCCGCCGCACGACCCGCAGTATCGGCGCAACCGCGAGCGCGTCAACCGCGACGCTGAACGTGAGAACATCCTCATCGACTGGGACCTCGGCCTGCCAGAGGAAGAAGTCACGCCCGCCAGCGAGACCCCCGTCAGTGATGCGCCCGTGGCCGAAGCACAGGCGGACGCCACCGCCTGATCAACGTTCGAATGTGAAGGCGACTCGATGCACGGGGCCCGAGAGGGCCCCGTCGTCATGCCTCGGTGTCGTCGGTGGGCTCGCCAGGGTCAGGCAGGTCGATGCGTTCGAGCCACAGGCCCGGGGCGTCGACTTCGGCAGGGGTGGGCAGATTGCGCACCGGTGACCACAGACGGGCCAAGGCGTCCTCGCCGGCCCGCTCGACGACCCCAGCAATGAAGGCTCGACCGCGGTCGACTTGGTGTTGGTCGAGATCGAGGCCGAACAGTGCACCGGCCGCTTGCTCACCTTTGCCCCGCTCGGTCCTGCGGCGGTACCAGGCCTCGGCCAGGGCGGCATGGGCACCGACAAGGGTGCCCCCGACCTTGGCCGCGATGTGATCGGCATAGGCATCGATCACGACAGCGAGCGCCGTCAGTTGTTCGGACCCTTGTCGGGTCTCGGGAGTGAGTAGTTCGGCGAGCAGGGCTTCGGGATCTCCGAGCATCCCTTGGAGCGAGGCGAGGTCCATCCCTGGCCCGAGACCAGATCCCTCGACGTCGTCACCACCAGCCAACTGGCCGAGGCGTCCCACCAGGTCCTGTTGGGCAGCTGCTTGCGATGTGGCCAGAGCAAGTAGCAGTTCATCGAGGCGGGTGCGGATGCCAGGTCGGCTGAGCACGACGTTTGTCGCCAACTCGCGGGTGCACACCCACAACACGGCTTCTTCTTCAGGAAGGCTCCAGTCAGAGGCGAACTCGGTGATGTTGGGCGTCACCAACAAGAGCTCGTCAGCCGGTGGCCATGGCAGAGGTAGGGGATATTGGCCAAGAGAGCGGTGGGCCAGGTGGCCCACCACAGAACCGATCTGCAGGCCGGCCATCATCGGTCCGATCATCGTGGCCCACTGTCCGAGCATGGCGGCCAAGCCGCCCATCGGATCGTCACCTTCCGGGGCGAACGCGCCGGGAGTGACTGGAGCATCGGAGGGCGGTACGGGTGGTGCGGCCAGTGCTTCGAGCACCGGCTGCCAGGCGGTCAGTGCTCGTGCGGTCCAATCGCCTCGACCGACCGGCACGCATGTCAGGCGCCTCCCGTCGGGAGCTACGGGCATCCCAGTGGCCTCGACCACGTTGAGCTCGGCCACCCGGGACAACTGCTCGACCTGGATGCGCTTGATCGGGTCAATGTTGCCTTCGGCCTCACCGCCGGTGGCCACGTTCAGGGCGAAGGCTCGCACCATCTGCCACTGGTCGGGCCCCTGGTTGCCCAGCATCCCCATGAGATCGCCGAGGAGGGACTGGAACGGGTTGGATGGGTCGCCGGAGCCGGGCGGGGTCATGCCTCCATCGTACGGCGGGGTGTCGACCCGAGGGACGTCGGCCGTCAGTCGCCCAAAATGACGACGGTGGCGAACGTCGACCCGTCCCGTTGCACCGTCAAACTGCACGTGGTTCCCGGCGGGTCGGCATAGATGGCCGTGGCCAACTCGGCGGCCGATCGGACCTGGACGCCATCGACCGCCACCACGACATCACCTGGAGCCAGTCCGGCCTGTTCGCCGGCTCCGGAGGCCACGACCTGGGTCAGCGTCGCCCCCGTCTCATGGCGAGCGGCATCAGTCGCCGTCACAGCGACGGCGCCGAGTACGCCGGTGCGGACCGAACCGGCCGTGACTAGTTGAGCGACCACAGCCCGCACCAGGTTGGTGGGTGCGAACGAGGATCGATGGCCGAGGGGTGTGGTTGATGTCGAGGCCAAGATGCCCACGGCTCGTCCCGAGCGATCCACGAGGACACTTCCCGGTTGACTGATCCGAGAAGCGGAGGCTGCATCGGTGGTGGCGAGTGCGCCCATGGTGGACGAGGTGCCGGAGGATCCGGTTCCGAGCACGGTGGCGGCAACTACGTCAATCGCCGGCCTGTTGGCTGGAGATCCTGATGATGAGACAACCACTGCGGCGGCGCCGGGAAGGGGTGTGACCTGGATGGGAGGGGCTGCCGGGAGGTCGTCGCCGATGCGTACCGCGGCCACGCCCGACCGGGCATCTTGGCCGATCACTTCCGCACTCCAGCGGGTGCCCATGGCATCTACGACGCTGATGCGCGTGGCCCCGTGCAGCAGGCTGGACATCGTGGCGATGATTCCGCCCGCCTCCACCACGAGCCCTGTTCCCGTCCGGTTTCCTCGTGGGGTGGTGACGACAAGGCCAACCATGGATGGTCGAAGCGCACGGGTCATCGACGTCACCGGCACGTCAGTGGAAAGAGACGAGCCGTCTGGCGAGCCGTCGGCATGCTCGAGGGCAGTTGACGTCACACCCTGATCGGGCGCATTGGCTGCCACCACGGCGAATCCAGTCATCAGGCAGCCCAATGTGGCGCATGCCGCGGCAGCCCCCAAGAGCGCAGGCCGGACCCGGCCGCCGCTTCTGGCCGCAGGGCCCTGACGTCCCACCCGTGAGGGCGAGGAGGCCATCAGCAGCTCATCGCCTTGATCGCCAGCCATCTCGCGAGCGCGCTCAGAAGGATGCCGCCACAACCGATCGTCGGGAGACACCCAGCCGCGCAGCGGTGCTTCGTTCTCCCCCCACGGTTCGTCGTGAAAGCCGGGGCCCTCGTCGTCCTCGCTGTGCACGGGGTCCGAGGTTAGTGAGCGAGTCGGTCGGACGTGCGTCGCCCTGAACTGTTCGACACTGCTGTTCCTCGTTCGATGCCGAGCAACGAGAATTCAGCGGCCGTTCGCAGGACTGACAGGGCGATCACACTGGGGTGCTGGGAGCACTGATCCCGGGTGGGATCGCTCGGCCCTACGATGACACCGTGGCTCGAGACCTCGCCATCGACCTCGGCACGGCGAATACCCGTGTCGTCACCAAGGGCCATGGGCTGGTCCTCGACCAGCCCACCGTCATCGCGCTCAATACCCGGACGCACGAAGTCCTGGCCGTGGGCGACGACGTCTTGGCGATGATCGGCCGGACACCGGGGTATCTCGTGGCTGTGCGTCCTCTGCGGGAAGGTGCGATCACCGACTTCGACATCACCGAGCGCACCATCCGCCTTCTCCTGCGAATGGCCGGGACTTCGAAGATGCAGCGTCCCCGGGTACTGCTGACCGTTCCCGCCGCCGTCACCTCGGTAGAGCGACGGGCTGTGCGTGAGGCTGCCCGTCGGGCCGGTGCCTCGGCTGCCCACCTCATCGAGCAGCCCATGGCCGCAGCCATGGGGGCTGGACTGGCCATTCATGAGCCTGTCGGCAACATGGTGGTCGACGTGGGTGGTGGCACCACAGAGACGGCCGTCATCTCCTTGGGCGGGGTGGTGGCCTACCGTGCATCACGGTGCGGGGGACTCGACATGGATGCCGCCATCCAAGAGCATGTTCGCCAGCGCTACGGGGTGACCATCAGTCAAAGCACCGGCGAAGAGGTGAAGCTGGCCATCGGGTCAGCGGTGCCCTTTGCCGAACAGCTGCGCGTAGAGGTCCGGGGTCGTGACATCGGCACCGGAGATCCGGCCCGAGTCGTGCTGACTTCGGACGAGATCAGCGACGCGCTCGCCGAGCAGGTGGACCTGGTCATCGACACTGTGATCGGCTGCCTGGCCGATGCGCCGCCCGAACTGGCCCAAGACATCATCTACGAAGGCATCCACCTGCTTGGTGGAGGCGCCCTGCTTCATGGTCTGGCCGAGCGACTCGCTGATGCCACCGAGGTGCCGGTCCACTTGGTGGAAGACCCCATGGGTTGCGTGGCGAGGGGAGCAGGCCTGTGTCTCGAATCCTTTGACACCCTCCGACCGATCTTTGCTGCCGCAGACGTGTGACCTGCGGCCCGTGGCCTGAAGACGCGCTGGCTGACGACTCAGAGGCATGAGCCGCTCGGACGCATGAGCCACGCGACCTCATGAGCCACTCGGTTCAACGAACTACTCGACGGCCATGAGGTCTTCAGCCACCTGGCGGACCTGCCAATCCCGGTCCTCGAGGCACCGTTGCAGAGCGGCATCAACCTCGGGTCCATCGAATGCGGCAAGAGCGACGGCCGCACGGCGTCGGATGGCTGGCTTGTCCTCGAGCGCGGCGAGCACCGCTGGTAGACCTCGTGGGTCGCCGATTGCTCCGAGCGCGGCTACGGCCGCCTCGCGACACAATGGATCGGCGTGCCCTCCAGTACGGGCCGAGAGGCCGGCGAGCATCTCAACGGCACCAGGGTCCTCTCGCTCACCGAGCGCCCAGGCCGCCATCTCGACAACGGAAGCATCTGCGTCGCTCAGGGCGCCGAGAAGGACGACACCGGGCATGCGAGCCCCGACTTCGCAGCCTCGACGGCGGACAGCCGCGTCAGAGTCGAGCAATGCTGTGGTGACGTCCTCCTCGGTCAGTGCGCCGAGTCGTTCGAGCGCACCCAACGCAGTTGCCCGCACGGTGCCGACCGGGTCGTCCCTGCCCTCCTGCGCCGTTGCTACGTCCCCGGTGTAGCCAGCCAGGGCGACGGCTCGACGGCGGTCGGTGACATCGGGTTTGTCGGGTTCCATGGCAGGCTGCACCGCACCACTATGACTGAGCGCCAATGATCGAGCACAACGGCGGATCTGGCGATGCACCGGTGCCCGAGGAAGCCGTCCGTCCTCGTGGCGCTGCAATGCACGCTGGAACACCGCCACAACAGGTTGGAACATCGGGAGATGAAGACCGAGCCGAACCTCGGCGACGCCGGCTTCGTTGGTGGGTCTGGGTCCCCGGTCTTCTGGTCCTGGTGGCCGTTGCTGTGGCCTCTCGGATCGATCTCCAGTACTACGCGATCCAGCCGGGCTCGGCTCAGTCGGTCCAGCAGTTCATTACGGTCCCGCCGGATAAGAGTCAGCCGGTCACCCATCCGGTGTTGCTGACCGATGTGCAACTGGCCCGCGTGTCCGCACTGACGTATCTCTTCTTCAAAGCGCAGCCGAACACCGAGCTCTACCCCTTGCCCGCCGTCACCGGAGGGACAGATCCGAGTGAACTTGCTGCTCAAGGTGACCTGCAGATGTCACAAGCCATCGCCTCGGCCAAGACGGCTGCCCTCCGTCACCTTGGCTACCAGGTGCCGGCCGTCCCGGCCGGTGCGGTTATCGCCGGTACGTTCCCGGGCACCCCGGCCAATGGCGTACTCCATGTGGGTGACGTGGTGGTCGCACTCGATGGGCATCCCACGCTGACAGCACGGGCCTTGACCGATGCACTTTCGGCTCATCACCCAGGCCAGACAGTGGTGTTCAGCGTTCGGAAAGGCGGAACAGGATCACCCGTTCCGGTCTCGATCACCCTGCGGGCCACCAAGGTGACGGTGGGCGGCGTGTCCCTCACATTGGACCTCGGTATTCAGCCCGAGGACCAGGTGACCTACTCCTATCCGTTCCCAGTGAAGATCTCAGTGCCCGACATCGGCGGCCCGTCGGCGGGGCTGGCGCTCACGCTCGGGATCATCGATGCACTCGATGGCGGATCGCTGACCGGAGGGAAGACGGTGGCCGCCACCGGGACCATCGACGCAGCCGGGATGGTCGGTGACGTCGGCGGTGTCCCTCAAAAGACGGTGGCCGTCGAAAAGGGAGGTGCATCGATCTTCCTCGTCCCGTCGGTCGAGCGTGCAGCGGCCGAGTCGAAGGCACGACCGGGCCTCCACGTCTATGCCGTGCGCACGCTCGATGAGGCAATCCATGTGCTCGAAGCGAATGGCGGGCACCTCGGCGAGGTCCGCACTGCAGCAGCGCTGTCCAGTGCTGGTGCGGGATGAGCCGATTGGTGACCGAGCAGTCGTAGGCTCTCACTCATGCCCGAGGATCGTCGGATGACCATCAGCTCCTCGTCCCCCCTCACCCCGGACGACGTCGCCCGGCATACCTTTGCCTCGGTCCGCCGAGGCTTCGACCCAGGTGAAGTTCGGGACTATCTCGAGTCGATCGCTGCAGCCCTACGAGCCACGAGCGAGCTCGAACAGGATCTTCGTGATCAGGTGGCCGATGCCGAGCACCGTGCGGCCAACCCGGTCATCGACCAGGTGACGCTCACTGAAGCCGTTGGCAAGGAAACCGCCCGAGTTCTGATCAGCGCCAACGAGGCGGCCGCCGAGAAGGTGGCTAACGCCGAGGCCGAGGCTTCTCGCATGCTGGCCGAAGCCACGGAGCGTTCCGAGCGGATGCTGGCCGAGGCGCAAGAGACGTCTGATCAGGCCCAGACGAGGGCCGACGCCCTTTTGGCCGAGCGCACCGCGGAGGCTGAAGCGGTTGCCGCCGAGCTGCGCCAGCGGACCGATGCACAGGTTGCTGAAGCGATCGAGGCGGCCCGTGCTGAGGCATCAGCTCAGGTGGAGCGGGCTCGTGACGAGGGTCGGACCATGGTCGAAGAGGCCCAGCAGCTCCGCGCCCGTGTCTTGGCCGATCTTGGCCGTCGTCGCAAGGTCCTGCATGTGCAGCTTGAACAGATGCGTGCCGGACGTGACCGCATGGAAGAGGCCCTGTCCGACGTGCGCCGTTCGATGGACGACATCGCCGATGACCTAGCCGCCGCAGAGGACAGTGCTCGCGTTGCGGCCGAGGTGGCAGGACGTGAAGCGTCTGTGCGCACCGCCGAGGAACTCTCTGATGAAGAGATCGTCGCCCTGTCCGAGGAGACCCCTGTGACAGGTGCTGACCCTGTGGTGCCTGGCGGGTCTGATGAACCTGACACCGCCCAACCTGACACCGCCCAACCTGAGGTGGCCGAACCTGAGGTGGCTGAGCCTGCAGTCGTCGAGGCCGACTTGGTCGAGGATGGTGCTGATCGATCCGAAGACGGCTCTACAAGTTCCGAGGTAGATGCCCTCTTCGCCAAACTCCGTGCCGCCCAAGAACCGGTTGCTGACGAGGTCGATGGCGTCACGGTGGCACCCGACAAGTCCACTCAAGGGGCCTCTGAGGCTGAACCACCCGAAACCAAGGCGTCCAAGCCAGCCAAGGCGGCGAAGCGAACCAAGCCCGTACAGGCCGAAGCGGCTGCTGCTGCCACTGCGGCAGCAGCGGCCGGAGCCGCAGCAGCCGATGCTGAACCCGAGCCCGAAGGCCCACCTGACGGACGGGATCCACGTGCCATCGGGCGGGACGATGCCATCGGCCCCATCGTCACCGGTCTGGCTCGCAGGCTCAAGCGCAATCTTCAAGACGAGCAGAACGAACTGCTGGACCGCTTGCGGGGCAAGGGCGTCACTTGGTCCACCGATCTGCTTCCCGATGAGGTGGAGCACGTTGATGGTGTGGCCACGTCGGCACTCCCATTTCTCGAAGAAGCCGCCGAAGCCGGTGCGCTCTTCGCTGGAGGATCGAAGAAGCGTCCCAGCACCGACGAACTGTTGGGCGTTGCCCATGAACTGGCGGAGTCTGTGGTGGGCCCCCTTCGTAAGCGCCTCGGAGCCTCGGATGGGGTCGATCCCGCCGACGAACCAGCAGTGCACGAGCACGTGGGCTCCGCCTTCCGTGAGTGGAAGGGCGAACGCATCGAAGGCATGGCCGCCGATGCGGTCATCGAAGCCTTCTCGATGGGGACCGTGGCTGCTGCCGATCGTGATGGACCTGGCCTGGTCTGGGTTGCCGTGGCCCATGCAGGCGAGACCCCTTGTCCCGACTGCGAGGACAACGGACTGGCCGACCCACAGGCGCCTGGTGCGGATTTCGCTACCGGCCATGCTCATCCGCCCGCGCATCCGGGCTGCCGATGCGTACTCGCCCTGCCCGCCACCTAGGCTGACCGCGTGCGAACCCCAAGCGACATGCCGGCTGCCCCGGCGAGCCCGCGGCCGGCGGGTCGACGTCGTCGACGCGCCCTCATCGTGGCGGCGGTGGTACTGGTCGTGGTCTTCGCCTCGTTCCGGACCTTCGCCATCTTCTACACCGATGCGCTGTGGTTCTCCTCGGTGGCGCTCCACTCGGTGTGGTGGAAGTTGTTCACAGTCAAAGTCGGCCTCATGGCCGCCTTCAGCGCCATCTTCGCCGTCTTACTCCTGGTAAGCCTGCTCGTTGCCGAGCGCCTGGCTCCTCGTGGCCCCGCAGTCGACGCTGAGGACGATTTCGTCACGCGCTATCGGGACGTCGTTGGCCCCTATGCCCGGTGGTTGCGGGCGACCGTCGTGGTCATCCTTTCGCTCATCATCGGCTCACAGGCCATGGGGCAGTGGCAGGCCTGGCTCCTTTTCCGGAATGCCTCCACCTTCCCGGCCAGTGATCCCCAGTTCCACCGCAATGTCGGCTACTTCGTCTTCACTCTGCCGTTCCAGCAGTTCCTCGTGCACTGGACCCTGATCGCACTGATCATCGTCTTGTTAGTCACGACGCTCAGCCACTATTTGAACGGCGGCATCCGCCTCCAAGGGGCTGGGCCTCGGGTACGCCCGGCGGTAAAGGCTCATCTGTCGGTCATCCTCGGGCTGATCGCCATCGTCAAGGCCGTCGGGTACTACTTGGCTCGCTACAGCCTGGACCTCTCCTCCAACGGGTACGTACAAGGCGCTGGTTACACCGACGTGCATGCTCGAATACCGGCACTGCAGTTGCTGATCATGGTGTCGTTGGCTGCTGCGGCACTACTGATCTACAACATCCGCCGCAAGGGATGGGCCCTGCCGATCTTGGGTGTGGGCCTCTGGTTCCTGGTGGCGCTGACCGCCGGCACCATCTATCCGGCCGTGGTTCAGGCCTTCAAGGTCAATCCAGCTCAGAACACACTTGAGCGCCCGTATATCCAGCGCAACATCGATGCGACTCGGACTGCCATGGGCATCACTGACGTGAAGTCGACCCCCTATGCAGCGTCGTCGAATCTTTCTGCCACTCAGTTGTCGGCTAGCAGCGACACGCTGGCCAATGTCCGCCTATGGGACCCGCTCCAGACCCAACCGACCTACGACAAGCTCCAAGACATCCGGTCCTACTACCAGTTCAACCATTTGGCCATCGATCGCTACAAGGTCAACGGTTCCCAGACGCCGACGGTTGTCGGTGTGCGCGAGATCAACGATCAGGACCTCCCCTCGAACTCCTGGGTCAACACCACCCTTCAGTACACCCATGGCTACGGCATGATCGTGTCGCCGGCCAATCAGGTGACCTCTAATGGCGATCCACAGTTCGCCGTGGGTGAAGTGCCACCTGTGTCGACGAACGGACTGCCTCCGGTTACGCAGCCATCGGTCTATTTCGGCCTCAACAATGCGGGCTACGTGGTGGCAAACACCAAGCAGCCCGAGATCGACTACCAGTTGACCAATGGCTCGAACGTCGAGACCCACTACGCGGGCAGTGGCGGAGTCCAACTGAAGTCGTTCTTCGACCAGGTGATGTTCGCTGTTCGGTTCAACGACATCAATCTGCTGATCTCGGACCAGATCACCAACAAATCTCGGCTCATGTTCGACCGGGCAGTACAGGCCCGAGTGGCCAAGGCCGCCCCGTTCTTGAGCCTCGATGCCGACCCGTATCCGGTGCTCCTCGGTGGTCATATCGAATGGATCCAGGACGCCTACACGTCATCGGCCAACTATCCCTATGCGCAGAACGCCGATGCCGCAGCACTCAGCCAGGGGAGTGGGCTGCCCGGAACGTTCAACTACGTACGCAACTCCGTCAAGGTGCTCGTGGACGCCTACACGGGCAAGATGACCTTCTACGTCATGGATCCGACGGACCCCATCATCCAGACGTACGAGAAGGCCTTCCCGGAGATGTTCACCCCGGCCTCAAAGATGTCCGCCGAACTGCGCGACCACCTGCGCTATCCCGAGGACTTCTTCACCGTGCAGGCCACGATGTACGGGAAATACCACATCACCAAGGCGCAGAGCTTCTACAGCGCCGCCGACGCATGGGCCCTGTCGCCAGATCCCGGCTCAGGACAGCCGGCGCAAGCTCTGGCCACGACGCAGACGGTCAACGCTCAGGGACAGGTCGTCTCCACTGGCCAAGTTGTGCGCATGGCGCCCGTGTATCAAGAGCTCCAGATCCCTGGTGATCCAGGTCAATCCTTCAGCCTCCTTAACGCCTTTGTCCCGGTGTCGTCGGCAAGCCAGATCCAGACGCTGTCGGGCTTCATGATTGCTGGCTCTGACCCGGGTCACTACGGCCAGCTCCATATGTTCGTCACGCCTCGGGACAACCCGGTCAATGGGCCAGCCATCGTGGCCGCCAAGATCGATGCGACCCCAACCGTGTCGGGGCAGATCTCGCTTCTCAACCAGAACGGTTCGACGGTCCTGCTCGGGAACGTGCTGATGATTCCGGTGGCCAACTCACTCCTCTACGTCCAGCCGCTGTATGTGGCCTCGTCCCGCAACGCGTTCCCCGAACTTCAGCGGGTCATCGCCGTCTACGGCAACCAGCCCGCCGCCATCGGCACGAGCTTGTCGGATGCGCTGACCAAGCTGTTCAGTGCACCAGTGTCCACCGCCCCAGGCAACACGTCGACCCCCGGCACACTCTCCCCACAGGCTCGTTCTCTGCTGGCCCAGGCCCAGGCCTCGTATGCCCAGGCTCAAGCCGACCTCAAGGCTGGGAACCTCGGTGCCTATCAGAACGACATCAACTCGGCTTCGGCAAGCATGCAGGCTCTCGGCACTCTGACCGGGGTGGCCTCCGCTCCAGGTGCGTCGACCGCGACCACCACGACCAACCCGGCGACTGGATTGGGCGGGCTCGGGGCCTAAATCAGCAGCGCCTGAAGCAGCAGGGCCTAAATCAGCAGGGCCTAAATCAGCAGGGCCTGAATGAGTAGGGCCTGAAGACACGATGCCCCATCAGCCGATGTCGGTACCTCTGTGTGGGACAGGAACATGAGAATGGCGCGAAGAGATGGCTGAGGTGAGCCATCGGACGTCGACGTGCACCGGGGTTGCACTGGTCGGATCCGCTTCAGCAACTCAGTTACCGAAGGTGCGGCGATACCCTCGGGAATGCCCTACTTCGTGGCCGCTGAAGAGGTCGAGCCTGTTGTGCGCGGGCTTCTCGGAGTCATCGACGTCGATGGCGGTCCCACCGAAGAGCAGCTAGAAGTTCTTTGGTCGGTCACTGACCATCTCTGGAAGCGAGCCGACCTCCGCTCGGCGGATCTGGCGCCACTGGGTTCCAGTGAGTTGGCCGCGGCGCTGGTCGACGAACGAGCCCGCCGCCGGTTCCATCTGGTGATGGTGACCCTGGAACTGTGCCGCCATCCTCTGACGCCCGCCCAGGTGGCTCGCGCCGAAGAGTTCGCAGGAGCTCTTGGGCTCGAAGGTGCTGACCTCGAGATCATGCGTGACTGGATCGACGCTGGCGTGGGCATGGCCATGGAGGACTGGAAGCGGTGCTTCGGTGCTCAGGTGGTCGCCAACAGCGAGGCGTCATTGCGGACCGAGCGCCTTGAACAGGCCATCGGTGACGAAGTGTGGATGCCTCAAGAGGCAGACCCTGAACTGGCGGCCCGACTGAGAGAACTCCATGGCTTGGCCGAGGGAACCCTGGGCCGCTCGTATATCGAGTTCTATCGGCGCAACGGCATCGCACTACCGGGTACGGAGAGCGGCAGCCTCATGCAGGCCGTCTCGGTCAGTCATGACATGAACCATGTCATCGCCGGCTATGAGCCCACCGGTCAGGGAGAGATCGCCCTTGGTGCCTTCCAGATGGCCATGGCCGACAATGAGCAGAACCTGGTGCAGTTCCTCGGGAATCTGTTGATCCACGAGGCTGGCGTGCTCGACCCCGGAGGGTTCAATCCAAAGTCGGCATCTCTGCAACGGCCGGGAGCCATCGAACTCCTCGGTGAGGCGTTCGATCGCGGGGCCCAGTGCCGAGCTGATTTCACCCACGTTGACCACATGGCCATGGCCGCCTGGTCGCTCGAGGAGGTCCGAGAGGAGTTTGGGGTGGTGCCGGTCACCGTCGTGGCCTGAGTCGGGCGGCCCCTGAGTTGAGCGGCCCCTGAGTCGAGCGGCCCCTGGGCGGAAAATGAAACACGCACCGGACGGTCGCCTTGGCGTCTCTCGGCTGCGGCTGGTAAGTTCTCATGACCGCCGCGGGGTGGAGCAGTCTGGTAGCTCGTCGGGCTCATAACCCGAAGGTCGCAGGTTCAAATCCTGCCCCCGCCACTAAAGAAGGACCAGCTCAGAGCCGGTGCGAAAGCACCGGCTCTCCTGTTTCCCGAGTTGGCATCCCACAGTTCATCCCATCGATGCGGGACAGGCTGGTCTCGTGTGAGGTTCGAAGCGCAAGATTCGTACAGGCGTCTGGGATCTGAGAGTGTGAGCGGGCCCCGATGACTGGTCCAGTTGACCTGGACCACTACCAGGGGATCAGCTCACGTGTAGCACGACGCAATGACTTCTGGCGACGCACCGGCAATGAATGACAACTGAATCGGGCTCATGCCGTTGCGAAGCATCTCCGTCATCCACGAGTGACGCAGCAGATGTGGATGCACGTTCTTGTCGAAGTGCGCAAGGTCCGCTGCGTCCACAACGACATTGAAGATCCCGCTGTCGGTGAGTGGTTCGTACACTCCATGCGACCTTCGCCTATGCGCGATGAGCAGACGGTCGGCCGTTCGGTCTTCCGGGCGTCCCTCTGCGCGGGTCCCGATAACTGGTCAGCTGGGCCATTCATCCGGGCCCGCTCAACTGCAGGTCAGTCGAATCAGTTAAGGGGGCACCCTGCGCTTCCAGGGCATGCCTGTCGATCGCCGATCCGCTCATGCGGCTGACCCGAACGCAGTGGAAGCAAATGTCGTAATGTCTCTGAACCTGCCAGGGGGGCAGGTTGTGAGGGGGAGTTCCGCATGAAGGGTCGTCTGCGTATCGCCATAGCCGTGGCGCTGTCATTGAGTGTTGCCACGCCGTTGGTCGCCGAGGTCGTCGCAGGGGGGTCAGCCGGGGCGGCATCCTCGACAACGATTCCGGCACCGCCAGGCCTACCCTCCTTCTACAGCGTGCCGAAGCCGCTGCCCCGCACGTTCGGGCAACTCATCAAGTCACAGGTGGCACAGCAGCAACCGTTGGCCAATGCGACCAGTTATCAGGTCATGTACACGGGCGTCGGTTCCAAGGGGAAGTCCGTCGCCGTGACTGGTCTGGTGGTGGTTCCTGACGGCACTGCTCCGGCCGGCGGCTGGCCGGTCGTGGCCTGGGGCCACGGCACCAACGGCATGGCCGACACGTGTGCTCCGAGCCTGCAGTCTGACGGTGCCATTCCGGGCCTGTCCAACCTCATCGACGCCGGGTATGCCGTCGTGTCTAGTGACTATCAGGGCGAAGGTACCCCGGGACTCATGCCCTACATTGTGGGTGCAGCGGCCGCCGGCGACACCATCCGCATCGTCAGTGCCGCCCACTCCATCCCGGGTGTGTCCTTGAGCAACCAGTATGTGGTCTGGGGCCACTCCGAAGGTGGCCAAACGGCCATGTACTCCCTCTACGGCTCGAGTTATTACAACAACATCGCCGACACGAACCTGCAGGAAGTTGGCGTCGTTGCCGGAGCGCCGCCCGCACTGTTTGCGGCGTTGTACAACTTCTTGGTGGCGAGTCCCTACGACTACTACCTGCTGATGGTGGCGGGCTCGTACAAGAGCTACTACGGCAATGCGGCAGCGCCCGTCTCGGCCATCATGTCCAAGGCTGGCAAGAAGTTGCTCCCCGTGCTGGACCAGGGTTGCTCCGCTTACGTGAAGAGCGCAGTGGACGCCGCCGTCGCTGCGGTGCCGGGTAAGGCCTTCGCCGACCTCATCACCATCAACCCGTATTCGGTCCCGGCGTGGAAGACGCTGCTGGACGCCAACGATCCAGCGCAGTTCACCTCGCCGTCTTCCGTGCCGCTGCTCATGATCCAGGGCAGCAACGACGCCCAGATCCCTGCCGCATTGG
>CAIQOJ010000106.1 GCA_903873395.1 uncultured Acidimicrobiaceae bacterium
AGGACCAGCATGCGAGGACGTCCCGCCAGCGCACGTGCAATCAGGATCCTTTGGCGTTCTCCACCGGAGAGCGACGTGCCGCCTTCGATAACCGGGCTATCGAGACCCCTGGCCATGGCTCGGATGTCTTCTCCGATGGCGGCTTCGTCGAGTGCTTCCCAGATCTCTGCATTCGAGAGGTGGCGACCCATCGACACATTGCCCCGAATGGAACCGGGGAGCAGGGCGCTTGACTGCAGGACACATCCGATCTGACGTCGGACAGCAGGCCTGTTCAGCGACGCCAAGTCCTTGCCGTCGATGGCGATCGTCCCCGACTCAATGTCTTCGAGACCGAGCAGCACGCGGATCAGGGTCGACTTACCGCAGCCGGACGTTCCCACGATGGCCACATGCTCGCCCGGGCTGACGTCAAAGCTGACACCGTTGAGCACGTTTGGCCCGTCGGCGGAGTAGCGGAACACGATGTCCCGGAAGTTGATCTCCCCGTGCAGCGTGCCCGGGTTGGCTCCGCCGCCATACCCTTCTGGGCTGGCTTCGAGCACGGGGGTGATGGTGTCGATGCTTGCTCGAGCTACCAACATGGAACTGAACGCGATGGTGGCTGCGGCGATGGTGGCCGAGAAGACGGCCGCCGCCGTCTGTGCGGTGACGAAGTTGCCGAAGGTGGCGTGGGACAACGGTGCCACGATGACCACCAAGATCAATCCGACCAATGGCCACACGGCGATCAGCAGGGTCTGCAGCGTCACGATCCAACGGAGCTTGAGGTCGGCGCGAGTGAGGTCAGCATGCACCATGGCCCATCGCTGGAACGCCCGGGACTCCGCTCCGAACACGCGAAGTCGATTGGCGGAGCGCAGGGTCTCGATCAACAGGCCCGACGCCTGGGCTCCAGCCACCACGCGGTCGGCGGCTCGCTTGGCTCCAGCTTGCGCCAAGAGGTAGTTGCAGACCATCTGGACGACAGCGAGCAGCGTCAAGGAGATGAAGAGGGCAAGATTGGTTGTGGCAATGGCAGCCAGGCTGCCCAGGACGATGACCGTGTCCATGAGTTGGGCGATCACGGCATCGGGCACGCCGGCGGCTGCGACGTTGATGGCGGTGGCCTGGGTGAGCCGGATGCCAAGAGGATGCCGGTCGTGCCATGTGGTGGGAAGGCGCATCATGCGGTCCCAGACCGCCCCCATGGCGATGGCTCCACCACGTGCTCGGGCCCGGAGCAACGCGCGACCACGCACGAACTGCCAGCCCAAGGAGGCAATGAGAAGCATGCCGAGCGCAACCAGTGCCTCCACCAGACTGCGACCGGAGATCTCGTTGAATGATTCCGAGATGGCGCCGAAGACAAAGGGGATGACGAAGGCGGCTGCCGCCACAAACACGGTCATCAGCACGGAGATCACCAACTCGTGGCGAGAGCCGCCAAAGGTGAGTCGGGCCAGGTCGCCCAGGGTGCTCGACGCCGCCGGAAGCACGGGGACGATCTCGCTGGCTCGCGTTTCGAACTGATCCACCGTGGTCGAGTCGACCTCGATAGGGGACTGGACCTCTTTGGGGTCGAGCGCCACCCATCCCTTGCCTCGCCACTGGAGCACGACGACGGTGCCGGAGTTGGTGGAGCCCACCATCGGAGGCCCCTCGATCCTCCACCACCCCTTGGTCAGGTCGACCTGGCGCGATCGTGCTTGGCACGCTTCTGCGGCAGCGATCATCGGGTCTCTGCCCTGTTGGACCTCTTCGGCCGCTTGGATGCGCGCCTCGGAATTGACGTGGAGGCCGGAGGCCTCGGCTACCTGGAACGAGGCAAGTAGGGCGGGGGAGAGCTTCGAAGTCGAAGCAACGTCGATGGCGGACTTGCCGAGGAGGGCTCCCACCAAGCGAGCCACACCGGTCTGAGCCTGATGGAGGGATCTGGCTTCCACTCCTTCAAGCTTCGCCAAACGGCGCTGATTGCGAGCAGCATCGAGCGACGCCAGTGCAGCCAGGCCCAGTTGGCCCACTTGAGCCAGGGCGTCGATCCACTCTTGCGTGGACGACGGGGCAGGTGCGGTGGCGATCTGGCAGCGCAGGCCACTCGTCAGCCACACGCCACGGGTGATCGGCACGGGTGGCGCCATCACCCCGACGTCAACGCCGTCAAGGCCGCAGTAGCGGGCAAAACCTGACGAGACCCGGAGCCACCCTTGGATGGAGTGGTCGGAGAGAGCAACGGCGGCCGTGTGGGCGGCAACATCTTCACCCGGGGCCAACCGCAGGGCGACCGAACCCGGTGCCACCACGCGTTCCGCCCACCTTCCGCTTCGGGCGGCCTCGCCAACGGTGAATATCCACTGTGCGATATCAGCAATCCGTTCCGACTCCACGAGATTCGCCAGTGACGTTCGCCGGATACGCCCGCCTCGCATTCCGGTGACCAGGAGGGACGAGCCTGCGCTGGAGGGAGGGCATCCGATGACCACGCGACCAGTTGGGATTCGGGCCAAGAAGAGGCGATGCCCACCGGCGGAGACGGCGAAGACCATGACCTCGCCTTCGACGACTTCGATGACCTCGCCAGGGCCCGGCTGGATCCTGTCGGTCGGACCGACGGCCAGAGTGCCTTCGAGTTCGATGGTCATCAGGACTCCACCACTCGCATGTAGATCCCATCGAGTGCCATCAGTTGCTCGTGGGTGCCTCGTTCGCGCACTTCACCTTGGTCGAGAACGATGATTTCGTCACAATCTCGGATGGTGGAGAGACGGTGGGCGATGATGAGGCAACTGGTGCCTCGGCGACGGATGGCTTCATCAATGCGACGCTCGGTCTGGGAGTCGATGGCAGTAGTGGCCTCATCCAGAACCAGCAGGGCTGGTCGTCGCACCAGGGCGCGGGCGATCTCGAGACGTTGCTGCTGTCCCCCAGACAGGTCAGATCCCCCTTCGCTGAGGTGGGCATCGAGGCCACCGCTCCATTGGGCGACATCGTCAGCCAACTGGGCATCGACCAAGGCGGCCATGATGTCGGCGTCGGGCACCGTGGCGTCCCACAGGGTGATGTTGTCCCGCAGGGTGCCTTCGAAGATGGCCACGTCTTGGTCCACCAAGGCGATCCCATCGGTCAACACCTCCGGGGCATGCTGATGCCGTCCGATCCCGTCGATGAGGATCTGGCCTTCCCATGGATCAAAGAAGCCGGTGATCAGTCGAGCGACCGTGGACTTCCCACAGCCCGACTTGCCCACCAGGCCGATCCTGGATCCGGGTGCGATCTCGAGATCAAGCCCCTTGATGATGGGCGGGGCCTGTGCGCTGTAGCCGAACGAGACTCGGGTCACTTCGAGGTGACCGATCAAGGTGTCCGGAGCCGGGGGATGATCCTCGTCGTCATAGCAAGAGTCGAGGTGCGCCTCGATGATCTCGTCGATCTGATCGAGCGACGCTTCGAGCACATGGAACTTGTCCAGCGCGTCGACCACGGGTCCGACCGGCGCTATCAGGATGGCCGTTAGCGCAATGACGGCCAGCACGGTGCTGGCTGGCAGGTTGCCCAAGACAACCTGCAGCATGGTCACGCCGGTAATGCCGATCATCCCGATTCCAGTCAGGGCGGGTGGCAACAGACTCAGTCGAAGTCGCAGCACGCTGAACGACTGGTCAGCCTCGAGTAGCTGGTTCTGGGTGGTCACGACTCTGGCGATGACGCCGTCCTCCCAGCCGGAAGACTTGATGGCATCGATCTGGGCCAAGGCGGCGGCCGCAGCAGCCCCGACGGCAACTCCTTCGGTCACGGTCCGAGCGGCAGTGTGTCTGGCCCGCTGGGCAGTGCGGTGGACGAAGAAGCCGGTGGCAATGGCCACCAAGATGGCCACGATGCCCGTGACGGGCTCAATGAAAAGCAGGATCAAGGCCGCAATCAGGCTGGTGAGGACTCCAGCCGTCATCGTCAAGGCGAGAGCCGACACGCCATCGCTGGTCGAATCGATGAGTGACGCCCGCTCGGCGATGGCGGAGGCGCCACGTTGCATGTGGAAGCTGGCCGGCAGCTTGAGGAGTTGATGCACCAACGATGCCCCGAGGCGCACCGAAACCTTGGTGGCCACCCGGATGGCCAATGCACCTTGCAGGGCCAACAGGGCAGTCTGTACGACCATGGCTACGACCAGGCCGATCACAGCGGTCAGGGCGGAGATACCGATCAATCCCGAGAGTTGGGCACCGTAGAGGCTCATGATCTGTGGGATCAGGACGGTTGGGAGGATCAAGAGCAGGGTGATGGCAACGACGGCCACCAGCGCAGGTCCGATGTTGCCGCTGATGGAGACGAGTCGACGCAAGGCCTTCTCCGGCTCACCTCCTGGTTGGAACTGCGGGCCTGGCACGGCTTCGATGACGAGTCCCGTGAAGGCATCGTCGAACTCCTCGTCAGTGCAGACCACGGGGCCGCTTGCCGGATCGTTCAGATACCAATAGCCGGGCTTCCACCCTTCGACCACGACATCGTGGTGGAACCGCCAGTTGGCAATAAATGGCGGGTCGAGTTCAAAAAGTTCATCGGGTTCATAGGTACCGATCGTGGCAGTCAGGCCGAAGTGCTCGGCCGCTCTGGCCGTGCTCTCTGCCGTGACGCCCTCGCCGTTGGCGACTCCGCACTGATGGCTGAGTTCTTCGAGGTGGACATAGCGCCCGTGCGAACCCAACACCATGCCGAGGCAGGCAGCGGCACTTTCGTTGGTCTCCATCTGCAGGACCCCAGGGACTTTGACGCGTTGCCGGGGGACACGGGGGGTCCGACGGTTGGTGGTCGTCACGTCATGGGGGTTGCTAGACCCCGGCTGGGTGTCGAGCGAACTGGTCGTCATCGGAACTCGAAGAGCTGGCGGAGCAGTGAACGCCTGGATTGGATGATCTTCACGCCGATGGGCTCACCGGCATCGAGGGCCGTCTCGGTGTCGATCACCACCATGACCTGGAGCGCATCAGAGTTCGACGGGATGCCGACGAGGTCGCCGAGCGCACTGGCAGGCAGTGTCTCGGCGACGACGTCAGCCACCGTGCCCTCGACGACCTCACCATCGGAACGGGTGAGTTCGACGGACTGACCCTTGTCGACCAGCGACTGTTGAGACTCCGGCACCGGGGCGAGGACCGTCGAGTTCTTTCCACCGGGAAGGATAGTGGCCACCTCTTCGCCTACCGAGACCGCCCCTCCGATCGGCACGATCTCTTGCCAGACGGTCCCGGTGATCGGGGAGCGGAGGTCAATTTGCCCGCCGGTATTGGTCGTGCCGGTGGCGATCTCTTCGTTGGTGGTCACGTGGGCACCCGGCGCCACAGCCACATCGTCGATCTGGCCGTTCGCCGGACTCGACACCACGGCTAGGCCAGGAAGGTTCACGGCGCGCCCCTGGGTCGTCACTGCCTCCACGCGCTGCGTGGAGGCTGCATACAGGAGGCCGGCAAGGATGACCAACGCTGCTGCCACCAGAGCAATCCACGTCATGCGTGAGGTCAGGGGGAGGAGCTGGTCCACTTGGGAAGGCACGTCGATCTGCTCGAGCGCCTTGGCTCGGAACATCGACTGATCAGCCTTCGGCGCTTCGTCCGGGGTCTGCTCGACGACATCGAAGATGGCATCAAGTAGTCCCGACTGGCGTCGTCTCGGTTCGTCTTCGTTCAGGCGGTCAGCCATGAGTCTCTTCCGTATCGCTTCAGTTGCGACCCATCTGGCCGCAACTTGTGTTCAGGATTGCCGCTGGCCTCTTGGTGCAGGCCGGTGGGCACCACTTCGTTGGTGCGGGTTTCTAGGCGTTGGATGAACTGGGCTGGACTACGTCAACCACGCTCGAAGGCGTACCCCTCATGTGGCACAAACGCTAACCAGGTCCGCACCATCATCGTCTCTAGACATCGATCGATGCAAAGGTTGCCCGAACTCTCGGGTGATCGGGATCAAGTCGATAGTGGTCGACCAAGAAGGCCTCGCACGCCGCTCGGGCCACCGCGGCAGGGGAGTGGTCTCGTCCCTCGGTGTCGTATGGCACGTTCCGAGCGGCATTGGAGACAAGCGCCATGTCGAAGAACTCCGGTGGGCCATGGTCGGCCCAGTGCTTTCCGAAGTAGGGCTCGGCATAGGCGATGTTCAGTGGCGTATACCCCCACTGGTTCCACGCCTTGACGACCTCGGCGTCGGACTCAGCGACCGTCCCGAAGCGAATAGGGCGCCCAGATCGAGTTCCATCATCAGTGACCAGGTATTCGGCAACGTCGACAAGGATGGCGGCGACCGTCGAGCGAGGGGTGGATCCGAGAGGCACGCCCCTGAACTGTTCTTCGACAGCGAGGAAGTGGACGATGCCGATACTTCTTGCGAGATTGGCATGGACGACGATGAATCCCGCAGGCACGTCATCGACGGTGGCTACGACTTGGTGGACTATCAGATCGTCCGTGGGCATGGGGTGAACTGCATTTGCCTCGAGTTCGACCTGCACGTGCCCGTGTGTCGGAAAGTGGCGTCGATGGAGCTCAAGGAGGGCTGCGAGAGCATCATGGGCCTGGGCGCCAGTTGCGTCCGACAGTTGCACCTGTGGTGGTAGGTCCTGGATTGTTAGATATTACCGGAGGCCGATGACCCGCCTTGGCGTCGGGAGTTGCAGGAGTTGGGTATCTGAGTTGTAGGTCGATGACGGTCATTCGAAGCAACTGGTGAATGAGTATGCTGCTATCAAATCCGTGGGAGCATGCAGGTGAGCGGCCAGCGACTCTGCCCCACAGGGCGAATCGGCACCCGTGATGCCAGCGATTTTCTACCCACCCGAGCCGAGGTCAGTGCATGTCCGCAGTGCAACGAGTGACGGCTGGATCGGCAGTCCAGGTTGCCGTTGACGCGCTCCACCTCGACGGGGCGGTCGTTGTCGAAGGTCTGCTGGCTCCTGAGGCAATCGCATGTATCGAACGTGAGTTGGAGCCGCACGTGCAGGAACGTGCACCGGGCTTTCGCCCGGGGTTCGATCAGGCCTTCTACGGTGGCAACACCAAGCGAATTCAAGCGCTGGTGGCCAAGTCGCCCACGTTTGCCTCAGCGGTGCTCGTCCATCCGGTGCTCCTGGGTATCTGCGACGAGATTCTTGGTGCCTCATGCGGCAACTACTGGCTGAGCCAAGCCGAAACCATATTCATCGGTCCCAGCGAACCCGCTCAAGTGCTCCATCGCGACGACGAAAACTGGAGCTTCGCCCAGCGGCTCGGGATCCCACTCCAAGTATCAGTCCTGGTGGCTCTCGGAAACTTTGACGAGGAAACAGGCGCCACTCGCGTCTTGCCGCGCAGCCATCAATGGGATCTGGATGAACCTTTCGACCGTTCTGTTGAAGTGGGTGTCAGTCTCCAGCCTGGCGATGCTCTGATCTACCTGGGCAGCACGGTCCACGGGGGAGGAGCCAACACGACCTCAGACTCGTGGCGACGAGCGTTGTATGCCGGATTCCTGGTTGGGTGGCTGACGCCCGAAGAATCAGTGGCGCTTTCGATACCGGAAAACGTCCTTCGTGGCCTTCCCGAGCGAGCGCGTGCGCTCGTTGGTTGGTCGAGTCTCGATGGGAACCGTGCGTGTTCCACTGACGGTTCCCAGGCCGCGTTGGGCTTGTGGCAGATGGACAGCGATGTCCTCAAACGTCACGGTGGCTTGTTTTCCAATCGCTGACGTCCTCATGACCACTGTTCGGCTCAACTTGCAGTC
>CAIQOJ010000107.1 GCA_903873395.1 uncultured Acidimicrobiaceae bacterium
AGATTGTTTCAGTAGGGCACAATGACCCACGCGTATCAAAATGTAAACCGTCAAATTTAACTGATTTGCTACACAACAGCAACAAAGCTGGCAGAAATGCAACCATGAGAGTCAACTTTCGGTGCGACCCCGTCACCGGGAAGTGACACTTCCATCTGTTGACTTCAGGCTGCATGTCTGAAGGAAAATGCAGCCATGGGACGGCGATCACGCTTCTCATCAAGGCTGAATAGCGCCCAAGGGCTGATGAAGCTGCTCCGCACGTGCTCGCACCGCATCAACAGGGAGGCCGACGTCCCACCAGCGGTCAACCTAGGTGCGCACCGATTGGCACCATACTGACGAGGTGAGCAGAGAAGTCGAAGGGTGGCGCCGCGCTGTACATGGAGCGTTTCGCTCTGAACAGCGGGCCATCGACCTCCGCTATGCGGTGCTTGGTGCACTCGTCACCGGGATACCACTGGCCCTGGGCACAGCTACGGGTCACCAAACCATCGGCCTGTTCGCCAGCCTTGGTGGTTTGAACGTCGGTCTGGGCCTCAGCGCTGGCTCGAGGGCCAACCGTCTCCACTGGGGGCTCGTGGTGTTGATCGGCACCTCGACAGGCGTAGCCCTGGCCACATTGGTGGGATCCTCTGGATGGCTGCTGGTGATGACGACGTTCACGTGGGTCGGCGCTTGGACGCTGGTCCGAGTTGCCGGGCCAGCCGGCATCCTCGTGGCCTTCATCAACTCCGCAGTTTTCATCATCGTGGCCGGCCAGGGCTTGCCGGCGGCCGATGCGGTGACGCACACCATCGCCTATGCGGTGGGTGGTGTGGTCTCGCTCGCCGTGTTCTTGGTCTTCGTGACACCGACCGAAGCGACACAGACCGAGGGGTCGACGGCCGACCAGGACCCCTCCCAACGTGCTGGAGCAACCATCAGGTTGATCCGAGAGTCCCTGAACTCAGACAAGCGACCGATCCGCTACTCCATCGTGACCGGTGCGGTGATCGCATTCGCCACCATCATCGAGTTGGCGGCGTCGCTGACCGAGGGGTACTGGGTCCCATTGGCCGGGGTCGCCGTCATCCAGCCTGACGTCGGTTCGACACGCGTCCGTGCCCTGCAGCGCACATCGGGAACAATGATCGGTGTGGCGCTGGCTGCGTTGGTGGTTGGCATCACCAGCAACAAGACCGTACTGATTGCCATGGTCTTCGTGGTCGCCGGCGCGCTGTTCGCCCTCAAGGATCGGGGTTACCACTGGCTGGTGATCCTCCTCACCCCCACCGTGATCATCATGTTGGCGGCCGTGTCTTCCAAGACCTGGGCGCTGCTTGAGGCGCGGGTGATTGACAACGCTCTCGGAATCCTTCTGGTGCTCGCACTGGTCGAACTGATGGGCTGGATCTCACACCGATTCCGAACCCACAGAACGCCCAACCATCCGGATGGATCAGGAAGCCTGGTCAGGTAGCCGACTGTCGACGAATCGTTGGAGTCTGAGCAGGCGACACGATGACCTGCACGGCAATCAAGGAGAGTCCGGAGGTCACGTGCACGTCCCGGTCTCGACAGTGCCGCCGCCCCGGCACTGTCGATCGGGCACCACCCTCATCTCACGACCGATTGCCAGAGCACCGAACTGAAGCACGTAGATCTGACGTGTCGGCCTGTCGCCCACGTCGCTCGAGTCGGTGCCTCGGAATCATCGTGGAACGAGGCGACCGAATGGACGAGCAGAGTTCGGCACATCAGGTTGAGAAGGCCAGGGCTGCACTGCTTTCCCATCATTTGCTAGAACAGGTTCTATGCATACTCCGATCTGTGACGACCTTGGTATCGAGTTCCCCATCTTCGCCTTCACCCACTGCCGGGACGTTGTGGTCGCAGTGTCCAAAGCCGGAGGCTTCGGGGTACTTGGTGCTGTTGGCTTCAGCCCCGAGCAGCTTGAGATCGAGCTCAACTGGATCGACGAGCACATCGGTGACCATCCCTACGGTGTCGACATCGTGATCCCCAACAAGTACGAGGGGATGGACTCGGACATGTCGGGCGAAGAGCTCGGCGACATGCTGCGCAAGATGGTGCCTCAAGAGCACCTCGACTTCGCTCGTGGCCTCCTCATCGACCACGGCGTGCCGCTGCCCGAAGCTGGATCGGACAACTCCCTGCAGCTGCTCGGATGGACTGAGGCGACAGCCACCCCTCAGGTGGAGATCGCCCTCCAACATGACAAGGTCACCTTGATCGCCAATGCGCTCGGCACCCCACCCACCGAGATCATCGAGATGATCCACGCCAAGGGCCGCAAGGTCGCCGCCCTCTGTGGCTCGCCCCGCCAGGCACTCAAGCACGCCGATGCCGACGTTGACATCATCATCGCCCAAGGCGGCGAGGGTGGCGGCCACTGCGGCGAGGTTGGATCCATCGTGCTGTGGCCCCAGGTCGTCAAGGCTGTCTCCCCTCGCCCAGTGCTCGCCGCTGGCGGGATCGGTAGTGGTCAACAAATTGCTGCGGCCCTCGCCCTCGGCTGCCAAGGTGCCTGGTCAGGTTCACAGTGGCTGATGGTCGAAGAGGCCGAGAACACCCCGGTCCAACAGGCTGCCTACATCAGCGCCACCTCGCGGGACACCGTTCGCAGCCGTTCCTTCACCGGCAAGCCATGCCGGATGCTCAAGAACGACTGGACCGAGGCCTGGCAGACCGAAGGCAATCCCGAGCCCCTCGGGATGCCGCTGCAGTACATGGTCTCCGGCATGGCAGTGTCCGCCACCCATCGCTGGCCCGACCAGACCGTCGATGTTGCGTTCAACCCGGTGGGCCAAGTTGTCGGCCAGTTCGAAAAAGTGGAGAAGACCGCTGCGGTCATGGAGCGCTGGGTCGAGGAGTACATCGAGGCAAGTGGCTCCCTGGACGCTTTCAATGCTGCTGCCACCTCGGCGTAGGGCAGGCGTCATCAATCGTGAGTTTCAGGGCCTGAGTTTCAGGGCCTGAGTTGCGGGGCCTGAGTTGAGGGGCATGAACAACCGAGTTCAGAAAGTCAGATTTGGCCGGTCCGATTACCCTCGTGCTGTGACGCGACGGAGTTTCGCCAAGGTTGTGGCGCTGACCTCAGTCGTGGCTGGCGTGGGCCTTGCCTCCACCACACCCTCGGTCACGACCCGAGCAAGAAAACTGAGCGGCAAAATCATCACGCCTCAGATGCGCCTCTACTTCCGTTTTACCCGCCAGCAGCGGAGGCCACCCCGGCTCCGCAACCCGGACACGCTGACCGACATGATCGCCCGGGTCATGATTCTCAAACCCGATCCGCTCCTGACTACCACCGCTGACAAGGCGGCACTCGGCGGATGGGTCACCTCGGTACTCGGGCCAGGGTTCATGCCCACCCGGTTTCAGGTCGCCGACTCGTTCGACGAACTCAACCTCGATGCACTGCCCGATGCCGTAGTCATCAAGGCATCCCACTCTTCAGGCCGAACAGTGATCGTCACCGGCGTCGACGAGTCCGACCGTCCCGTCGTGTGGGACCACCGGGTGACCGTCATCGACGGCTTGATGTCCAATGTCGACCGAGAACAACTGCGCTCTATCGTCGAACCATGGCTCGCCTTCGACCATGCCGGCCATGGTGGTGAGCGTCACTATGCGGGAATCACACCCCGCATCGTCGCCGAGGAGAATCTCAATACTCCCGACGCCCCACTGATCGAGTACGCCTTCTACTGCGTCAAAGGGACGGTCGTCTACGCCGAGGTCTGTCATCAGGTTGCCGAGCACCTGCTCGTCGACCGCTCCTATCGCCGACTGGCTCTCGAGTACACGACTGCCCCACCGGCTCTCGGCACCACGTTCGACAAGCCCGACTACTTCGACGAGATGGTGGCAATCGCCGAGCGGTTAGCTAGTTACTTCGACGCCACTCGAGTCGACCTCAACCGCGCCGGCGACCGAACCTTGGTGAACGAGATCAGCCACACCACCTATGGCGGAGCGTCCTTCCTCGACCCACCTGAATTCGGCAAGGTATTCGGTCGGTTCTGGCGAGGCGATCGAACCATTCCCGAGGAGTTCTACGTCCCCGATCCGTGATGC
>CAIQOJ010000108.1 GCA_903873395.1 uncultured Acidimicrobiaceae bacterium
GCGGCACTCGCTGCAGGACTGGTCCGACTTGGCGCCGACCTAGTCGACCTTTCTGCCCGACCGGGTGTCACCACACTGATGCCGCCGCCAGCACCGCACGGACCAACCGATGAGGTGAGGCGATGAGCATCGAGACTGCACCGTCAGCCGGGAGCGGCCGAACTGACCCGACGACGGAGTCGCCGCCAGCCCCGGCCATCACACAGGCAGGTTCCGACACGGCACCGGCCTTCGATCTAACCCATCGTCAGATCCTCATGGTGTTCAGCGGTCTCATGCTGGGCATGTTCCTGGCCGCCCTGGACCAGACGATCGTGGGCACGGCACTGCCGACCATCGTGAACAGTCTCCATGGGCTGAATCATCTGAGTTGGGTGGTGACGGCCTATCTGCTGACATCGACGATCTCCACACCGCTCTATGGGAAGTTGTCGGACCAGTTCGGTCGGCGAGGCATCTTCCAGTTCGCCATCATCATCTTCTTGATCGGCTCGACGCTGGCCGGGATGAGCCAGAACATGCTTGAGCTGATCGTGTTCCGGGGTGTGCAGGGCCTCGGGGCTGGCGGACTCATGGCCATGGCCATGACGATCATCGCTGACGTGGTCTCGCCTCGCGAGCGAGGTCGGTATCAGGGGTACTTCGGTGCGACCTTTGCCCTGTCGTCGGTCGCTGGCCCCCTGCTCGGAGGCATCTTCACCGACAACCTGTCGTGGCGGTGGATCTTCTACATCAACCTGCCCATCGGCATCGTGGCCCTGGTCGTCACCTCTTCGGTTCTCCGACTTCCCTTCCGCCGTCAGTCCCACCAGATCGACTTCTTGGGGGCAGGTTTGATGATGGTCGGTGTGACGGGAGCGCTCTTGGTGACGGTCTGGGGGGGCTCGCAATATGCGTGGGGCTCCACGACGATCATCGTGACCTCGCTGGTCTCATTGGCATTCCTGGTCGCCTTCGTGATCTGGGAGCACCATGCCGCCGAGCCGATCCTGCCGCCCTCGCTGTTCCGGATCGGCATTTTCCGCACCGCCACGTTGTCGAGCTTCCTCCTCTCAATGGTCATGTTCGGCGCCTTGATCTACCTACCCCTCTACCTGCAACTCGTGGACGGCGTGTCGGCCATGGTCTCGGGTCTGCTCCTCATTCCGCTGATGCTGGGCTTGCTGGCCACCTCGATCCTCTCGGGCCAGATCGTGTCTCGCACCGGTCATTACAAATCGCTGCCCATCATCGGTTCGGTCCTCGTCATCATCGGAATGTGGCTGCTCTCTCACCTTGCCCTCCACACCTCCCACCTGGTCTTGGGCATCTTCGTGTTGGTGCTCGGGGCAGGCATGGGTATGACCATGCAGATCATGATCCTGGCCACCCAGAACGCTGTGCCCATCCATCAGATCGGCACAGGAACGGCGGCCGTCACCTTCTTCCGCTCCCTTGGTGGTGCCTTCGGGACATCGCTCTTCGGTGCCGTGTTCATCGCCCGACTGAGTCATTGGATCCCGTCATTGGTTCCTGGGGCGGCTGGTTCGTCGATCCATGTGAACTCTGGCTTCTCCATGAGCCCAGAGCAGCTCCGCTCCTTTCCTCCTGCCGTTCAGCACGGCATCCTCGAATCCTTCGTGCGCTCACTGCAGACGGTCTTCTTGGTGGGCGTGCCCTTGGCCGTCTGTCTGTTTGTGGTGACCTTGTTCCTCAAAGAAGTGCCACTTCGTTCGGTGGCTGGCCTCGAGCGGCCCAGTGAGGACGTGGCCATGGCCGGCGGTGAGGTCGGCTCGGCTGACATCGAGATCGACCTGGGGATCGTGGCTGACGCCGTGCCCGAGTAGGTCCTGAACAGACCTTCTGCGACTCCCGAATGACGTTCCGACTCGGGTAGCCCCCCGTGCACTCCTCCACCTCTGTGGCCAGAGACCCGCATCCCGGCTAGACCGTGGCTATGGACCTCCGGATCTTCATCGAACCTCAGCAGGGTGCCTCGTATGACGACCAGCTAGTCGTGGCCCGAGAAGCGGAACGTCTGGGGTTCGACGCCTTCTTCCGCAGCGATCACTACCTGGTCATGGGTGACGGCGACGGACTGCCTGGGCCCACGGACTCATGGGTGACCCTGGCGGGAATCGCCCGAGAGACGTCGACCATCAGGCTGGGGACGTTGGTCACCTCAGCCACCTTCCGCCATCCCGGGGTCTTGGCCATCTCGGTGGCACAGGTCGATGCCATGAGCCATGGCCGGGTCGAGCTCGGGCTCGGCGCTGGCTGGTTCGATGCCGAACACACGTCCTACGCCTTGCCGTTCCCGCCCCTGGGCGAGCGATTCGAGCGTCTCGAGGAACAGCTCACCCTCATCACGGGCATGTGGGCCACACCCGAAGGCGAGCGGTATGACTTCGATGGTCGCCACTACACGGTGGTCGACAGCCCAGCCCTGCCCAAGCCCGTACAGCGACCCGGACCACCGGTGATCGTTGGAGGAGGAGGGCTGGTGCGCACACCGCGGCTGGCGGCTGCTCACGCCGCCGAGTTCAACATGCCGTTCTCGTCGGTGCACGACACGGCGGAGCAGTTCGCACGCGTGCGGGCAGCGTGCGAGGCCGTCGACCGGGATCCGACATCTCTGGTCCTGTCGGCCGCTCAGGTTGTCTGCTGCGCCACCGACGTGAGCGACCTCGCACGGCGGGCCGCCTCGATTGGACGAGACGTCGACGAACTCCGGACCAACGGTTTGTGCGGAACACCTGAGGAGATCATCGAGAAGCTGGCGGCCTACGCCGCCGTCGGGTGTTCGAGGATCTACCTCCAGCTGTTGGACTTGGCCGATCTTGACCACCTGGCCGTCCTCGGAACCGACGTACTCGCCGCGTCTGCCTCGCTCTGATCACGGACGCTCCCAATCGGCCAGGCGACCAGTCGCCTCGCCGGGCGCAGGTCGTGGCGGCGCGCTGGCGGTGACTCAGACGGGGGTTGGTGCGAGGTTGGCCATGTCGGCGACGAGGCCGAGCGAACGGGCACGAACCTCAAGGGAGTGGGCACGTGTGGCCACGACCAGTTCGTCGGCCCCGGTGCGCTCGACCAGGGCAGCCAGGCCTCGGTGGACGGTGTAGGGGCTGCCGACCACGTGGGTGGCCGTCATGGCCTCCACGGCGGCCCGCTCGGCCGTCGAGTAGCTGTAGGCCGCAGCCTCGTCGGGGCTGACCACCGGACCGGGACGGCCCATACGAAGTTGCAGCATGGCCAACGCCGAAGGGCCCGCCAGCCATGCCGCCTCATCATCAGAGTCAGCGCAGAGCACGGACACGGCGACGGCACAGTGCGGTTCGGCAAGGAGGCCCGTCGGACGGAAATGCTGTCGATAGAGGGCGATGGCCTCGTCCACCTGTGCCGGGGCGAAGTGGTAGGCGAAGGCGAAGGGCAGGCCGAGGAGACCGGCGACCTGGGCTCCAAAGGTCGACGAACCGAGGATCCACACCTGAGGCAGGTAACCGCGGCCGGGCACCGGTGCCGGCTGGGTGGGTGGGCCATCGGAGTCGACCAGGTAGTTGATGAGCTCCACAACATCCTGGGGAAAGCGTTCGGCGGCCAGGTCGGCGTCCCGTCGCAGCGCTCGGGCCGTGGCTGGGTCGGTGCCTGGCGCTCGGCCGAGCCCAAGATCGATCCGTCCAGGATGGAGCGCCTCGAGGGTGGCGAACTGCTCGGCCACGACAAGAGGTGAGTGGTTGGGCAGCATCACCCCACCGGCCCCCACCCGCAAGGTGGTGGTGGCGGCAGCGAGGTGGGCGATGAGTACCGCCGGTGCCGAGCTGGCGACCGACGGCATGCCATGGTGCTCCGCGACCCAGAGGCGCCGATAGCCCAGGCGTTCCACCTCGACGGCAAGACGAGTGGTATCGGCCAGGGCATCGGCTGGGGTGGCCCCAGCGGACACGGTGGCTAGGTCGAGAACGGACAGGATGGTCACATGAGTGTCAACACCGCCGACGGCCCAGTGCTTCCCGCCTACGTCAGCGCTCGAGCTGTGAGGTGCTCCGCTCGACCCCGTATGGCGGGCACGTTCCCCGTTAGGGAGTAGTGACCAACTCCTCGATACGTTCGAGTGTCCGCGACAACGAGGACGCCGTTCGCTCGGGCAGGCCGCCCAGACGGAGAAGGGGCCGCTGGAGGTCTTTGCTGATATCCCAGCTCTCGCGGACCAGGGTGCCGCCGATGCTCGGCTCGAGTTCGTAGCGCCAGATACGACCTCCCACGAACCGACCAGCGAGCCCGCTGGGTCGGGCCTGCCAGGCGATCCGGGCATCCTCGACGAACTCGATCACGGTGTTCACCATGGAGTAAGGGATCCCCATGCGCATGGACATGCCGAAGGTGGAGCCCAGGACGAGGTGCTCGGGTGCATCGGCCTTCACCTTCTGCACGGTGCCCGACCCGTCGATCTCTGGGTGGCGAGCGGCATCGGCCACCAAGGCAAAGATCGCCGATGCCTCCGCCGGGATCATGCGCTCTACTGACACCACATCGCCATCCATGACAACCTCCACCGCTCGAGCCCCCGGCGCAGGTTAGATGGCAGGGCCATCGGACGCCTGCTCCGGGACACCTGATCTGTGGGCCTGTCATGATCCACGTGTGGCTACCTCGTCCCACGCCGATGCGCTCCGTGCCTTGGCCGCCGCCGATCCGGTGCTGGCAGCGTTGATCAACCGCCACGGCCCTCCTCCTCCACGTCGCCCGGTCCCCGTGTCCGATCGATTCGGCCATCTGGCCAGGGCCATCGTCTTCCAGCAGTTGGCTGGTCGGGCTGCGGCGTCCATCCACGCCCGGATGGTCGATGCCGTAGGGGGTGAGGTCACTCCTGAATCCGTGTTGGCCACCACCGAAGCCTCATTGCGCGCCAGTGGACTGAGTGGAGCCAAGACGGCGTCGTTGCTGGATCTGGCCGCCCGGACGGTGTCGGGCGAGGTTCCTCTCGCCCGACTCGGCTACCTCGGCGATGACGACGTGGTGACTCGGCTGACCATCGTGCGAGGCATCGGTCCTTGGACGGCCCAGATGTTCTTGATGAATGCCCTGAGCCGACCCGATGTGTGGCCCGTGGGCGACTACGGCGTGCGAGTCGGCTTTGCTCGGGCGTGGGGCCTGCCTGCACTTCCGACCCCGGCAGTACTCGGCTCGTTGGGTGAACCGTTCCGGCCGTATCGCAGCCTGGTCGCCTGGTACTGCTGGCGGGCTGCAGACGCCTGAACGTAGGTGTCAGCTCTCGGGGCTTGGATGGACCGGATTGTCGTGGGCCTGACGAAGCGCCACCTCCCGGTCAGCTGCCTCGAGTGCCTGGAGGTCGGCGCAGATGTCACTGAAGTGCTGGGGGTCTGGTCGTCGGGTGCACTCGAGGCTGACGGCATCGGCGATGCCCCCCACCTTGGCCCGCACCAGGCCAGCGATCTCCTCCCGTCGCCCCACGACGGCAATGGCCTCGACCATGTCGTCGGGCACGAGGGCGGTCATGTCGTCCCAGCGTCCCTCCTTGGACAAGGCATGCAGCCGGGGGTGGAGGCTCTCCCATGCCGTGCCTTCGAGGATGCGGGCATAGGCAGGTGTTGACCCATAGAAGGCCAACTGCCCCCGCACAGTAGCGATGGCGGCGTCGAGCTCGGGCCCAGTCGAGCCGGTTGCCACCATCGTGACCACGACCATCTCGAACTCGTTGCGGGCGCGACCTGATCGGCTCAAGCCGTGATCGACGGCAGGAAGTGTCAGTTGCTCGAGTGACTCGCGGGTGGCAAAGGGGTGGACCAGGAGGCCGTCGCCGACCTCTGCCGCTGTAGCTGTCAACTGTGGCCCCACTGCGCCGAGGACGAGACGAGGTCGACCAAAGCGCGCAGGCCCGGGATCGAAGGCGGGTGGCAGCAGCGTGTGGGTGTAGAACTCGCCGCGGAAGTTGAGAGGCGCGACACCATCCCACGCGTCCCAGATAGCTCGGATGGCCAGGACCATCTCTCGTAGCCGTGCCGCCGGACGCGACCAGGGCATCGAGTAACGACGTTCGATGTGGGGTCTGATCTGGGTGCCCAGGCCGAGCATGCACCGACCGCTCGACACGTCCTGGAGATCGCGACCGATGGTGGCCAGGACCATGGGGGTGCGAGCGAAAGCAATGGCAATCGCCGTGCCCAGTCGAAGGGTTGTGGTCCGGTCGGCTGCCAGCACCAGAGGGAGAAAGGGATCGTGCTTGGTCTCGTAGGTGAAGGCGGCATCGAAGCCACCAGCCTCGAGTTCGGCGAACAGGTCGCCCGCCTCGGCCAGGTCGGGCACGGGCACCGTGGTGCAGATATCCATAGAAGGCGAACGGTCCTTGTTCGTTACCGGGTCAATTTCGCCAGAGTCATGTCCAACAGATTCATGTCCAACCGAGTCATGTCCACCAAGGTCATATCCACCAAGGTCATGTCTAAGACAGTCACGAACCTCAGGGTCGCTTCCGCAACTCGGGCAGGGGTGTGGCAAGTAGTTCGCGAACTTGATGGATCTGGTCTTCGTCGAGCATGACAGGGCCGTCCATGGCCGCTGGAGCGAGCTCGGGAGTACCTACCCAGACGCCATCGATCTCGAGGGGAGCCGGCACCTCCCATGATCCTCCGGTCAGACAAAGCAACGCCCGCACCGGTACGTCCGATCCCCACGGGGCCGAAGCGAGTTGCCGCCTCACCTCCTCAGCTCGTTCGGCGACCCGTCGGACCGCCGGGGTCAGGTCGGTACGCCCGGATCGAAGCTCGATGGCATGACCGCGTCGACGGACTCGAGTGTGGACGGGTCCGAGGGAAGGTTCTGATCGGAGCACAGTGACTCCGGCCTCGGACACGGCCAACTGCGCATCTTCGGTGCCGTCCCGTTGGGCCCGACGGTCGCCCTCCGACCGGGAGGCGTCGGGGCGATCGTTGGTCCGGCGGTCCACACCTGAGCGCACCACCCACGCCTTGCGACGTGACGACGTGCCCGCGGGCGGGAAGTAGGTGGCACCGGCAGCACCGACCGACCGGTCGGCGGGGACAGAAGTGCGGTCGACCAAGCTGTCGGCCATGGAATCGGCAAACAGGTCGCCGTGGCCGGCAGCTCCGGTGTGACGCTCGTTGGACTCCGCCCAGGGGTCCGGTCGTTTTCCCGTCGGGGCCATCTCTCTACGGTAGAGCATCACCGATTCTGCGTGCCGGGGATCGGTGCCGAGCACAGTCGAGGAGAATGGTGCAGGCTGGCTACCAGCAGGTGAGGAGATCACAGATGACGATGACCAGCCCTCTTCAGGCCGCACTTCCCGACACTGGCGTGTGGACGACGTCCTGTGACAGTCCACTGGGCCCGCTGACGTTGACCGTACGACATGGTGCACTTGTGGGTCTTTCCATGGAGAACCAGGCCCACCGAGTCGCACCGCCTGAGGACGCGAGGATCGATTCCGACGCCTTGGGCGGCATCGTGACCCAGCTGGACGACTACTTTGCCGGCCGACGCACATCCTTTGACGTCCCTCTTGCTCTCGAGGGTACGGACTTCCAGCGAAGGGTGTGGAGTGAGTTGTGTGCCATTCCCTATGGCGCATCGATCTCCTACGGCGAGTTGGCCCGGCGAGTTGGCAAACCCGGGGCGTCGAGGGCCGTTGGTCAGGCCAACGGACGCAACCCGGTGGCCATCATCGTCCCGTGCCATCGGGTCGTGGCTGGTAACGGAGGACTTGGCGGCTACGGCGGTGGACTCGATCGCAAGAAGACATTGCTCGACCTCGAACGGGGCAACCGGGCGACCCAGACACGACCTGTCGTGCCCCATGCCCTGCGGCCGTAGTCTCCGTCTGTGAACGAACGATCGGACCTGGGTGCACTCGAGGGGACAGATGACGTGGTCGGGGTGATCATCGTTGACCATGGCTCTCGTCGCCAAGAGTCGAACCGAGCGCACGAGGAGTTCATCCGAGCCTCGTCGGGTCTGGTCCCGTACCCCGTCGTCGAGCCGGCCCACATGGAGCTCGCCGAGCCCACGGTCGCCATGGCGTATGACCGGTGCGTGGCCGCAGGAGCGACCGTGGTGATCGTGGCTCCGTGGTTTCTCGGTCCCGGTAACCACTGGGACCGAGACCTGCCGGCCCTGGCCGGTGAGGCGGCGGTCCGGCATCCAGGCACGCGCTGGTTGGTGGCTGCGCCGCTCGGACCGCATCCGCTGTTGCTCGACGTGGTCAACGAACGGGTGAGCCATTGTTTGGCTCGGGCTGCGGGCAAGGTCGGAGAATGCTCTGTCTGTGTGGGCACTGGGCGGTGCCAACTCCATTGACCGATGTCGTCGTCGTGGGCGCAGGAATGGCGGGCCTGGCCTGTGCCGCCGACCTGACTCAGGCTGGGGTGCCGTGCACGGTGATCGAGGCCTCGGACGGTGTGGGTGGTCGTGTCCGCACGGACCTTGTCGATGGCTTTCAGTTGGACCGAGGCTTCCAGATCCTTCTGACGGCCTATCCGCAGGTCCAGGCCCGCCTGGACCTCGATGCACTGGACCTGCGCCCATTTGCTGCCGGAGCGGTCGTCCGCACGGCTCGGGGTATGGCCCGCGTGGAAGATCCACTGCGGCGGCCGACCACGATCCCCGCCACATTGGCTGCCCCGATCGGCTCGCTGGCCGACAAGGTTCGGGTGGCGGCACTGGTGGCCCGCATCCGCATGAGTTCAGTGACCCGGTTGCTTAGCCGACCCGAGGTGACGACCAGGGAACGCCTGACCGCCGCGGGGTTCAGCGACCGGATGATCGAAACCTTCTGGCGCCCCCTGTTCGCCGGAATCCAACTCGATCCAGACCTCGAGGTGTCGAGCTATCGCTTCGACCTGATCCTGCGCATGCTGGCGACCGGCCCAACGGCTGTGCCGGCTCAGGGGATGGGAGCAATCGCCGTCCAGATGGCGGCCAACCTTCCTCCCGGAACTCTTGCCCTTGATTCCCGAGTTGAGCGCCTGGTCGGCACGACGGTGCATCGAGATGATGGCCACAAGATCACCGCCCGGGCTGTCGTCGTGGCCACGGAAGGCCCCGAGGCTCACCGGCTGCTGGGTGCCTCGGTGCCCGATCCTGGCTCTCGGGCTGTTGCGTGCTGCTGGTTCAGTGCCCCAACGACGCCGGTGGCTGGCCGCGCCCTGGTGCTGGACGGGACGGGGAACGGCCCGGCACGCAATCTCGCCGTGCTCAGCGAAGTGGCACCGACCTACGCCCCGCAGGGGCGGTCGTTGGTCGCCGCCGCCGTTCCGGGCCCGGACGCAAAGGATCCACGGGTGACCACACGCGTGGTGGACCAGTTGTCGCGGTGGTTCGGCTCCACCACGACGGAATGGTCTCATCTCCGGACGGACGTCATCCCCCATGGACAGCCCCTGCAGGTGCCGCCGCTCGATCTTCGCCAGTCGGTAGACCTTGGCGAAGGGGTGTTCGTTGCCGGTGACCACCGGGACACGGCATCACTCCAAGGTGCGCTGGTCAGCGGTGGTCGAGCCGCCCGGGCTGTCGTGGCCCACCTGGCCGGCTGACCACGTCATGACCTAGGTACTCAGGTGTAGCGGTCGAGCACCTGCTCGATTCGCTCGAGTCCACTGGGGTTGAGGTGGGTTCCTGGCTCGATGGCACGAGGCGGACAGTGTCCGTTGATCTCCAGATGGCGCAGCCTGTCGGCCAGTTCGACCAAGTCGTCGTCCTGGCCGTCTTCTGATGATTGCTGGGAGACACCATTGATCTCTTCGATGATCAGGTGCACCATGACCGTGGCAAGTCCATCGAGGATGATTCGGCCGTCCTCTGGCGCCAGGAGAGCTTTGCCGGGTGCTCGCGCCACCGAATCGATGGCCGCTGACGCCCGGCCTCGGGCGCCGATGAGTTCCGCGTTCATGAACAGTGGCCTCTCGAGTTGCCCGGCAGACATGGACCTGACCTCGTCGCGATAACGGCGGAGGGCCTCGATGACATCGACCAAGGCGGCACATATGGACCCAGAACGCTTGACGATCCACAGGATGCTGACGCACAAGATCAAGAGACCGCCGACAAACGTGCAGACGAATCGGTCGTATGAGGTTCCGGTCACTGGGTCACCTGCGGTACTCAACAGATAGATGATGAAGACCGAGTAGCCAGTGACAGCCAGGGCGTAGTTGGAGGCCAAGAAGACGAGAATCATGCTGGCGGCGATGGAGATGATGGCGATCGTCACCCACCCGGTCGGGTGGATGGCGACGTCGATCAGCAGCGCCAAGGCAACCCCGACGAGTGTTGCTGTCAGTCGGGAAAAGACCCGGATGTTGGTGTCGGCTTGGCTGGGCTTGGAATCCCAGCCCACCGTCATGGGGATCCAATAGCCATGGGGAATGTGCCAGAGCTCGCTGATGATGGCGGCCACCATCATGACGATGGCGAGTCGGATGCCGTGCCGGAGGGCGGTGTCCTGCATGTTGAGATGAGGTCGGATCGCCGGCCACGTGAGTCGTGGCCTGTCCGGTAGGCGGACGCCGCTTTTTGGTCCGATCGACCAGGGTTCCATCAACCGGTCGGCGGCGCGCACGAGCGCGGTTGCCGGGGTGGCCACCACCCGGGGAGGTAGGTCAGGTGCTTCTGCCACGCATCGCTGGCGTGCCGCCTCTACGTCGGCTCGCCTGGCTGCCACGGAAGCTGCGGTTGCCGGCCAGCGCAGGGTCCGGGCCATGGACCGGCACAGTGCGGCACACGCATTGACCAGCCCAGTTCCCGCCGTGCGGGAGGGGCCTGGGGCCAGTCCATCCACCACGTCGGTCAGCGCCATGAGTCCGAATCGCCCCTGGCTGACCTCCCTCGTCAACTCGTGGAACCACGTGGCCGCGGGATCCCGGTGATCGTCCAGGGCGAGATCGCTGTCGGCATCTTGGAGGCGTTGGGCATGGACGACATTGACCATGGACCGCCATCCTTGAGGCGCACTCAGGCCCATGCCGGTCAGCACCACGGCCAGGGCGGCCCGACTGCCGTCGGCTCGACGCCAGAGCCAGGGAACGGTCACCACAATGATGGAAGCCGAGGCCCCGACAGCAAAGGCGAGGGCTTGATCTAGTGCGTGGGGCAGTACCTCGTGCTCACCGCTGAAGATCGATCCGATGACCATGGCGAGCACCCCAATCATCGTCGCCGTGGGTCCGGCGAAGGTGGCGAAGCCGCAGATCAGGGCCAGAAGCGTGAGGAAGACGACGTGGAGGACCGGAAGGTCCGAGACCAGCCCGCCGATGAGGGTGGTCAAGGTCAACAACACAGCACCGCTGAGCAGAGCGGCCAGTCGACGTCGATAGGAGCCGGCGTTCGTGGTGTCGAGAAAGCCACCGACGAGCACGGCGCCTAGGGCCAGGGCCGGACCGTAGTCCTGGTGCCCCGTCCATCGGGCCGCAGTCAACACGAGGGCCAACAGGACGCCGATACGCGCCGGCCGCCAGACGATGATCGATGGCCGGTCCACGTAGCGGTAGGTGTTCCAGGTCTCGCGCAGCACTCGCACCTGGGCACGCTAACCCGGCCTCCGGTCGAATCCGGACGGGCTGGGTCTCCTGGGTGGAAGAGGTCAGATGGTGGAGGTCTACCTCAGGAGCTACAGCGGTCGCCCAGCCAAGGCTGGCGCCCGGCCATGTTGTAGAGGGTGACGGCCACCGTGTCCTGCTCGGCCCGTGAGGCGGCGTTGGGAGGAACTCCCACGAGGTAGCCCAACCCTGCCGATCGGGCTGCCGAGTTCCAGGTCGACTGGCTGAACTGGAAGGCACCCATGTAGGTCCCGCCCGGGGAGGCGATCTGATAGTTGCCACCCGACTCGGCCTGAATGACGCACTGGAGGAATGGAGGAAGCGGAGGGTCCGAGACGGAAGACCCTGTCCCTCGAGACACGGGGGCCGGGGCGGCGGGGGCCGAGGGGTTCGGGATGGTGGCCACTGTGGTCGTCGGCGCCGGGCCTGATCCCGCCTGGGCCGAGGTGGTGTGGGCGGGGGATACTGATGTCGCGACAACAGCCGCTGCAGCACGCTGTGCCATAGCTGCCTGTTGGGCAGAAACGGCTGCTGCCAACTGACCAGTGACTTGGGCCTTGGCAGCGGCCAACTGCGAGGTCGCCACCGACACCTGGGCTAAGGCGTGGTCCCGAGCAGCCTGATCAGCGGTGTCTTGTGACTGGCGCTGACGCAGCGCGGCTCGTTGGTCTTGCAGTGCCGCCTGGGCAGTATGCAACTGGTCGATGGTGGTGGTGATGGAACCGGCAGCCAAGCTGGCATACTCGCTGGCCGCTTGGGCCCGTGCCCCCGAATTGTTGCCGAAGAGTGCGCCGGCCACGCCACTGTTGCCTGCCCCGGAGTTGATGTAGGAGAGGATGGCCTGGGTCCGGACGATGCGCAGTTTGGCGTCGATGGCCTGCTGGTCGATGCCGATCTGACGATTCAGCCGGGCCATCTCCTGTTCGTCCTTGGCCACCCGGGCAGAGGCCATTGACGCAGCTTGCCGGTAGCTATCGGCTTCGAGTTGGGAGAGGACTAGCTGGTGAGCAAGTGAGGCCGCCTGGGTCTGCAGGCTGGCCACCTGATCTGCTCCGGCCGGGCGCGGCACGAGCACGGCCATGGCGCAAGCCAGGGCAAAGAGCACGGGGAGCCAGCGGGCCGCTCGTGGGGCCTGGGCGTGCCCCGCACCGTACGGCCCGCAGTGCGGGATCGTCCGGGTGGGGTGCATGAGTCCATGTACCTTACCGGCGCCTTTCTGAGATGGCCATCGGGCGCATCGTCCCAGGTCACAGCGTTGACACCCGATGAGTCACCGACCCCAGGTGCGGTCGTGCGCCATTCGGCGGTGGGACTTCTGGCCCTGTCTGAGGTCGTGGACCCGGCGTAGGTTCGTCGTGAGGAACGAAACACGGAGCAGGGAGACGGAGACGTGGGGTGTGCGGCACGGCTGACGTGACACGACTGCAGGACATGACTGCACGACGCGACTGCACGACACGACAGCAACCGGAGTTGGCGGGAGGAACAGGGGAGTAGTTATGGGACCGGATAGGGATCGATTCATGCGCGATGCCGACGCGCTGGCGTGGAACATGGAGCACGATCCGGGTCTGCGCTCGACCATCGTTGGGGTGGCGTGGCTGGCCAATCGGCCCGATGCTGATGTGCTGGCCCGGCGGTTGGAGCGAGCCACCCGATTGGCACCGAGATTCCGCCAACGCCCTGTAGCTACCCCTGGTCGTCTGTCGACGCCTCGATGGGTCGACTGCCCGTTCGACCTCTCGCTTCACCTGAGACGCATCGAGGCTCCAGAACCTCGGACCACGGAGACGGTGCTGGCTGTGGCCCGCGCTGAGGCCATGACCGAGTTCGACCCTTCGAGGCCTCTGTGGAAGTTCACCTTGGTGGAGGGTCTGGCCGGTGACCGAGCGGCTCTGGTGATGAAGGTGCACCATTCCTTGACCGATGGTCTGGGCGGCATGCAGTTGGCCCTGCTGGTGTTCGAGACCACGGAGGACCCCGATCTTGGCGACGAGGTGACAGAGCCGGAGGTCGAACCGACACCATCGGCGCTTGGGTTGGCCCGTGAGGCGGGCGCCTACTCGGTCGCTCGGGTGACTGATGCTGTGGCCGCAGGATTCCGGAACTTGGGACCGGCGGCAACCGAGGCCGTCCGCCATCCGCTGCGGACGGCGTTGGACACCATGGCAACGGTGAGTTCACTGGGACGGTTCGTCCATCCTGTGGCCGACACCTTGTCACCCGTGATGACCGAGCGGGGACTCGACCGACACCTCGATCTGATCGAGGTTCGCTTGGATGATCTCAAGATTGCAGGTGCATCGGTCGGTGGCACCCTGAACGATGCTTTCGTGGCGTCGATCACCGGGGGACTGCGCCGCTACCACGAGCACCACGGTGCTTCGGTGGACGAACTTCGGGTGACGATGCCCATCTCCTTGCGGCGTCCCGAGGATCCGCTCGGCGGCAACCGCATCACCTTGGAGCGCTTTGTGGTCCCGGTGGGTGAGCGCGATCCTTCGGCCCGAGTGCGCATCACCGGGTGGCGGTGTCGTGCCGCCCGCAACGAAGAAGCCTTGCCGCTGTCTGACGTAGTGGCGGGAATGCTGAACCTGCTGCCCTCCTCGGTCATCGGTTCGATGCTCAAGCACGTGGACTTCTTGGCCAGCGACGTACCTGGAGTCACCGTCCCCCTCTATCTCGGTGGGGCTCGGGTTCTCGGCTATCACGCATTCGGGCCGACGACGGGCGCTGCCTTCAACGCCACGCTGGTGTCCTATGACGGCGTGTGCGCTATTGGCTGCACGATCGATACTGCCGCGGTCCCCGATCCCGAACGACTGATGGCCTGCTTGCGAGAGGGCTTCGACGAGGTGCTCGTTCTGGCTGGGGACTTCACTCCGGCGGCGTCGCTGGTGGCCTCTGGGCACATGCGTGCAGACGACGACCGACGAGAAGCGGAACGTTCCGATCCCGGCCCGCTACGGAAGATGACGCCCAGGACGAACAGTCGTGGTTCTGCATCGACGGTGCTCGCCTCTCGGTGACCGGCCCGGGATCCGTGTGATCGAACCAGTCCCTGGCCTCATCGATCAGACGGTCGACGGCAGGGGCTGAGTTGTCACCCAGCGCAGTCCGATGGACAACAACCGGGTTGCCGGGCGCACGGCAAGGGCATCGCCAGCTGGCACGGTGGGTAGGCGAAGTTGGTGCCGAGCCCACCCGGGAAGTACTCCGATAGCTGCGGCCACCAAGAGGCCGTAGGCCACCCGCTCGTGGGGCCATCGGTTGGCTCCGCGCAGGACGAAGCGTCGGGCCCGTCGGGCTTCGTCGGTGAGGGCCAACTCGGGACGGACACCGGTGAGGTAGGTGTCGAGTTCGATCCGAGATGTCGGAACTTGGGTCGCACCGAGGTCGAAGGCCACCTTGGCCATGTCGTGCACGTAGGCGTCCTCGTCGGCCTCGCTTAACTCCATGGCGCCATAGGCACGGGTTGCGGCGAGAAAGCCCTGCACCTCAGCAGCATGGACCCACGTCAGCAGAGCGGGATCGCCGGCCGAGTAGGGGCGACCGTCGGAGGCCGTTCCGGCGACCTTGGTGTGAATACGACGAACACGGGCGATGACCTCGTCAGCCTCGGTGTGAGACAGGTAGGTCGTGGTGCCGAGGAATTGGGCCGTCCGTTCCAGTCGGCCCAAGGGGTCTTCTCGGTAGTTGGAGTGCTGGTCGACACCGGCCATGGCCAAGGGGTGCAGCATCTGGAAGAGCAGAGCGGAAAGACCACCGATGAGCATGGCCGGGAGGTCGGCGTGCACCCGTCGGACGATCGAATCGGGATCGAGGTAGGCCAGGTCTGGATCCATGCACGGAGGCGGAGGATCGTCACGCATGCCCATGGATCGCCGCAGTTGGGCGCGGACCTCGGTGCGTACGGCTTCTACCCCTTCGTGGGTCGCCGCCTGACCGGCGCTATGGGCCTCGGCGATGAGGGCCAGGGGTTCCATGTCTTGGGACCCTACCGGGGACCGTCGGTCAGGTCGGGTCGCGGGTGCTCCACTCCCGAGTCGTCCCGGTGGTCGGATCAGTCTCCAGGGTTGATCCGCCGATGGAGTGCAGGCGGCTGGGCGAGGGCCCGTCGAGCAGGTCCGGACAGCGGGCCGGACGACCCTGACGGGCTGCGTCATCGCTGGCTCGACCCAGGGCGATGACCTCGTCGAGCAGTGCCCGGGCCTTGCCGTCAAGAAGGGACAGGTCGTCGGATACGAGGGCCATGCCACCTGACACCGCCACCGCTCGGGCCCAGGTGCGGGCCGACTCTGGGCCGAGTGCGGTGTCGGAGGATCGAAGCATGAGGCAGTCCGGGTCGTTGAGCCAGAGATTCCGGTGCATCCACGAGCGCGAGAGGGTGTTGGTGAGTGCGTGGGCCGTAGCGGGCTGGGTTCCGAGGTAGCCGGGAACGATCTCTTCGTCCCGACCGAGCGCCCAGACCGGAGCCACGTCGGGGCCGATGCGGTTGGCGTCGACCACACCCACCACATGGGCCAGTGGGACGCCGCAGCCCAGGAGGAAGGCATCGGATCCGGCTCCACGACGGAGGGCATCGAATCCGCTCCGCACCCGTTCGGCTGGGGTCTGACCAGGGTCGGCATAGCCCCCGTCGACCGATGGCGAGAAGGTGAAATCCAGCTTCAGGTACGGGAACCCGGCATCGACCACGGCTGCCGCAACGTGTTCGAGGTGGCTGAGTGCGTCAGGGTGAGTCGTGTCGAGCCCGTACATGTAGCCGTCGAGGCCACCACCCCAGGCCGGGTTCCACCACGTACGCAGCGGGCCCCGGTCGACACCACCGACGGTTCGTCGGGCCAGCCAATCCGGGTGACGCTGGGCCACCTCTGAGTCGGGGGCGACCAAGAACGGAGCCAACCACAGCCCCGGGGTGCGCCCAGCACCGCGAATGGCGCTGGCCAGCCCGGACAGATCCGAGGGGAACTGGTCACTGGTGTCGAGCCAGTCACCGATGGCCGCCTGGTAGCCGTCGTCGATCTGGAACACGTCGAACGGCCAGCGATCGGCTTCGGTCAGGTTGGCCAGAAGGTCGTGCTCGGTGACCTGATGAAAGTACTGATACCAGCTGCACCATCCCACCTGGTAGTCCGCCTGGGTCCTAGCGCCGGCCTCGCGACCGATGCTTGTCGCCCACTCCTCGAGCAGCTCACTCACTCCAGGGCCACCCCCGTTGTGCACGACGTCGTGAAGGATGCGCACACGTCCGGAGGCCAGAGTGGCGTCGCCCAGGAACGCCTCGGCGCGAAGTTCGGGTGCCGGCTGGCCTGGATCCGTGCCCGGAACGAGCCGCAAGGTGCCGTCGTGGTGGTCCCCTCCCATGAACCCGACCAGGAGAGGCGACTCACCCGGAGCGTCATCGGCCAAGACGGTGGTCCATTCGGATCGCAGCTCTCCCGCTCGGGCCGGACGCTGATCAGCGTGGTGGGCTGCTCGCAGGAGTTCATGTCCGCCGAGGGTCGACGGGTCGACGTCGAGGCCGAGGACGGCTGTGGCAGTGGGGGACCACGACTGGTAGCCGTTGCGAAACATCCGGATCGGAGGAGTGCTGTCCATCAACCGGTAGACGAGGGCCACCGACCGGATGCCGACGGCGCCCGTGGCCTGATTGGCCACCGACCACTTGGTGCGGTTGGGACCGACCTCGACGTGGACCTCCACGGGACCGAGCCTGAAGGCCCCCGTATCGCCCGACCAGGGTGTTGTCAGCGTGGGAGACGTATCGCCCTCGGAGAGCACGACGTCGATGGCCAACGGTACGAGTTGCACGGGACAACGCTAGGCCTGGTGCTCGGTCCGTGTCCCGCCCGACGCACGTACGTGCCCGATGACCTGGACAGATGCGCAACGAACGCATGTTCGCTACCGTCACCATGGTGGAGCGGATCGAGGTAGACGGACATCTCCTCACGTGGGACGTAGGGGCGGCGGGCGCAACGTTGACGGTGGCACCGGCCTTGGGGCCGTCGCGCCCCGCGGCCAGACCGACGGTGTTCCGACTCACGGCGATCGAGGGACGGTTGCGTCTGGGCTTGGCCCTGCTGCCCACTGACCGAGTGATCGACGTCTCCCACCAGCCAGCCTTGCTCACCCAAGTCCTGCCCGTCGGCCTCGGTCCTTGTGCTCCCGGCTCGGCCGGCGCCACCGTCGCCCGGTGGATTGGCGACCTGGCCGGCGTCATGGGTGCATGGAGGCATAGCGATCCTGCAGTGATCGGTTTGGTGGGCACCGTTGGTGGTGCCGCCCTTCCGTTGTTGGGAGCGGCCTATGCCGCGGGAGCTGCCCCGGTCGGCGAAGTACCCCGGTGGGCCGTGGATGTTCTCGCAGAAGCGGCACCAGCCAGCGCTGCTCGGGTCGGCTTCGGCCCGCGGGCGACCCGGCCGGTGGCCAGGGCGTTGGCCAAAGGGTTGGTGGCCTCTCCTCCGCCGACGCCAGAGGACGTAGCCAACCTGGGTGGCGCTCCGGGTGCAACGACGGGATCCCTCGCCCTCTTCCGATTGGCGATTGCGATGATGGCTGCGTCGGTGGTCGAACCTGACTGCCTGGCCCGACTCCTGGTCGCACCTGGTCCGCCGCACGGCCCTGATCGGTGGCCTGACGTGGAAGGTCTCCATGCTGGACGCATGGTCATGGCAGCACTGGGTCCGAACGTGGCGACACAGGTGTTGCTCGATGCCGCCGCCACTGAACAAGGCCCCCGTTTGCTGGACGAGCTCCTGAGCGATTTTGGGGCGGTCGGCGATCTCCTGCCTGCTCGGGTTGCCACCCGACTGGTCGATCTGCATCGCCAGTGCCGTGTGTTGATGCCGATCGATCCCAATCCCGAAGCCTCACGTTCCAACCGAGGTATGGGGGCGCCTAGGGAGCCTGCACCTGCCCACGGCCAACCCGAGCCCGAAGCACAGCCTCGAACGGAGCCTCGTGCACAGCTTCGGACACGGGGCCAGAACCGACCTCAGGCCCCGACGGCGCAGCGGCCAGACGCGAGGCGACGGGCGCTGCGGCCACCTCGGGTGGCCAGGACACGCACCGCTCCTGACGGCGTGTTTCGGTATTCGTCAGAGGTGAGCCGGCTGCACCAGATGGATGCTGGTCCGGGGATGCGCCTGGTCCTCCCGAGGTCTCCGGCCGAGTTGTCGGTCTGGGGTCATCGGCTCCGCAACTGCATCGGCAGCTACGGGGAGGCTGTCGCCGCTGAACGCAGCCTGCTGGTCGGAGTCGAGATGATTGGCGAACTCCGCTTCTGCCTCGAGGTGTCACCAACAGGTGCCGTCCGCCAGTTCCTCGGCGATCGAAACCGGATGGTCCCGGACCATGTGGCGACACCGGTGTGTCGGGTCCTAGCCGCCGCCGGGATCCTCGACGCCGGATCCCATGACAATCAGATCTGGCTTGGTGCCTGAGTACTAGCTGGTCGTGGCGAGCGAGTTCGCTCAAGCGTCGGCCGGCACCCGGTTTCGCAGTCGGGGTAGGGGGCGATGACGCCGACGGGGACCGCAACTGCTGGCTTGGACGAGTTCTTGTTCCGGAACGATGGCGACCCGAAGTTCACTGTCAGGATCGAGCAACTCCTCGCGACCGGTGTCGTAGCGGAGAACGACATAGGGCCCCGAACGGCCGGGACCTCGGGCATCAACCACCCGGCACAGGCGTCGTTGGCACCCTGGGCCGGGATCAGTCACAAGTAGTCGGTCACCGATCTGTAGGTCCATGGCTACCTCCGAACAATCCACCAGCACACCGTCGCTCGATAGACGTCCATGGTGGATGCCTGGGTCGTGCTGAGCCAGGGTCCAAGGTCACAACCGATGGCATGGGTGCCACCGAAAAACTCGAACAACCGCCGTGTCTTGTCGGCAATACGCTGTGCAGGTGTTCAACGGCCCGACAGCTCGCCTCCTGATCAGCGCACCTGACCGGCCTGGCCTGGTCGCTGCCGTGGCCGGGTTCCTGGCCGAGCACGGAGCCAGCATCGTGGAGGCCGATCAGCACACCGATCACGAAGAGGCGGTCTTCTTCCAGCGAATTGAGTTCCTGCTCGACGGGTGCGATCTCTCCCGTGATGCTCTTCCAGGAGCACTGCGCCAGGTGACGGATCCGCTGGGCATGCACGTGGTCATGCGCTACTCCGATGAGATCCGGCGTATCGGCATTTTGGCCTCGCGCCAGACCCACTGTCTCTACGACCTACTTTCCCGCTCGGCCGAGGGAGAGCTCCCGGCCGACATTGCCTTCGTGGCCTCCAACCACCCGGACTGCGCCGAGGCCGCCGAGCGGTTCTCCATTCCGTTCCACCATCTGCCCGTGACCCCGCAGACCAAAGATGCTCAGGAAGCAGCCGTCACTGCCCTGGCCGAGGATGCCGGCGTGGAGCTGTTGGTCCTGGCCAGGTATATGCAGATCCTGTCAACTGATTTCGTGGAGCACTTTGCCTCTCAGGTGATCAACATCCACCACTCGTTCCTCCCGGCCTTCGTGGGCGCCCGTCCCTATCACCAGGCATACGAGCGGGGGGTCAAGGTCATCGGGGTGACCGCCCACTACGCCACGGCCGACCTCGACCAGGGACCGATCATCGAGCAGGCTGTCGCGCCGGTGACGCATCGAGATGGTCCAGATGATTTGATTCGCATGGGCCGGGACCTCGAGACAGTTGTCTTGGCCCGGGCCGTCCGCCTCCACCTGACCGACCGAGTGCTTGTTCACGGCCGCAAGACCGTTGTATTCACCTGAGGACTGATCCCCACGATGCTGGCGGAACAGCATCGGCTGGCGCCTAATCAGTCGGCCTCGGATCGAACAGTGACGGCAGTTGCGACTTCGAAGAGGGCTGCACGTAGTTGCGCCCGTCGAGCGTCGCATGCCGAATCGATGGCGTAGATGTGTTCGGCGCGTCTGACCAGGAATCGAAGATCAGAGCACCATCGGGGAGTCCTGAGCGGAGAGCAGCGCAGCGTACCGAGCCTCCCTGCCCATGTTCTCCCTGCCCATGTTCTCATTGGCCATATTCTCCCTGGCCATGTTTTCCCGGGCCAGGTAACCCAACTTGGCCAGCGACAACGTGGGGGCGATTACGACTCCTGATGGCCAGCGATCATCGGCGGCGCTCCGCCAGTAGCCGCACGTAGAGGTCTTCGATCTCACCGGCGGCCCTGGCCACGTCGAACGCCGTGCCGACCTCGGCCGCGCCGGCGGCCAATCGGGACCGTAGGTCGGGATCGTCAGCCACCCGTTGGATGGCACGGGCCAGCGCCTGAGGGTCTCCGGGCGCCACCAGGATTCCGCTGACGCCGTCCTCGAGGACCTGGGGAACACCACCCACCGCGCTGGCCACGATGGGCACACCAACGCTCGTGGCCTCCATCAAGACGACCGGGAGGCCTTCCTGGCGTGAGGGAAGGACCATCATGTCGGCTGCGGCCAGAAGGCGCAGGGCATCGCTGCGTTGGCCGAGGAAGGTGACGCGCTCGCTGAGTCCGAGACGTTGCTGCTGCGTAGCGAGCTCATCCTCGAGGAATCCGGTGCCGGCCGAGACGAAGTGCATCGGTATTCCCTCGTCGGCCACCAGTCGGGCGGCATCCAACAGGACATCGATGCCCTTCTCCGAGCGGAGGTTGGCCACGGTGACAGCCACAAGGGCGTCGTGGGAAAGCCCCAACTCGTCGCGGAACTCTGCCCGTACGCGATCTCGGTCGGCTACCAGCGCACGCGCCGGACCTTGGTCGACCCCGTGGATCACCACCTGGGCCCGGCTCTGGAGGGCGGGAGGCAGGTGGTCGAAGCCCGACGATGACACGGTGATCAGCGCGCTGTCACCGCCAACGGTCGCCCGGTTGAGCAGCTTGGTGATGGGTGAGACGCGATCCCACATGCTGTGCTCGGTATAGAGGGTTACCGGGCGTTGATCGGTGGGCAGTGATCGCGCCGCTGGTCGTCCGAAGCCAGCAGTCATAGGCAGGTGGAAGTGGACGATGTCGTAGCGACGATCGGACACCAGACGCCGGAAGCTCAGCGCCCATCGGGGATCGAGGTTCGACGTCGCTCCCATTCGATGCACGGGTACACCCAGTGCCTCGATCTCGGGCACCAGATCATCGGCATCGTCACGCACGAGAGCGACCTCGTAGGTGAAGGCCTCCCGGTTGGCGGCGGCCAAGGTGGCTACCAGCAGGCGTTCGGCGCCCCCCGGCGCCAGGCTCTTGATGGCTACGAGCACCTTGATGGGACGCCCAGCACCCTGATCGGTGTGGTCAGAAACCGGCACGGTGGTCATGGTACGGGACGCCGCCCCACGAGAGGACCGGACGCATCGTTCAGCACCCAAGTACCACCGCACTGGCTCTTTCGGGTGCACGCAGGCCCGCGGTAGGTTGACACGATTACGTCCAAGGCGTCAGGCCCCGCTCGGGGCGGGGGGTTGTGTCGGGCCATGCCAACGGTCGCTCCATCTGTCGAGAGCAGGTCTCGTCGCCCTGCCCGTTCCACAGGGCAGGGCTGACCAGTGTGTGGGATCGCTGGGCGGTTCGATCCGGCTGCCACGTGCTCGGCTGACGAACTGGCCGAGCAGGTGGCGGCGATGACGGCGACGCTGACCCATCGAGGCCCCGATGCTGAAGGGATCTGGGCCGACCCTGAATCAGGAGTGTGCTTCGGCCATAGGAGACTGGCCGTGCTGGGCCTGGGCCCCGAAGGTGCGCAACCGATGGCTTCGTCAGCGGGGCGCTGGGTCGTCTCCTACAACGGCGAGATCTACAACCACCCTGAACTGCGCCGCCGACTCGAGGCTGAAGGCGCCACCTTTCGCGGTGGGTCCGATACCGAAGTGCTCTTGGCCGCCCTCACGCTCTGGGGGCTGGACCGGACCCTGGAAGCCATTGAGGGGATGTTCGCCCTTGCCCTGTGGGACCGCCACGAGCGCTGCCTGCACCTCGTGAGAGATCGCTTCGGCGAGAAGCCGCTCTTCTACGGGTGGGTGGGCGGTGTCTTTGCTTTCGGCTCTGAGCTCAAGGCGCTGGCCGCGTTGCCCGGATTTGCTCCCGGCGTGGACCGTGATGCTGTCGCCCTCTACCTCCGGCACAACTGCGTGCCTGCCCCGTGGACGATCTACCGGGGCATCGCCAAGGTGCTGCCCGGCGAAGTGGTGCGCATCTCGGCAGGTGATCGATCAGGAAGTGAGCCAGCCCGGCGCCACTTCTGGTCGGCCAGGGATGCGATCGAGGCCGCTCGGCGTGATCCGATCTCGGGCAGTCACGAGGAGATGGCCGACGAACTCGAGCGTGCAGTGTCCGCATCGGTGGCCGCCCGCATGGTGGCCGACGTTCCCGTCGGGGCCTTCTTGTCAGGAGGAATCGACTCCAGTCTGATCGTGGCACTGATGCAACAGCACAGCTCGGTGCCCGTGCGGACCTACACGATCGGCTACGCCGACGAAGTGTTCGACGAATCAAAGGAGGCAGCTGCCGTTGCCGCTCATCTGGGCACGGAGCACACCTCCCTTGAGGTCACACGCGATCAAGCTGGCGATGTGGTCGCTCGTGTCCCAGACATCTGGGACGAGCCGTTCGGTGACGTGTCGGGTATCCCTATGGCTCTGGTCAGTGAACTGGCTCGAACCGATGTGACCGTGGCTCTGTCGGGCGACGGAGGCGACGAGCTCTTTGCCGGCTACAACCGTCACGCATGGCTGGGTCGGATCTGGGGTCGGGCCGAAGGGATGCCCGTGCCGGTGCGGCGAGCCACGGGGTCCGCATTGGGAGCTGTCCCACCGGCGTGGATCGACGGGGCAGCCAAGATGGCCGCCAAAGCCTCGCCTCGGTTCGACGTGCGCATCCCGTCGACCAAGGTGGCCAAGGTAGCCAAGGTGCTGGCTGCGCCGGGCCTTGAAGCTGCCTATCTCTCGCTGGTCTCCTACTGGGACCATGCCGAGGACATGGTGATCGGAGCGGGGCCGAGCGCTTCGGTGGCCTCGAAGCCCGACGAGTGGCCTCGGCTCGACGGGATCACCGAGCAGATGCTCTGGCTGGACCTGGTGGGTTATCTGCCCGACGACATTCTCACCAAGCTCGATCGGGCGGCCATGTCCACCGCCCTGGAGAGTCGGGTGCCGTTCCTCGATCGCGGGGTGTTCGACGTGGCGTGGCGCCTGCCGCTCGACGTGAAGCTCCGCGAAGGTACGACCAAGTGGCTTGTCCGCCAGGTCCTGGCCCGACATGTCCCAACCGAACTCTTCGACCGCCCCAAGATGGGGTTCGGATTCCCCATAGGCGACATGCTGCGCGGGACGTTACGTCCCTGGGCTGAAGAGCTTCTCGGAGAGCGTCGTCTGGCTGACCAAGGCCTCCTCGACCCAGCCCCGATCAGACGGGCGTGGCGCGACCACCTGTCGGGACGACGGGACCACGCCTACCAATTGTGGGCCGTGCTTGCCCTCCAAGCCTGGGCAGACCGCTGGGCGTCGGCGGGCGCCCTCTAGGGTGACGAACTCACTGATGACGATGATGACAGCGCTGGCCGGACCACAGGAGGTGACGAGACGATGACCGAAGGATTGGAGGCAACGGCGCCGAAAGGCACGACCATGCGCGGCTGTCGAGTCGTCACCACGTCACTGACCGCCCGAGTACTCCTGGCCAACCAGCTCCGGACCTTGGACGATGTCGACTGGACCGTGATCAGTGGTGACGCCTATCCGGATCCACCAACTGGTGTCGACGTCGACGTCGTCCCCATCCGCCGAGAGTTCGCATTGTCGGACATCCGTTCGTTCGTTCAGCTGGTGGGTGCCTTCCGCAAGGGCAGATATGCCTTCGCCCAGACCCACACCCCGATGGCGTCCTTCCTGGGCCTTCCGGCAGCTCGCCTTACCGGCACGCCAGCGATCTACACCATGCATGGTGCTCTCTACTTCGAGGGAAATGGCCGAGCGGCCAACCTGCTCGGGTGGTGCTTCGAACGGTGGTGCTGTACCTGGGCGCAGCGCGTCCTCGTCCAGAGCCGCGAAGACGAGCAGGTGCTGCCCAAGGTCCGGGCTTGTTCGGCGTCCAAGATCACCTACCTAGGTAACGGGATCGATATGGACCGGTTCTTGGCACCAGCCGCACCGGCGGTCACTGACGAACGGCCCATCGTGGTCATGGTCAGCCGGCTGGTTCGCGAGAAGGGATGCGCGGACTTCTTGGCCCTGGCTGGTGCCCTGTCCGACCGGGCGCGGTTCATCCACGTGGGCCCGTTCGAGCACGACCAGGCCGATGCCCTGTCCGAAGCCGAGGTGGCTGCAGCAACGGCAGCGGGCCACGTGGAGTTTGTTGGTGGTGTCGACGACGTCATGCCCTGGTTGGCCGCTGCTGATCTGGTCGTTCTCCCCTCCTACCGAGAAGGCATCCCCCGGGTGGCCATGGAGGCTGCCGCCATGGGGCGCCCGGTTGCCGGCTACGACATCCGGGGTATGCGCGAGGTGATCCAGCCTTCGACAGGTCTGCTGGTGCCCCGCGGGGATCTGTCGGCCCTGATCCGCCTCGTCACCGACTTGCTCGACGACCGGGCTGGGCTGGTGACACTGGGTGAGACCTGTGGCCACCATGTGCGGGCCACGTTCTCTGAGACCCGAGTCATCGAGCGGTTGCGGGCCGTCTATGCAGAGATGGGTCGACCGAGGAAAATGGTGGCCCAGGGCAGCCCGGGCCCGGAGAAAGGAACGCGATGAGCACGCAGGTCTATCTCACGGTGGATGTGGAGGATTGGTACGACGGCATGGCTGAACTGGGCGTCGACATGCCCCGTCCGGCTGTCTGTGCGAGCGGACTCGACGGCCTGGCTGAACTGGTGGCGGGAACTGGTGCCGTGCTCACCCTCTTCACCGTGGCCAACTACGCCCCGCTGGTGGCAGATGAGCTTCGAACATTGGCCGAGGCCGGCCACGAGATTGCCAGCCACGGTCCCGACCACGGGCATCTGCCCGAGGAGTACGGCGCACTGGTCGACTGGTTGCGCAAAGGTCGTGAGGAACTCGAGGCCCTGGTGGAGCGACCGATTACCGGCTTTCGTTCGCCCCGCTTTGATGTTCCTCGGACCCTGGGTCTTGATCGCTATCGGGCCGCCATCGCCGAGGCTGGGTTCACCTACGTCTCTGACACTTCGGTCCTGGGACCTGCATCGCCGGTCCAGGAGATCCCCGTGCTGTCTTGGGGTCGCCTGCCCATTGGCGGGGGCAGCTACCAGCGCCTCTTCCCCAAAGCCGTGACCCGATCGGCAGTCGACAGGGTGGACAAGGCCGTCCTCTACTATCACTCCTACGATTTCGGGGCGACGTTGCCCGCTCGGTCAGAAATCCGCTCGGTCCCCGTGGCCAAGCAGCTCTTGGGCCGAGAACGGGTCGAAGGTGTATTCATCGACGTACTCCAACGATACGGAAGCGAGGCATGCACAGGTGGCTGAGGCAGATTTCGAGACGTACTTCCATGAGCGAGCCTCTCGGTTCTCCTCGTTCTACAAGAGTGAGAAGGTTGCCCGGCTGCTCGGCCGTGGCCCGATGTATGACCGGCTTGAGGCTGCCGTCTACACCGCTCAGGCCCTTGGGGTGACCAGTGTCCTCGACGTCGGCTGCGGGAGTGGGCCGCTCTTCGCCCCGCTCGCCGGTCAGGGCATTCGGGTCACTGGATTCGATCCCGCCGACAACATGGTGGCTATGGCCAAGCGCGAGGCGGCCAAGTTCCCTGGCCTGGTGGATGTCCGCCAGCACGGGTGGGAAGACCTCGAGGACGTCGACTCCTATGACCTGGCCATGGCCCTTGGCGTATTCGACTACGTCGATGATGCCGCCGGCCTGTTGAGTCGCATGGGCCGAGCCGCCAACCACGTGGTGGCATCGTTTCCGGCACCGGGAATCCGACTCGAGTTGCGCAAGATTCGCTACGGCGCCCGAGGCGTTGTGGTGCATCCTTACCGGGCCACGGACTTCGCTGGACTGGCGGCACGTGCGGGCATGAAAGAGGCCGGTCGCTACCCCCTCGGTCAGGCCGGCTTCGTTGTCCACTTCACCAGACCATCGGTCGACTGAGTCGGGCCACCTTCGACCACGACGATGTCGTCGAAGGCACAGCCATCGTGGAGCATCGGGTAACCCTCAGCACCCTGCCTGGAGAACTCTGCCGGTAAGCAACTCTGCCGGTAAGCAACTCTGTCGTCAGGGAGCACGTGCCGCGACAGCACGTGCCTTCGACAGCGCTATGGCGTGCTGGCTGAACGCCAGGACGCCATAGGCGAACAGTGGCGCTCTCAGATCATCAAGCCTGCTGGACGGTGCGTCGAGTCTGGGACATCCCAGAGACGGCGGCTGTTCAGCGCTGGGGCTTGGTGCGGATGTTGAGTTGGCCAGCCAAACCGGCGGTCCGGTGGGGCTCGATGGCCTGATACTCAGGCGAGAGGGTCATCTGCATGAAGACCTCGTTGGACGGATACTCCACCAGTGCCACTGCGTCCCACAGGTCCTCGACCTCGCCAAGGAGCAGACCGGTGACATCGCCAGAGAAGTGAAGGGTGCCTCCGAGGCTCTCCACGAGGGCGGTCACGCCCACGCCGTAGACCTGGTAGGCCTCGCGGCCCGTCATGTGGGCGTTCGATCCGTCTTCGTACTCAGCTTGGTCTTTGAACTTGAGCAGGTTGACCATGACGAACGGGCCATCCTCGGGCGAGGAGAAGAACGCGACGGCCTGGTCATGCTCGGGCAGTACGGCGTTGGTGACATCCATGGAACGGCTTCTCCTCGACGGTGGTTGGGTGAACCTTGTTGGCCGAGAGGCTATCGCCCTTGCAGCGCACCTTCCGTCGGCAGACCCCAGGCACCAGCCGCCACGCCCCGGCGAGTCCGCGTCCGACCTTGAGGAGATCCCAGTGATGCTCGGTGGTGATTGAGAGATGAGTGAGTTCGATGAGGAGCGAACTGGAATTGGCCTCTTGAACCGTCGTGATGAAGAACCGAGGCATCCCTCCCCATCCCCTGAAACCCCCGACCCCTCTCTGCCTCTGCCTTTCGTGAGATTGAGCAATCCACCCGATCTGCCTCCTGGTGAATCCCACCTCGATCTGCCCGGCCAATCCTTTTTCAATGCTCTGCATCGACGCCGTCATGATCTGCTCGGCGCGTGATGGCGTGCCGGGTGAGCACCGTCAGTTCCCCACGATTGCTTGCAGCTCGTCGATTGTCGTGTTCCATGCGACGCGGTACCTGACATCGGTCCACTCAACTCGTCCATCCTTCGTGTCGAGTCGGATCACCGGTTGCCGCTTGCCGACCACGGGGTCCAACGAGAGCGGAAGGTTCAAAGCGTGTGCGAGCGATGCCAGGCGTCGTTCAGCTGCCCGACCACGCGCACCGAACGCCGTGGCCAGGCGCGTGATCCGTTTCGGATCCGCGTCCCGCGATCCGGAGTCGAGCGCCTCGGCGAGCCGTTCGACTCCGCCAGTGAGGTCGACCCGGAGTGCACTCTCGAAGAGTGCCCTCTCTACGTTGGATCGCCAGGACCGCCCGATAGGTTCCGCCTCAAGGTGGATCGTCTCGGGCTTCTCGACGATGGAGCGCAGCTGTCGCTTGCTGACCGTGGTGAACCGGACCTGCTGAGTGCAGGCGACAAAAACCGAGCGAACCGGATGACTGACCAGTCCGAGTTCGCTCAGGGCACTGAGGTAGGCGATCCGATGCTCCTTCCCCTCGAAGGCGGCACCGACAGCCAAGGTGAGACTCTCCGTTACGGCGGAGGTTCCCAAAGACCCGAGGGGCCGGATGGCGTAGTGGCCGCGGGTGAGGCGGTCTACCAGGCCCTTCGCGGCCAGCTGGCGAAGGGCATTCGCCGTGGCAGGGGTGGACACCCCCAGGGCGGCCCGGGCCTCGTCGAATGTGAATTCGCCTCGGCCGTCCGCTAGCAGCGTGTCGATCAACTCCAGTTGGCGGGTCACAGCGGCCTCCTTGCTAAGTAGTATAGCGGAAAGTCACTAGATAAGTGACTTTCCGCTTTGTTACCCAACCATGCGCCAACTCACCTACATGGTGACTTATCGCGTACCAGCCTTACCAGGCTTCACCTTCCCGACCACGGCGTAGAAGGCACCAACCATGGCAGCGCCCCACCTGGTGGTCATCTTCCTGACCCACCTCGTGTTGACCGGGTACCCGTGAGTTGGTCCAGTTGACCTGGAGTTGGGTAACAGTCAGTCGCACGCCTCGGACCTGTCCGACGAATTCCTCGACGCGTTCGCCGTTGCCGGCCCTGTCGACGAGTGCGTCTCTCTTCTCGCATCGCGGCTCGAGGTGGGACTGGATCGGATCGTGATGATTCCCGGGTCCCGTCTTGCTGATCAGGTGGAACTGAAGGGCAGCATCAGCCGCATGGGAGACGAGATGCGGCCTCAGTTGCGCTGAGGGGACAGCGCCGGGGCAGAACCAGGGGGATTGCTGTGGGGTGGGTCAGAACGGCACTTCGCCGATGATGCTGGCACGCTCCATGACCCGCCGTTCGGGCCAGTAGTCGCTGAGGGCGAAGTGCTGTACGGCACGGTTGTCCCACATGGCCACCGAGTCCTGTTCCCAGCGGAATCGACATTGATACTCAATCGTGTTGGCCTGGCTGGCGAGGAAGTCGATGAGCTCATTTCCCTCGGCCTCGTCCATGCCCACGATGGACTGGGTGAAGGCCCGGTTGACATAGAGGAGCTTGCGACCAGTTTCCCCATGTGTGCGGACGACAGGGTGCTCAGTCGGGGGATACTGCTCGTGCATGGCCGCGCGGCCGGCGTCATCGAGTGTGTGGCCGAATGCCTTGGTGAAATCGTTGATGGCGGTCAGACCGTCGATGCGGGCCTTGGTTTTGTTGTCAAGACCCTCGTAGGCGGCATACATGTCGCAGAAGGCGGTGTCGCCACCGATGGCGGGTATCTCAATGCCATGCAGCACGGCAGCTGCTGATGGGACGGCGCGCCACGGCACGTCAGAGTGCCAGACGTTCTCGAACCCACCGACCTGCGCTTCTTTCTCGAAGCGGACCAACTCGGGCTGTGTCGTGTTCGAGGGGATGAATGGGTGGATCTCGAGGTCACCGAATCGCCGGGCGAAGGCCACATGCTGCTCAGGAGTCAGCGGCTGATTGCGGAAGAAGATGACCTTGAAGTCAAGGAGGCAGCGCCGGATCTCGGCGATGAGTGCGTCAGAGAGGGTTCCGGTGATGTCGACGCCTTCGATGATCCCGCCGATGGTGGAACCGAGCTGGCTGACCTCGAAGCCCTCATAGCGAAGACCGGCCAAGCGTTGGCGCTCTTCGGCCAGGTGAGTGACCGGTCCGACCATGACCTTGAACGGGTGCAGGCGAACCCGTGCCGGGGCGACGATGGAAGCCGGGTCTACGAGCTTGGTCATGCTTGGTCCTCCTCGGCGCGTGGACGATCGATCAGTTCTGGAGCCAGATCTCTGTGGGGAAGAACGTTCCTTCGAGGAAGGAGTGCACCGACTTGCCGTCCGGGGTCTTCAGGTTATTGAAGTTCTGCACCCGCAACTCTGCGACCTCGGAAAAGATCGATTGGCCGAGCCAGATGTAGGGCAGGTCGTCGGCCAGTTGCTTGGAGACCGTTTGATAGGCGGAGTTCCGGGTGGCCGCGTCCGTCGTGGCGCGCCCTTGGAGAAGTGCGGACTCGATGTCCTGGTCGCTATTGCGGGTGTAGTTGAGGGCGAGCGTTCCTGGAGGGGAGATCGTTGTCGTGCTCCACCAGTTGTAGTTGAGGTCCGGGGTCACCGCACCGAACTGCGTCACCGTGATCGTCTGGTACTTGCCGGCAATCAGGTTCGAGGCGAGCACGGCCTGCTCGACTGGCTGAATCGTCACAACGAAGCCCGCTTCCTGCCACATCTGCTGGAGCAGCTGGGTAAGAACGGCAAGCCGAGGATCGGTGATGGTGACGATGGCCACGGTGGGGGTCCCATGGCTCGCCTTGTACTGGCTGACGAGGCTCTTGGCCGCCGAAAGGTTGTAGCTGGGGAAACCGTTGTCCGTGTAGTAAGGCGAACCCTTGAGGAACGGACCGTTGACGGGGGACTGGAGCCCCTTCCCGAAGACCTTCTGGATGACGGACTGGTTGGTGGCCTTGGTCAGGGCCTGACGGATCGAGAGGTCGTTGGTGGGAGCCACTGCAGTGTTGAGGGCGATGAAGGTCATGTTCGGCTCACCGACGACCTCGTTTCGGGAGTCGACCACCTGGTAGCTCGGATTGTCACTGAACCGGACGACGGTCCCTGGGTCGTTCGACACGATGAAGTCCACGGATCCGGTCTTGAGTGCACTCTCCCGCTGGACCGAGTCGGTCACCGGGCGAAAGACCACCTTGTCGAGATAGGGCAGGCCGGCCCGCCAGTAATGGGGGTTCCGAGTGACGGTCAAGTGGTCGTTCGGCTGCCATTCGGAGTAGACGAACGGACCGGTGCCCACCGGGGTCACCGTCTTGGTGCCGGACTTTGCCTGGTCGATCATCGACTGAGCCACCACGTAGCCGACCTGGGTCGTCAAGAGAAGCGGGAAATCTGGATTGGGCCCGGCGAGCGTGTAGGTCACCGTCATTGCGTCAGGGGCGGTCACCGACGTGACCTGCTGCAATGCCTTGCCGGTGAGGAGCGAACCCTTGAGCGCGTTCACATTGGACACGACCACTGCGGAGGTGAGGGCCGAGCCGTCGTGGAAGGTCACGCCGGGCCGCAACGTCATGGTCCAGACGTCGAAGGTGGAGTTGGGGGTGATCGATTGGCAGAGGTATGGCTCGTAGCCGCCGTCCGAACCCACCACCACGAGCAGGTCGTAGAGGGAGTTGGCGTAGGTCCGGCCCGTCCAGTCGAGATTGGACGTGGCCGGATAGAACCCGTTGATCTCCGAGGTGACGGCGACGGTCAGGGTGCCGCCCTTGACCGGGGTACCCGTGCCGACTCCGGCTGTTCCTGAGGAACTCGACGTCCCACTGGACGACGACGACCCGCCTCCGCAGCCAGCCAGACCGGCAGCCGCGGCCGTGCCGAGCAAGGCGGCTCCACCCATGACGGCACCCTTGCCAAGGAAACTTCTCCGATTGATCTCTTGGTCCATGACTGGTCCTCACTATCCGCGGTCTGAGCAATTCTGTTGCCCCGGGACAACATCCGAAGCATGCAGCATTCTGTCATTATTACTGTCAGTTCTCTGTCGGGTCAGAACGCCAGACTGAACTAGGCGACCGGAGATCTTCTCCGAGCTTCGTTGTCAGATCCCCTAAGGTTTCACGGCACCCATCGATCCTGGAGGTCACGTGCGCTCCCCGAAGGACTTCTTCCGACCATTAGCTGTCGGTGCTCCCCAGCCCCTGCGCGAGGCCACGTTCCGGCCGTCGCGCATGATCCATTTCTTCCCAGCGTCCAATCCGAAGATGGTGGCCAAGCTCCCTGATCTGGCCACCAAGGTCGACGTACTCCTGGCCAACCTCGAAGACGGGGTTCCGGCCAGTGACAAAGAGGCCGCCCGTCAAGGCATGGTCGATGTCGGCAGGTCGGTGGATTTCGGGAGCGCCCAGTATTGGACCCGGGTCAATGCGCTCGACTCTCCTTGGGCGCTCGATGACATCATCGCGGCGGTGACCGAGGTCGGAGATGCCCTCGACGTCATCATGATCCCCAAGGTCGAAGGTGCCGAAGACATCCACTACGTGGATCGCTTGCTGGCCCAACTCGAAGCCCGGGCCGGATTGACACGCCCGATCCAGGTCCATGCCATCCTCGAGACGGCCCGAGGGGTGGCCAACGTCGAAGAGATCTGTGGCGCATCGCCCCGCATGGAAGGCCTGTCACTGGGCCCCGCCGACTTGGCTGCCAACCGGAGAATGAAGACCACCCGGGTGGGCGGCGGTCATCCGGACTATCTGGTCCGACAGGATCCCGTGGACGGCGACATCCACGGTTCTCGGGCCATCTTCCAGCAAGACCTGTGGCACTACACCATCGCTCGCATGGTGGATGCCTGCCAGGCCAACGGCATCTCGGCCTACTACGGCCCGTTCGGCGACATCGCCGATGTCGTGGCCTGTGAGGACCAGTTCCGCAACGCCTACCTCCTTGGCTGTGTCGGTGCCTGGTCGCTGCACCCGGCTCAGATCGACATCGCCCGTCGCGTGTTCTCTCCCAGTGCAGCCGATGTCCGCCATGCCCAGCGTGTCATCGCCGCCATGGGTGACGGGACGGGAGCAGTCATGCTCGACGGAAAGATGGAAGACGATGCCTCGGTCAAGCAGTGCCGGGTCATGGTCGACCTGGCCGATGACCTGGCTGCCCGAGACCCTGAGCTCGCTGAGCTCTACGCGACCATCACCCTGGAGGATTGACATGGCTGCCCCTGACCTTCGTCCGCGCCGGAGTGTCCTCTACATGCCCGCGGCCAACGAACGAGCCCTGGAAAAGGCGAAAGCGATTCCTGCCGATGCGCTCATCTTCGACCTCGAGGATGCCGTTGCCCCGGATGCCAAGTCTGAGGCCCGAGAGCGGGCGTGTGCGATGTTCGCCGCTGGCGGTTACGGGCGTCGAGAGATCACCATTCGGGCCAACGGGATCGGCACGCCGTGGCACGACGATGACGTGGCTGCGATCGCCAAGGCCGGTCCAGACGCCATCGTTGTTCCCAAGATCAACTCGGCAGCTGACGTACGTGCCGTGGAGTCCGCGCTCGAGCGGCACGGTGCCCCGGACCGGACACGCATCTGGGCAATGCTCGAGACGCCAGTGGCCATGCTGCACGCCGAGGAGATCTGCGGTGCATCTGAGCGACTGAACGTACTGGTCATGGGCACCAACGACCTGGCCAAGGAGCTCCATGCGCAGCGGGTCCCGAGTCGCGACCCACTGCTCGGAGGCCTCTATCTCAGCTTGCTGGCCGCCCGGGCCACCGACAAGGTGATCGTGGACGGGGTGTTCAACGACATCAAAGACGAAAGTGGTTTCGCTGCCGAGTGTCGTCAGGGACGCCAACTGGGCATGGATGGCAAGACCCTGATCCATCCGAGCCAGGTGGAACCCTGCAACGAGGCGTTCTCGCCCGAAGCCGACGAGGTGGAGTTGGCGGGACGCATCATCGCGGCGTTCGAAGAGGCCGAGCGGGAGGGCCGGGGCGTGGTGACCGTTGATGGACGGATGATCGAGAACCTCCACGTCGACGAGGCACGACGGGTCCTAGCCATCCACGAGGCCATAGCGGTAGCTGAGGGCTGAGCTCACCCAGGCCACGCGCAACCACTGTCTTGAACCCACTGTCTTGAACCCAATGCTTGACCCCAACGCCTGACCCCAACGCAGGAGCACCGATCTGATGGACGTCACCAACGCAGTCTTTCCGGTGCCGGGACAGCTGGAGTCGTTCTTCGATGTGACTGAAGATGGCCCCTTCGTCATGGTGAACCTGGTGAAATTCAAGGACCGGGCCACCTACGACGACGACCCGTCCATCGACATCTCGGGACGTGAGGCCTACGAGCGCTATGCCTCCGCCATGCAGGAGGTGCTTGGGGACCGAGGCGGGAAGATCATCTTCCACGGCGACGTCACGGGTCTTCTGCTCGGCGAGGTCGCAGAGCTCTGGGACGCGGTTGCCCTCGTCGAGTATGTCTCGCATGCGGCGTTCCTCGAGCAGATGGGTTCACCTGAGCGTGCCGCCATCGAGCGGCACCGGTCTGCCGGCCTGGCTGGGCAGCTGAATCTGCGGGTCACTCCTTCCACGCACTGAGCATCTGCCGCTGACACCGAGCCTCGCTGGTCGGGTAGGAGATGCTGTGCCTCGCCGCGTGGCAGGATCTTGGGTCTGACCGACTCGGTCGACACGCGGTTCTCAGGGGAAGGGCAGCAGCCATGGTGGAAGACGACAGCGGACAGAAGCTCTCCATCGACGAGTTGCGCCAGCGCTACGAGCAAGAAAAGCGCAAGCGCACCCGTCCTGACGGCATGGCCCAGTGGCAGGAGTTGAGCGAAGAGCTCGATCGTGACCCCTACGTAGAACCAGGTTTCACCCGGGATCCCGTGGTTGAAGAGACCACCGTGGTGATTGTGGGTGGGGGTTTTGCCGGGATGCTCACCGCCATCCATCTGGCCAAGCACGGCATCACCGATGTACGGATCGTCGAGAAAGCAGGCGATTTCGGCGGCACCTGGTATTGGAACCGGTATCCGGGCTGCATGTGTGACGTGGAGTCGTACGTCTACATGCCGATGCTCGAAGAGACGGGATTCATGCCCACCGAGCGCTACTCCAGTGCCTCGGAGATCTTCGAATACTCCCAGCTGCTGGCCCGAACCTTCGACCTGTATCCCCGTGCGCTGTTCCAGACCGACGTCACCGGAGCTGCGTGGGACGACGAGGCGCAGCGTTGGCAGGTGACGACCAGTCGCAACGACCGACTGTCGGCGCGCTTCTTCGTCCTGGCAGGAGGCATCCTGCACAAAGCCAAGCTTCCGGGAATCCCCGGCATCGAAGAGTTTGAGGGCACGGCGTTCCACACCAGCCGCTGGGACTACGCCTACACCGGGGGCAGTCCGACCGAGCCGATGAGCAATCTGGTCGGCAAGCGGGTCGGCATCATCGGCACCGGTGCCACCGCGGTCCAGGTCGTGCCCCAGGTGGCCAAGGTGGCTGACGAGCTCTACGTCTTCCAGCGCACGCCGGGGGCTGTAGGAGTGCGTAACCAGCAGCCCACCGATGTCGAGTGGTTCGAGAGTCTTCCTCCGGGTTGGCAGCACGAGCGCATCGTGAACTTCACGCAGGCTGTCACTGGGGCCAAGCCTGACGTCGACATGGTGGACGATGGTTGGACCGAGGTGATGTGGGTCGACACCCAGAAGGCGGCGGACACACCGGCAGAAGCCGAGGAGCTCGAGCGCATCGACTTCGAGGTGATGGAGGCCATCCGTCGACGGGTCGACGAGGTCGTCGATGATGCCGAGACGGCGGCGAAGCTCAAGCCCTACTGGGGCAAGCACTGCAAGCGCGTGTGCTTCCACGACGAGTACCTCCCGGCCTTCAACCGCCCCAACGTCCATCTCGTCGACACCGATGGCCGTGGGGTCGATGCCGTGAGTGCTCGCGGTCCAGTGGTGGACGGCGTGGAGTATCCGGTGGACCTGCTCATCTATGCGTCGGGCTTCGAGGTCACTACCGATCTGCACCACCGACTCGGATTCGATCCTGTCGGTCGCAACGGGGTGGCCCTGTCAGAGCGCTGGGCCCAAGGTGCCCACACGCTGCACGGCGTCTTGGCCAGCGGGTTCCCCAACATGCTCCTGATCAGCCTTGTCCAGGGCGGATTCGGAACGAACTTCTCTCATCTCTTGTCTGAATCGGCCAAACATGTGGCTTCCATCGTCGAGACGTGCATCGAGAACGGGATCACCGTGATCGAGTCGGAAGAAGGGGCCGAGGACGAATGGCTGTCGGTCCTGCATGGCGTTGGATTCGGTGGAGCCCGCTACTTCATGGCATGCACGCCCAGCTTCTACAACAGTGAGCAGCAGGCCATCGACTCGAGAGCGGCTCGCAACCTGACCTATACGGGGAGCCTCTTGGATTACGTCGGCTACCTCGAGCGCTGGCGAGCCGATCCGAACCTCCCCGGCGTCTTCATCCAGCGGGTGACCGATACTGCCAACTGAGCCCAGGGGAGGCTTCGTGGAAGAGACAGCAGTTCGACTCAGTCCCGCCTGGGACGAACCTGAGGCAGTGGTTGCCGCGGTCAGGAGCGCAGGCCCGTTCTGGCCGCTGGCCAGTTACGCGGCCAGCGACGCCGAAATGGCTGCCCTGGGTCGCGAACGGGGAACATTCACCCCTCCATGGTTCCGCCAGGATTTTGCCAGGGAAGGCAAGTCACTTGTTCCAGGTGCCGAGATGATCTTGGCCAACTCCCGGTTCGTCGAAGGGGCCAGGCAGCTCGCTGGAGGAGATGAAGCCGTGGTCCGTCCCCAGGCGGTCTACGTCAACATCATGGGCCCGACACCGTTCGCCTTCCCTCCCCATCTCGACATTCCCGCCTTCCGGGGATTCACCCGGGCCACCCAGCCGGTCTGGCTCCTCAAGACGATGAAGACCTCAGGGCTCTTCGAGGAGTGGCGAACCAAGATCGTCACGGCAGTCTCGTGGTTCTACGCAGGGCCCGGAGGCGACTTCCACTACTGGCCTTCGGGGCCAGAGGGCCCCGCAGTCGTGGAGAGCGCTCCGTTCGGCAACGTCGGCGTGCTGTCCGACAACGAGGCCACCTTCCATGGTGTTGCCTCGCTCGGGAAGCCGGATGCACGTATGCCTGAGGGCCTCACTAGCGAGTCTCGGCTGATCCGAGACGCGCTGGGCTGGTGTGTCCTTGATGGCACCGGAGCCGAACAAGCTCACTTCGACGACACCGACGTGCGCATCACGGTGTCATGGAAGGCCGATGTCTTCGCAAACACCGCCGAGGTGGCGACCCATGATGGCGGTGGTGATCCCCTCACCCTCGACACCGTGGTCGAGCTGTTGGCCTCGGATCTTGCTGCTCGGGGCATTGGGGTCAAGGAGCCCAGCGATCCCTTGGGCGACCAAGAGTGGATCGCCACCTTGGCCTCGACCTACCAAGATCCAGCGCCACGTCTTCGCTGATCGCCGCGATGGTGCGGCGAGGGAGGTAGAGCCCCGCTGCATCACCGAAGGCGACGCAGCGGGGCACTTCTCAGGCCGAGGCCAAGGCCGAGGCCGAACGACTCAACTCAGCGTGCAGTTGGTCGGCGAGGCCACGCCGTTGTTGGTCACGTAGCCGATCGACCAGCTCTGCCCCGGTGCCAAGGTCTGCTGCCAGCTCGGCGCCTGGGCGGTGACGGCAAGCACGGAGCCGTTGATGGCGTAGGACCCGGTGGCGTTCCAGAGACTCGAGATCGTCTCGCTGGCCGGAAGGTTGAACTTGGCCACCCAGGGCGTGGCTGACGAGCCGATGGTCGTCGTCCCTGTGTTGGTGAATGTCAGGTTGGCTTGCAGCCCACCTGGCCAGGAGTTGACCACGGTGTAGGTCACTTTGACGGAGGCAGAGCCGCTACCTGGTGTGGAGACGGGGACAACTCCGGTGCCCGACAAGGTGATCACCTGCGGACTCGACGCCGCGTTGTCCGTCAACGACAGCGTGGCGGTCCGGCTTCCGGCAGCCGAGGGCGTGAAGTTCACTCCGAGCGAGCAGGTTCCTGATGCGGCAACTGACGAGCACGTCGACGATGCGACCTTGAAGTCACCGGCGTTGGCCCCAGCGATGGAGGTGCCTTGCACGCTGAGGGCAGCATTACCGGTGTTGGTCACGGTGATGGTCGCTGTCGCAGATGTGCTTCCCACCGTGGTGTTGGCGAAACTTGCCGTGGTCGAGGAGAGTCCGACCCCCGGTGCAGGTGCAGGTGCAGGTGTCGGTGTCGGTGTCGGTGTTCCTCCCGTCGTCCCGCCCGTGGTGGTGGTTCCACTCAGGCTCAGGAGATGCTGCTGGAGGCCGATGCCGAAGTTGGTCGGTGTGCCCGTGTAGTCCACGATCAGCGCAGGGCCGCTGCCACAGGACCAGCCCGAAGCGGTCGAGTCCCATGTCCAGCCAAGATA